>JANNMM010000197.1:0-2732 GCA_031397915.1 Rhodoferax sp. | reverse complement strand
ATCCGGCCAGACACGATTCTGGCCAGCGTGATGTATGTGAACAACGAAATCGGTGTGGTGCAAGACATTGCTGCCATCGGCAAAGTCTGCCGCGAAAAAGGCGTGATCTTCCATGTGGACGCGGCGCAGGCCACTGGCCGGGTGGATATCGACATGGCGACCTTGCCGGTTGATTTGATGAGCCTTACGTCCCATAAAACTTATGGCCCTAAAGGCATCGGTGCATTGTTTGTGCGGCGCAAACCGCGCATCCGCATCGAGGCGCAAATGCACGGCGGTGGCCACGAACGTGGCATGCGTTCGGGCACCTTGCCCACGCACCAGATCGTTGGCATGGGCGAGGCTTACCGCATCGCCAAACTGGAGATGCACGAAGAAAACAAACGCATCCAGGCACTGCATGACCGCATGGTGGCTGGCTTGCAGGGCATCGAACAGGTGTTCATCAACGGCCATGCCACGCAGCGTGTGCCGCACAACCTGAACATGAGTTTCAACTATGTCGAAGGCGAATCGCTGATCATGGGCATCAAGGGGCTGGCGGTATCCAGCGGCTCGGCCTGCACCTCGGCGTCGCTGGAGCCAAGTTACGTGTTGCGCGCCCTGGGCCGCAGCGACGAGCTGGCACACAGCAGCCTGCGCATGACGATTGGCCGCTGGACGACCGAAGCCGATATTGACTACGCCGTCGATACGATCAAGAAAAACGTCGCGAAGCTGCGCGACTTGAGCCCCTTGTGGGAGATGTACCAGGACGGCATTGATATTTCCACGATCCAGTGGGCGGCGCATTAAGAATTTTCAGAGGTAATTAATATGGCCTATTCAGAAAAAGTTGTTGATCACTACGAAAACCCGCGTAATGTGGGCAGTTTCGAAAAGGGCGACGAAACCGTCGGCACCGGCATGGTCGGCGCGCCGGCTTGCGGCGACGTGATGAAGTTGCAGATCAAGGTGAATCCGTTGACCGGCGTGATTGAAGACGCGCGTTTTAAAACCTATGGCTGCGGCTCGGCGATTGCCTCGTCCTCTCTCGTCACCGAGTGGGTCAAAGGCAAAACGCTGGACCAGGCCGCTGCGCTGAAAAACAGCCAGATCGCCGAAGAGTTGGCGCTGCCGCCCGTGAAGATCCACTGCTCCATCCTGGCGGAAGACGCCATCAAGGCCGCCGTGGAGGATTACAAGAAAAAACACGTCCTTCAAGACCAACCGCTGGCACAAGCTGCCTGAAGCCTCAATCCGCCTGACCGCAACCCGTTCACGGGTGTTTGGGCAGGCTTGCAAAGATCACCATGTCAGTCACCGTTACCGAAGCTGCCGCCAGGCACGTCAACCGTTATTTGAGCAAACGCGGCAAAGGCCTGGGCGTGCGCCTGGGTGTCAAAACCACGGGCTGTTCGGGCCTCGCCTACACGCTTGAATACGTGGACGAACTCGCGCCAGAAGATGTGGTGTTTGAGGAGAATGGTGTCAAGGTGCTGGTTGATCCAAAAAGCCTGGCCTATATCGATGGCACGCAGCTTGATTTTGTCCGCGAAGGGCTGAACGAAGGCTTCAAATTCAACAACCCCAATGAGCGTGACAAGTGTGGTTGTGGTGAATCCTTCCGAGTGTGAATCTCCAGTCTGACGATTTCGAGCTGTTTGGGTTGGCGCGCAAGTTTGCGCAGGACCGCGCGGCGATTGATGCACGCTGGAAGGAATTGCAGCGCGAGGCCCATCCGGACAAATTTGTGTCGGCCGGTGCGGCGGCACAGCGTGTGGCGATGCAGTGGTCGGTGCGCATCAACGAGGCTTACCAACGCTTGAAAGACCCGCTTAAACGCGCCGCCTACCTGTGTGAGTTGCACGGTGCGCCGGTCAATGCCGAGAACAATACCGCCATGCCCGCCGAGTTCCTGATGCAACAAATGCAGTGGCGTGAAAGCCTGGAGGAGGCGCAGGGCATCGCCGATGTTGAAGATTTGGACGTTGTGCTCTCGTCAGCGCGCCTTGAAGCGCTTGAAAAATGTGAACAACTGATGGACAAAAAACAGGACTTTCCAGCGGCTGTGGGCCAGGTGCGGGCGCTCATGTTCATGGAGCGTTTTGGCGCCGATGTGCAAGCGCGGCGCGAACAGCTCGAAAGCAGGGTCTGACCCGATGGCTTTATTGCAAATCTCCGAGCCCGGCCAGTCGCCCAACCCGCACGAGCGGCGCATCGCGGTGGGCATCGACCTGGGCACCACACACTCGCTGGTCGCTGCGGTGCGCAGTGGCGTCGCCGAGTGTTTGCCCGACGACCAGGGCCGCGTCTTGTTGCCGTCCGTCGTGCGTTACCTAGACGCCGGCAAACGGGTGATTGGCTTTGAGGCGCTGGCTGCCGTCGCGTCGGACGCCCAAAACACGATCGCGTCCGTCAAACGTTTCATGGGCCGCAGCCTCAAGGATGTAAAAGACGCCGGCAAGTTGCCTTACCAGTTTATCGACCACAAAGGCATGCTGGGTCTGCAAACGGTGGCGGGGGAGAAGTCGCCGGTCGAGGTGAGTGGTGATATTCTGGCGACGCTGCGTTACCGCGCTGAAGACAGCTTCAATGACGACCTGTTCGGCGCTGTCATCACCGTTCCCGCGTATTTTGACGACGCCCAGCGCCAGGCCACCAAAGACGCGGCCAAACTCGCCGGGCTCAATGTGTTGCGGCTCATCAACGAGCCCACCGCAGCTGCCATCGCCTACGGGCTGGACAACGCC
>JANNMM010000183.1:0-1793 GCA_031397915.1 Rhodoferax sp. | reverse complement strand
CCCGGCTCAGCGGGTCGGTCTCGTCCTGCGCCTTGGGATGCTCCGGCTTCGTGTCAAGGCGGCCCAGCACCTTCAGCCCGGCGCTTGCGATGGCCGCCAGCAACTCGTCCCGGGTGCGCAGACCCAGGTGCTCGGCAAAGTCGGACAAGATCAGCCAGCCTTCGCCACCGGGCGCCAGATGCGCGGCCAGCCCTTTCAAAAAACCCAGCAGCATGCGGCTGCCTTCGTCGTACACCGCGCCTTCGATCGGTGAGCCGGGCCGGGCCGGCAGCCACGGCGGATTGCAGACGATCAGGGACGCCTGGCCATCCGCAAACAGATCCGCCCGCAGCACGTTCACGCGCGCCTGCACGCCCAGCCGCGCCACGTTGTCTGTCGCGCAGGCCAGGGCACGCGGGTCCTGGTCGGTGGCGATCACACGGGAAACGCCGCGGCGCGCCAGCACGGCCGCCAGCACCCCCGTGCCGGTGCCAATGTCAAAGGCCACAAAGGGCGCCTGGCCCGTCACGGGCAAAGGCGCATCGGCCACCAGACGCACATACTCGCCCCGCACCGGAGAAAACACGCCGTAATGCGGATGGATGCGGTTGTCGGGCGGCGCACCGAGCGCGGCGATTTCCACGCCTTTCTTTCGCCACTCATGCGCACTGATCAGGCCGAGCAGTTCGCGCAAGGAAGCGACCGAGGCACTTGACGCGCTCTGCCCTTCAGGCGCACCCCACGCTTCGCTGCAGGCCTGCCGCACATCAGGCGCCCGGCGAAGCGCCACGCCGTAGCGGGCGTCGAACTGTATGAGAACCATGCCCAGCACACGTGCGCGCTGCGCCTGCGCTTGCCGATGCAGGTGAAATGCCTCTCCCGGCACGACCGCTTTTGCCGCATCAGCAGCCAAGGCTTTCGCGCGCGAGGGACTCGCTGCCCTGGCCGCTTTTTTCGAGCTGACCGGCTTGTCAACCCGCCGCGCAAGCGCCTGCAACAGTTGCCGCGCATTCTGAAAATCACCACGCCACAGCAAAGCCGTGCCCTCACAGGCCAGCCGATAGGCCGTATCGGCATTGAGGGTGTCGTCAGCCAGCACCACGCGTTTGGGCGGTGGCGCAGCACGCTCGGAACGCCAGCGTGCCGAGCAATTCTGGCCGGCCTCCATCCAGTGAATGGAAGGCCCGGTGGAATGGGGCGCAGAAGGCGCGGTGCCAGCAGGAGATGGAGTCTGGATCAATGGGCTCTAACAGAAGGAATACACAGAAAAACGGGAAGGCAACCGCTGTTTTACCAGATGCCCGCTGGCGGCTCCGCCGCGAACGGCCGATATTGCCAAACGGCATCTCCTACATGGCGCGTCATTGGCAGACTACAGCTGCGGCGGCGTCCACGCGATAAGGTGGGCACATACTTTTTTTCGGAGACACCGATGCCACGATCAACCCGCGGTCCTCGCCCGGCCAGCAGCCCAACAGAAGACCGCAAAGCCATTGAGCAGCGCGCCCGTGATGCTGCAGCGCCGTTCGCGCCGGAGAAAAAAGGCCAATGGCCCTTCCCTCTGGAAGAAGCTATCGGCGCCAACGGCCGCGATGGCGATGGCCAACCAGGCAACAACACGCAGCCCGATCAGTGAACCCCTTCAATGAGCCGGTTCAATGATCCGGTTCAATGCCGGTTTCGAGCGGGCTTGTCGCCCCGGCTGGCTTTCGCAACAGGCGCTGCACCAGCGTCACCACCCCAAACACAAGACCGCCGGCCACCAGGCCCGCCAGTCCATCGAGCAGCAGCGGTGCCGCGCCACCGACGATGCC
>JANNMM010000115.1:0-8398 GCA_031397915.1 Rhodoferax sp. | reverse complement strand
GCCAAATTGACTGGCGGCACATTGGCAAAGGGCGGGCAAATTCCGTTGGTGATGTAACTTAACGCCGCGCCGATGCGCAGCTCGGCCGGGTCGCCCAGCTCGCGCGTCAAGTCGTCGCTCATCACGCAGTTGGGCGCAAAGCCGTTGGCGAAGTTGGCTTCGCCCAAGCCGTTGGCCACCTCCAGGCTGATGGCGCTGTAGGTGGTGCCGCAGGCGTCGCGCGGTTGTGAACCGTAAGGTTTGCCAAAACTGGTGGCGCCGATCGTGATGACCGGCAGGTGCGGGCGCAAGCCGTTGATCACCATCTCACTGGCGGAGGCTGTGCCGCCCGAGGTGATGACAAACAGCCGGCCGAGGTTTTCCAGCGGCGCGGCTGGCAGCGTCTGCAGGTTTGACGTGAACGCCTGCGCCACGTTGTTGGCTGAATATTTGGCGTTGAAACGAAACAGCGCAAAAGTGCTGCCGCTGAGCCGGGAGCCGCCCAGCATGCTGGCCAGGTCACGCGCCTGCGTGGTGCTGCCGCCGCCGTTGTAGCGCAGATCCAGCACCACTTCGGTGACGCCCGCCGCCCTGAAACTGTTGATCGCCGCGCCCATCGCTGCGGCGCCGCTGGCGATGAATTCCTGGTACGCGATGTAGCCCACTCGAGCGCCGTTGGTGGCCGTCAACACCGCGTTATGGCTCACCGGCGTAAGACTGAAGTCGGCCGAATTGACGCTGAAGCTGCGCTGCACGCCCGCCAGGTCCCGCACCACAAAATTGCGCGGCACGCCGGCCGTGGTCACCACCGCATTGGCACCCGCCACGATCTGCGCCGGCGTATACCCGTCGATGCTGACAATGGTTTCGCCCCGCCGCAACCCCGCCAGACCGACCGGGCTTAACGCTTCCACCAAGCGCACTTTGAGGACTGTTTGCGCCGCGTCGGCCCAGGCCAGCGAATAACCGTACCCGGTGCGCCTGCCTGCGGCAAAAAATTGCAAAAACTGCTGGGTGTCTTGCGAGTAGCTGTAGCGGTCAACCACCGGGTAGAGCAGGCTCGTGAAGTACTGGTCCATCGAGGTGGCCGCTTCGTTGGGCACACCTTGACGGTCAAACCAGAGGTACTGGTCGTTCATGAAATCCCGCAACCAGGCGCGCTGGTCTGCCACCGCACAGGTAAGTGGCGCACCCGGGTAGGGGCTGGCGTTCTGCGCGGCACCGCCACCACCTGAGCCACCGCCGCCGCAGGCCGCCAGGAGCAGCAGCGCGCATGCGCCCAAAAACAACCTGGCGGTGGATTTACCCATCGAGTCAGCTCCCTGCGTTTGCCGCTTTGTGATGGGTCGATTGTGCCGTCACCGTCAGGTTGCGGGCCTGGCGTACGCCAAACAAGATGCCAACCGTCACCAAAGCCAGGCCCGCCCAAAGGTTCCAGGTCAAAGGCTCGCCCAGAAAATACACCGCACCCAAGGCCGAAGACCCTGGCACAACGGCGGTGAACATAGTGGTGCGCACCGGGCCAAAATACTGGACCATTTTGGTAAAGGTGATGCCCGAAATCACCACTGACCCGCAACCCTGGAACAGCATCTGGAAAAAAATGTCAGACAGCGGCGCCGTCATCAGGGTGCTCGGCATGAGCTTCAACAACATCAGCATGGTGTACAGCGGAAGGTAAATCATGGCCGCGAAGACGGTGATGGCGATGGTCGCGCGCACGGCATCCAGCCCATACTTGCGCGCCAGCACGGTGTACATCGACCAGCTGAAGGCCCCGATCATGAACAACACATCGCCGCGCCAGACACTGCCACCATCAAAGGCGCGCAGCAGGCTGGCGCCACCCACCAACAGGGCGCCGCAGACGATCAGACCCAGGCTGATCAGGCGAACGCGCGTCAGTCGCTCATGCAAGACCACAACCGCCAGCAGCGTCGTCCACAGAGGCAAACTGCCCGGCAACAACACCGACGCGTGGGCGGCTGGTGCGAAGACAAACCCGCTGTAGGCAAACATGCCGTACAAAAGGCCGCCGAAGACACCGGTAAGTGCCGTGACCTTGAGCGACAAGGGTGAGAACCCCCACAGGGATGATGGCCGCCCGTTGCCCTGTGCCCGGTCGCGCCGCACCAGCCACCAGCCCCAAGGCAGCAGCACCATACCTGCGCCCACTATGCGCACAAACACGATGTCCAGCGGCGTCATCGTCGCGCCTCGGGCCGGGTCGGTGGTGGCGCGGGCGATGATGATGAAAGACGTCCAGATGATGACGGTGATCACCGCCGCCGAGACGCCGATGGCCCTGGGCGACAGGTTATTGAAGAAACGCATGGCCGGATTATCAGTGGCGGCGGTAGACTTGCCCGCCATGAACGCCCCAATGCCCGCCCTTAACCCTGCTGCACGCCTGGCCCGGATCTGCCTTTCCGTTTGCCTGTTTTCCTGTGCACTGGGCACCGTCGCGCAAACCCTTCCTCCAGAGGTGGAAGCTGCGCTGCAACGCGCCAACGTATCCAGGGATTCGGTGGCCGTTCTCGTCACCGAAGTGCAAAGCCGCAGCAGCCCGCGCCTGAGCCACCGCGCCAACGTGCCGGTCAACCCGGCTTCGGTGATGAAACTGGTCACCACCTACGCGGCGCTGGATTTGCTCGGCCCCACCTTTGCCTGGAACACACCGGTGTATCTGGAAGGCGCCGTGCGTGAGGGTGTCTTGAACGGGAACCTTTACATCAAAGGGCAGGGCGACCCAAAACTCGTTTCAGAACGACTTTGGCTGCTGTTGCGCCGGGTGCAGGGCCTGGGCATCAAGAGCATCAACGGCGACATCGTGCTGGATCGCAGCGCCTTTGAAATGGTGGAGGCAGACCCGTCGCTGTTTGACGGCGAACCGCTGCGGCCCTACAACGCCGCGCCCGATGCGCTCTTGATCAATTTCAAGTCGGTGGTGATGACCTTCGTGCCCGACCGCGCCAACAATGTCGCACAGGTTCAGGTAGAGCCGCCCCTGGCTGGCGTTCAAATGCCGTCCAGCCTGCCCTTGAACAACCTGGCCTGTGGTGACTACCGCAGCGGCCTGCGCGCTGATTTTTCCGATGCCACGCAGATTCGCCTCGCAGGCAGTTACCCGGCCAGCTGCGGCGAGAAGGTCTGGCCGGTGGCCTACGCCGATCCGAAATCGTTTGCGGTGCGTGCGATGGAGGGCATGTGGCGCGAGATGGGTGGCAAACTCTCCGGCAGTGTTCGCGAAGGCCGCTTGCCGGCCACGCTGGCGGCATTGAAACCGGCGTTTGAAGTGGTGTCGCCCGCACTGCCCGAGGTGATCCGCGACATCAACAAATACAGCAACAACGTGATGGCGCAGCAGGTGTTCCTCACGCTGAGTTTGCAAAACAAAACACCCGGTAACGCCAATGGCACAACAGCGACGCTCGCCGCTTCGCGCGATCTGCTGCAACGCTGGTGGCGCAGCAGCATTGGCGACAGCGACGTCCCGGCGCTGGACAACGGCTCCGGCCTCTCGCGCAGCGAACGCATCACCGCCCTGGGCCTGACGCGCCTCTTGCAAACCGCCTACGCATCGCCCTTGATGCCCGAGCTGATGTCGTCTTTGCCCATCACCGGCCTGGACGGCACCCTGCGCAGCAGCCGCGCCAAGGCGCGCGGCAGCGCCCACCTGAAAACCGGCACCCTGCGCGACGTGGCAGCCATTGCAGGCTACGTGCTGGGCACCAGTGGCCGCCGATATGTGGTGGTGATGGTCGTCAACCAGCCTGGGGCGGTGGCGGCAAGGCCCGCTTTGGAGGCGCTAGTAGACTGGGTAGCCAACGACCGACCTTAGGCATGTTCAAACTCCATCAACCTGTGAATACAACCATGAAAACATCGCTGACCACGCGAATCCTCTGTGTGTTGCTGCTGGGCCTCGCCGGCGCCTGTGCGTCGGCCCAAACCTGGCCGACCAAACCGGTTCGGCTGGTATTGCAGTTTCCGCCGGGAGGCTCGACCGACGCTGTGGCCCGGATCCTGGCGCAGGCCATGACAGCCACGCTGGGTCAACCGGTTCTGGTTGAAAACAAACCGGGCGCAGACGGCGCCATTGCGGGCGATTTTGTGGCGCGGGCCGAGCCGGATGGGCACACTTTCTTCATGGCCACCAACACTGCGATGATGCAGGTGCCGCTGCTCAAGAAAAACGCGCCCTATGACGCAGTGAAAAGCTTCACACCGGTCTCGCTGATCGGGCGGTACGTCTACGTGCTGGTCACCCACCCGAGCGTGCCCGCCAAAGACGTCAACGAGTTGCTGGCTTACGCGCGCAACAGTCCCGACAAACTCGGTTATGGCAGCTACAGCGGCGTCACACAGCTGATGCATGTTCGGCTCAAGTCAGTGAAGGCCGACATGACCTTGGTGCCCTACAAAGGCGAGGCGCCAACGGTGACAGACATTTTGGGCAACCATGTACAACTGACCTTTGCCACCCCGGCCAGCACGCTGCAGCACATCAAGGAAGGCAAACTGCGCGCACTGGCTGTGTTGCTGCCAGCCCGTTCGGCCTTGTTGCCAACCGTGCCAACCGGCGCCGAGGCCGGTCTGCCACCATTCACCGCGGGCACCTGGGCCGCGTTGTTCGGCCCGGCGCGCCTGCCGCCGGAGATTGCCCAGCGCATGAACCGCGAGCTCAATGCGGCGATGCAACGCCCCGACGTGCGCGAACGCATCAGCGCCCTGGGTTTTGAACTCGGTGGTTCCACACCGCCCGAGATGGCGGCGTTTGTGCAAGAGCAGTTGCAGGCCTGGTCGGCGGCGTTTAGAGAGGCCGGTATGGTGGCCGAATAAGGCGAAATACCTGAAGGCTAAGCGGCAGACGCGCGCGTAAGTCGGTCGCGCACGCCATCCCATTCGGGGGCATTTGGCGGGGTTTCGATCCAGATCAGTTTGACCCCCTGAGCGTCAAACTCGCGCAAAACCGAGAAGAGTTGTTGCGCCGTGGCGCTGGCATCGTCGGGCATGCGCCGGCGCAGCAAGGTGCTGGCACGGCTCTTCAATATCGCGCGTGACCAGACGGCGATGACCGGTTTGCCGCCATTTTTGCCATCAACGTCGGCACCCAGCAAATCCAGCGCAGCCTGCAGCGCGCGCGCATCCATCAACCGCACCTTCGCACGGGGCGCATAGTGCGACTCAAGTGTTCCAGAAGCCTTGGGGCCCATGGAAATATGCGTGGGCAAGTCCTCGTTCAGGAGCACCCGCTGGCCACAAGCGGCGCTGAGCTGGGCCAAGGTGAGGGAGCCCGGGCGCAGCAACACCGGAGCGCCGCGCGTGCAGTCGATGATGGTGGACTCGATGCCTACATCACACGCGCCACCGTCCAGAATCAGCAAATCGTCGCCGAATTCGGCCAACACATGGCGCGCGGTCGTGGGGCTGACGCGGCCAAACTGGTTGGCGCTGGGCGCGGCGATGCCATGCACTGCGGGCACGCCGTTTTCTGCCGGCTGCAACAGGTTTTTAAGCAGGGCCTGCGCCACCGGGTGCGACGGGCAACGCAGGCCAACGGAATCCTGACCACCGGCAGCCGCGGCAGCCCGGTCGGCATGGCGACGCAAGATCAGCGTGACAGGGCCGGGCCAATAGGTGGCGATCAGACGCCGGGCGAAGTTCGGTACGTCTTGGGCAAAATGCGCCACCACCGATGCGTCAGCCACATGCACGATCAGCGGGTGGTCGCTTGGGCGGCCCTTGGCCCGGAATATTTTGGCAACTGCCTCTGCGTTGTCGGCGTCTGCGCCCAGTCCATAAACGGTTTCCGTCGGCAATCCAACCAGCTCACCCGCCCGCAAGGCCTCTGCGGCCAAGGCCAGTGAACCTGGCGCGTTTGCATCGACGATCACGGGTGCCCCTCGTTAATTTTTTACACCGCTGCTGCTTAAGCGGCCGTCGCCCATTGCGGCAGCGGCTTGATGCCCAGCAGCCTCGCCGCTTTCAAGGCCGTTGCCTGAACGCCCGCAACTGTTTTTCCGGTGATGTTCAAGTGGCCCATTTTGCGGCCAGCGCGGGCGTCTGTTTTGCCATAGAGGTGCAGGTGGGTGCCCGGCAACGCCAGCAGTTTGTCCCATTTCACCGAACCCTTGGCGGGCCAGATGTCGCCCAGCAGGTTCAGCATGATGGCCGGGCTGGTTTGGCGCGGTTGCGTGAGCGGCAAGCCTGCCAAGGCGCGAACCTGCAGCTCAAACTGCGACACATCACAGGCGTTCATGCTCCAGTGGCCGCTGTTGTGCGGGCGCGGCGCAATTTCGTTGACGACCAGGCGCGGCTTGTGCCCTTCGCCATCTTGCACAACAAAAAACTCGACGCACAAGACGCCCACATAGCGTAACTCATCTGCTATTGATTTCGCAGCTTCTTGCGCCCGCTTTTCAAAGCCTGAAGGCATATTTGACTTGAAAACCTCAGTCACCGCCAAAATACCGTCGCGGTGCGTATTGCGCTGTACGGGCAGATGCACGCAGGCGCCGTCACGCCCGCGCGCGACGATCACGGAACACTCGAATTGCAGCGCCATCAGTTTTTCAAGTACACACGGAACTTGCTTTACTGCCGCCCAGGCGGCTGCCAGCTCCGCCCGGCTTTTGACGCGCGCCTGCCCTTTACCGTCGTAACCCATGCGGGTGGTTTTCAAAATTCCCGGTAGCAAGTCCGCTTCAACCGCCTTGAGTTGGGCGCTGCTGTCGATCAACGCGTAGGGCGCGCAGGGCACGCCGCAGCGGACAAAATGCGCCTTCTCGGCGGCACGGTCCTGGGCAATGTTAACCGCGTTGGCTGCCGGGGCCACAGGCCGCGGTTTCGCCCGCGCCAGCAAAGCCGCAGCCGGCACGTTGTCGAACTCGGTGGTGATGGCGTGGCTGGCGCGGGCGAGTTGCGCCAAACCGTTTTCGTCCAGATACCCGGTTTGCACATGCACGTGGCTGACCAGGCCGGCCGGGCTGGCCGGGTCCGGGTCCAGCACCGCTGTGCGGTAACCCAGCGCCTGCGCCGCATGCACGAACATGCGGCCCAACTGTCCACCGCCCATCACACCCAGCGTGGCCGCCTGCCCATCGATCAGGCTTCCCGGCAAGATGGGGGCCAGCACCGCTTTGGCCTTGATTTTGGCCTTCGGCGTGCTCACAAGGCGGGCGGCAGCGTCATGCCGCGCGCGTTTTCGGTCTGCGCAGCGCGGTAGGCGTCCAGCTTGGTGCGAAGCGCCTTGTCGTGGCTTGCCAACAAAGCCACGGCAAACAGCGCCGCATTGGCAGCACCGGCGTCGCCAATGGCAAACGTGGCCACGGGCACACCTTTGGGCATTTGCACGATGCTGTGCAGAGAATCCACCCCGCTTAAATGTTTGCTGGCCACCGGCACGCCCAGCACCGGCACCGTGGTTTTGGCCGCCAGCATGCCGGGCAAATGGGCCGCGCCGCCAGCGCCGGCGATGATCGCCTGGAGGCCACGGCCCACCGCGGCTTCCGCGTAAGCGAACATGTCGTCGGGCATGCGGTGCGCCGAGATCACGCGGGCTTCGTAGGCAATGCCGAAGTGTTGGAGAATCTGTACTGCGTGTTGCATCGTGTCCCAATCCGAGCGGGAACCCATCACCACACCGATTTGTACAGCAATTTGAATAGTCATCTGGCAATTTTACGTGCCACCCCCAACTGAAAATCATGATCAACGTAACTTCCGAAAACTTTGACGCCGAAGTCGTCGAGGCCTCCCTCCAGACCCCGGTGCTGGTCGATTTCTGGGCGCCCTGGTGCGGCCCATGCAAAGTCATTGGGCCTCTTCTGGAAAAGCTGGAGACCGACTATGCCGGGCGCTTCAAACTGGTCAAAATTGATTCAGACCAGGAACAGGAGATCAGCCAGGCCTTTGGCATCCGCTCGATTCCCACCTGCGTGATGATGGTCGGCGGCAAGCCGGTCGACGGCTTCATGGGCGCCGTGCCCGAGAGCCAGCTCAAGGCTTTTCTGGACAAACATGTGCCCGACCAGGCGCCAGGCGAGGTGCTGGAGGCCGAGGTGACTGCCACCGAGATTTCCGACGCGCCTTCTGCCGACGACCCGCAGGCGCAGCGCGAAGCCCTGCACCAGGCCGTGCTGAAAAACCCGCAAGATGACGCGGCGCGCTTTCAGTACATCAAGTTCCTGTTGCTGCACGACGACGTGGACGAAGCCAAGGTGAATTTCGCGCCGGTCATCGCCAAAACCGCCTTGGTGCGCCCGTTTGATGCCTTGCAACGCTGGTTGAATGCCATTGATTTCCTCGCCGACCACGCCGATCTGGCAGTCTTCAATGCCGACCTCGACGCCAAAATCGCCACCAACAAACGCGACTTTGACGCGCGATTTGCGAAGGCACAGGTGCTGATGGCCAC
>JANNMM010000079.1:0-5667 GCA_031397915.1 Rhodoferax sp. | reverse complement strand
TCCAACAACCACGTGATCTACCCCAGCGTGTTGAAGTCGGTGCCGTTTGACCCGGTCAATGACATCACGCCCATCGCGATCATTGGCGCCACACCGCTGGTGCTGGTGGTCAACCCGAAGGTGCCGGCCAAAACACTGCAGGAGTTTGCCGCCTTGCTCAAGGCCAGCCCCGGCAAATACAACTACGCTTCCAGCGGCAATGGCACCATCTTGCACCTGGCGGCCGAGATGTTCAAGGACGTGAGCCAGACCTTCTCCACCCACATTCCCTATCGTGGTTTCGGCCCGATGTTGCAGGACATCGTGAGTGGGCAGGTTGATTGGGGCGTGGGCGCCTTGCCGGCAGTGGCCGGGCAGATCAAGGCAGGCAATGTGCGGGCCCTGTGTGTTTCAGCGCCCGCACGGATCGCCGCCGCGCCAGACATTCCGACTTCCGCCGAAGGTGGGTTTCCCAGGTACCTGGTCGAAGGCTGGATCGCGGCAGTTGGCCCCAAGGGTTTGGGCGCAGACCAGGTCAAGCGTATTCAGGGCGCAATCGCCACGGCGTTTGCCACGCCGGAGGTGAAGGAAGCCATGGCCAAACAGGGCAACACCATCAGCATCAGCACGCCCGAGGCGGCGCTTGCACACTTCAGGAGCGAGCTGGTGAAATACGCGGCGCTGGTGAAAAAAGCGGGCGTCGAGCCGCAATGACGCAATTGTTGATTTAGCGCAGGGTTCGCCGTTCATGGGCCTTGTGTGGCGCGTCAATGCGTCGCCATAATGGCCCCATGGGAGATCAAGAAAAGAAATCACGGTTCATCGGTTGGCGGGTATGGGGCGTGTCTGTAGCCCTGGCAGCCGGCCTGTGCGGCTGCGGGGCATTGCTGCCGACGTCCAGCAGCGAATCACCGTCTTCGTTTTCTAATTTTGACGACGCCAGGCTCGCGTTGGAGAAAGCAGTACCTTACGAGACCACACTGGCTGGCCTTGCGGCACTGGGTTTCGACCGCCAGGCCAACGCCAACGTCACGCTGATTCCCTACCCGGAGGTTGTCGGGCGGCTGGTGCCCTACGCCGGCATACAGCCGGCTGACCTCGACCCGGGCGTGCGTTCCTGCATCGCGGCGCAGTCAGCCTGCCGCGCCTATGTGTTTCGTTTTGGAACCGAACAGCGAAAGCGTGAAGGCGGGTTTTGGCTGGACTTCCTCAACATCAAACGCACCACCAACATCACGGGCTGGCGCTTTGAAGGAATGGTGGTCGTGAACGACCGTGTGGTGCTGTTTCGCAACTACTCCGGCGAGAAAAAAGTGGATCGCACCGACCAGCAATTCAATCCGCTGGGGCCGTTCCAGCCGGCGGGCGAATCGGCCGGGCGATCCTTGTTGAACTGAGCGCCAGCTGCGCGCTCTGCGTTTCAGCGCGTTACCAGCACCGGAATGGCCGATTCCGCCACCACGCGACCGGCCACGCTGCCCAGCATCAGGCGCCGGATGCCAGTGCGCCCGTGCGAGCCCAGCATGATCAGGTCGCAGCCTTCGGATTTGGCGGCGTGCATGATGCCCGCAGCGGCACCTGCTTCTTCCACGATGCGGGTCTGCACATCGATGCCGGCACCAGAATCCTGGGCCAGCTCCACCACTTTGGCATTGGCTTTCGTGGCAAGCGCCTGTGCGGCCGTCATGTAAGACTGAAAGCCCATCGGGTTGCTGTCACCGACCATCAGGAACGGGTAGGGGTCGATCACATACACGGCGGTGATGCGGCAATTGTGAACCTGGGCCAGGCTCACCGCCAGTGCGGCTGCGTGTTCCGAGGCGGGTGAGCCGTCGGTGGCAAGGCAGATGTTCTTGAACATGGTGATCTCCTGGTGGTGAGGCCGGCAGTGGCCCGTTCTTATTGGAAGGTCCCAGTTTGCGCCGCGAATTGATACAGGTCAACTGCGGGCCTGTTTGCCGCGCAAGGGATTGATTTAGGCTTGAATTTTCACTAGCATTCGCTTCATGGCACCTCAAGCACACACCGAGGACGGGAACACGTTTGCCGCTGAAACACAGGGCACCGGCCCCGCAGACAGCGCATTGTCACGGTTTCTGGGCAAACTGCCGGCGCGCGCCAATATCCCGCTGCGGCTGGTGTTGTGGGACGGCAAAAGCCTCGACTTGGGGCCCGGTGCGCGTGTCAGCCTGCAGTTGAAAGACGCCAGGGCGCTGCGGTATCTGCTGTCGCCCACCATTGACAGCCTGGCAGAGGCCTACGTCAACGGCCATTTTGACCTGATCGGCAAGGTGGACGATATCGTTGACGTGGCGATGCGCCTGGCGGCTTCGGGAGAATCGTCGGCCAGCAAGTTTGCGCGCCTGTTCAGCCCGGTGCGCCACAACAAGGCGCTGGACAAATCCTCCATTGCCCACCACTACGACGTGAGCAATGCGTTTTACCAGGAGTGGCTGGACCCGCGCATGGTGTACTCCTGTGCCTACTACCAGACCGGTCAGGAGTCGCTGGCCCAGGCGCAATTGGCCAAACTGGACCATGTGCTGAACAAGATCATGCTCGGGAAAGACGAGCGCCTGCTGGACATCGGCTGCGGCTGGGGCGCTCTGGCGATCCGCGCGGCGGAGAAATACGGCGCGCGTGTGCTTGGCGTGACGTTGTCGGAGAACCAGTTTGAGCTGGCGCGCGAGCGGGTCGCACAGGCCGGACTGCGTGCGCGGGTCGAGATCCGGCTGCTGGACTACCGCGACCTCACGCCCCGGGATGGCCCCTTTGACAAGATCACCTCGATCGGCATGTTTGAACACGTGGGCCTCAAACACCTGGACGCTTATTTCACCAAGATCACCGGTTTGCTCAGGGCGGGCGGCCTGGTGCTCAACCACGGCATCACTTCGACCGATCCCGGCAGCGGCAACACACCGCTGGGCGCCGGAGAATTCATCGACAAGTATGTGTTTCCGAATGGCGAGTTGCCTCACATCAGCCTGGCCCTGCATGCGATGCAGGTGGGCGGCCTGGAAGCGCTGGACGTTGAATGCCTGCGCCGCCACTATGCGCGCACGTTGTCGCACTGGTCACACAACTTTGAAACAGGCGAAGCCGGTGTGCGCAGCCTGGTCGATGAAAGAACCTGGCGCATCTGGCGCATTTACCTGGCCGGCTGTGCCCACGCTTTCTCGCAGAACTGGGTATCGCTCTACCAGGTGCTGGCGTGCAAGGCTGGCGTGGGCGAAGGCCTCAACCCGACACCCTGGTCGCGCGCCTACATGTACCAGGCCTGAAACGGTCTGCGCCAGGGCCTGCGGGTGGCCTTGCAGAGGTTGCCCGTGTGCTCACGACGCGCAGGCGCGCTGCGTCAAGCCTTGGCTGCAAAACCAAAGAGGCGCAGCGGTGTCTCCCACAGGATTTTTTGCCGCCAGGCGGCATCCGGAACACTGACCGCAAACTGCTGCAAGAGTGGGCCGTAGTCAAGCCGGGAGGAGGCCCGCAGAAATGGCCAGTCGGAGGCCCACAGGCAATGGTCGGGGCCGAAGGCCTGCAGCAGCGCCTGGATGTGTGCGCGTGTGTCCGCAAATGGAAAAGGCGTTTTCGAGAACTTGGAGAAACCTGAAATCTTCACCACCGTGAGGCCCTGGTGGGCCATCGACAGCAGCGCGGCAAAGCCCGGCGCGTCCAGGCCCCGGCTCACGTCGGGCCGCCCACAATGGTCGATCAGCACCTGCACGCCGGCGTCGTTCAACAGGGGCGCGAGGGTGGCGAGCTGGTCGTCCTGCACCTGCACATTGGCAAACAGGTCAAGCCCGGCCAGGCGCGCCAGCAGGGGCGCGATGTTGGCGTAATGCGCGAGCCCGTACAGCGCCACATTGAAGGCGATGCCGACAATGCCCTGCGCCTGAAGCGCTTGCAGTTCTGCCAGCGGCGCGTCATTGGCCACCACCGCGACACCCTTGAACCGCCCCTTGCCGAGGGCAATGGCGTCGAGCATGCAGCGGTTGTCCGGCCCGTAACCCGAGTTGGGCTCCACCAGCAAGGCGTGGCGCACGCTGTAGGCGTCCAGCACCTGGGCGAAATAATCCGCCGAGCCGGTTTCCTGCCCGGCGGGGCGGTATGGCACGTCGGCACCGTAAGCGAAGCGGGACGGGTCCAGGATGTGGCAGTGGCAATCGATTTTGGGGAGCGCGTAGATGGCGGCGTCGAAGCTCATGCCGCATTCTCGCGGATGGCGCGCTGGGGATTTCCTCCTGCGCTGTCAGGTTGGTGTGGTTCAGTAGTGCTTCACCACCTCGCGGATGGCGTGGATTCTCGGTTGTGAATCAAAACTGCCAATGGCCATCATCAGGCGGGTGATGCCGCTCTTTTTGTCGCCCGCGCGTACGACATGAAACTCGACGGTGTAGCGGGCGAAGGCGAATTTCCGGTTCGGGTCGACCGCGATTTCGTCGATGGACAGGATCACGTGTTGGCGTTGTGGCCAGCGTGCCTCAAAGCTTGCCCGGTCACGCCGGATGAAATCAAAGTCGACCACGCCGGCATTGAAGAAGTCAACCCTTGGCACGTAGGGCCCGTCACCGCTGGCAGCGGTGCATTGGCGTCGATCAGGCGTTCCACGATCGCCCGGCGCGGCTGCTGCAGCTTGCGGGCAACGGCCAAGCCCGGTGCTTGGTCGTCGTGCTTCTAAGCAAACACGGGCGCGTTGTCGTCGTGCCGGGCGCGCAGTTCAGCCATCATCTGTTTGGAGGTCATGTCGGCGGCCCACTCGGGGCGCAGCTGGTAGTGCGGCTGGTCGACAAAACTGGTCCAGCTGCCGCCCCATTCGAGACCGAGGTCGGTGCCCAGGCCACCCACCACCGCGTATTTGGGCGATTCGCCGCGGTAACTGTTGCCCTCGAATACGCCCACGTCAAAGGCGATGCCGAAGTTGTGGTTGGAGTAACCCGGCGGCGAGTTGGTGACCTTCGGGCCGGGTTTGGTGCGGCCCTGGGCGTAGATGGCGGCCTGCTCTTCATACGTGCGGTAGCCGCTGATGATCTTGATGCGGATGCCCATCGAGCCGGCCTTGTGCACCAGCGCGCGCGCCAGCGGCCGCACCTCGGGCAGCAGGGTGGCGATAACGCCTTCGCTGCGCGGATCGACCGGCGAAATGACGGGCGGAAGTGCCGGTTTGTTGGGTGATTTGCCCAACACGCGCTGATAGATCGCACTCCAGGTTTCGGTGCCCGGTTTGCCGTCTACCTGCACACCCAGGGCCTGCTGCACGGCCGCAATGATCTCTTCGAGTTTCATGAACGTCCCCTTCACATTGAAGCGGCATTTTGCGCCGCAGACGCCTGCTTGTGAAGGCGTTCAGGAGCCGCGCGTCATCCAGATGGGTGATGTTTGTGGATTGGGGCGGCCTGTCTGGCAGGCCACGCAAAGGCTTCGTCTAATTTGCTATACTATGAATAGCAAACTATGTATTAAACACGAGACTTAAAGTCTGATTTTTCTCTAAAACTGGCAGTTCTTGAGGAAAGTGCGAAAATTGTTAACATGTGTGTTAACAATTGTGGAGCAGGAATGTCAACGCCTCCCGAAAGCCTTCAGAACAGGCGTCGCTCGCTTTTCTCCCGCAGGTACCGCGCGGCTTTCACCACGTTGAGCACGGCCTTGGCTACCGCGTCGGGGCGGTCTTTGGGCACGTTGTGG
>JANNMM010000076.1:0-3149 GCA_031397915.1 Rhodoferax sp. | reverse complement strand
CGCGCGTCTTGTTGCTCTGGATGGGGCCGATCATGTGCCACTCCAGAGGCAAATCACCCAGCGCAAGAATTTTCTCAACACCCTCTTGCACGTAGTTTTCACCAAATGCGCGTTGTCCGGCATCAAAAGCCTGACGCACCGCGCTGGCGTCAAATGTCTTTGAGACGGCCAATAGCTGCACAGCGTCAGTCGGCCGGCCAGCCTGTACGCAAGCGCTGGCTACCCGTGTGCGCACCTGTTGAAGCTTGGTTGAAATCATCGTCATAATGCCGCAAAGCGTATCAAACCTTCGAGGTATTTTGTGGACATTACCCAACTGTTGGCCTTCAGCGTAAAAAACAAGGCATCGGACCTGCATTTGTCCGCCGGTCTTCCGCCGATGATTCGCGTGCACGGCGACGTGCGCCGCATCAACGTGGAAGCGCTGGACCATAAGGCCGTACACGCGATGGTGTACGACATCATGAACGATACCCAGCGCAAAAACTACGAGGAGTTTCTGGAGATCGATTTTTCCTTCGAGATTGAGGGTCTGGCGCGCTTTCGCGTCAACGCGTTTAACCACGAACGCGGCGCGGGCGCGGTGTTCCGCACGATTCCAAGCAAAATCCTGTCGCTCGAACAGCTCAATGCGCCGAAGATTTTTGCCGATCTGGCGTTGAAGCCGCGCGGCATGGTGTTGGTGACTGGCCCCACGGGCTCCGGCAAGTCCACCACACTGGCAGCGATGGTGAACTATTTGAACGAAACCGAGTTTGGCCACATCTTGACGGTGGAAGACCCGATCGAATTTGTGCACGAGTCCCGCAAGTGCCTGGTTAACCAGCGCGAAGTGGGGCCCCACACGCTGAGCTTTGCCGCCGCGCTGAAATCCGCCTTGCGCGAAGACCCGGACGCGATCCTGGTGGGCGAGATGCGCGACCTCGAGACCATTCGCCTGGCGATGACGGCGGCCGAAACCGGGCACCTGGTGTTTGGCACACTTCACACGTCCAGCGCCGCGAAAACCATTGACCGCATCATTGACGTGTTTCCCGCCGAAGAAAAAGAGATGGTACGGGCCATGTTGTCGGAATCACTGCAAGCGGTGATTTCCCAGACACTGTGCAAGACCAAGGACGGCCAGGGACGGGTGGCGGCGCATGAAATCATGCTCGGAACCAGTGCCATCCGCAATTTGATCCGCGAAGCCAAGGTGGCGCAAATGTATTCCTCGATCCAAACCGGCAACAATGTCGGCATGCAGACGCTTGACCAGAACCTGACGGACCTGGTCAAGCGCAATATCATCAGTCCGGCAGAGGCGCGCAGCAAAGCCAAAATACCGGAGAACTTCCCCGGCTGAGAGTGAAAATCACCGCAAATCAAACGATGGTGCAAGTGCGTCTGAATTTAGGAGCAGGTTATGACGGGAATATTGGGTGGAAAAGACAAGGATTTTGAAGATTCGAGGGGCGAAGCCGCAGAATCCGTGCTGTTCTCCACGGCGTTTGCGGGCCTGGGCCTGGAGCCCGGGCTCCTGGTTCCCTGGGAGGCGCGGGCTGTGGAAATCGATGCCAAACGAATGAATTCGGAACAAGGTGCGCGCCTGTTGCAGAACGTCTGGCTCAATGACAAATACATGAGCCATCTGGACCAGGCGTCCATTGGCAACCTCGCCCGCTTTTTTGATTTTGCCCATGTTGCCGGTAACCGGGACGTGATCCGCCAGGATGAGTATGGCAACTTCATGATCGTGCTGCTCAAGGGGACCATCGCGGTGGACCGCGTGCAACCCTGGGGCGAACGCCTTCGGCTGGCAGAAACCCGCGCCGGCGAAATTCTGGGTGAAATGTCCTTGCTGGACAGCGGCATCCGGTTTTCCACCTGTTCCTCGCTGGACGAATGCGAAATGGCGGTGCTGAGCGCCGAAGGCATGGACGAGATGATGGACGCCGACCCCAAGTTGGCGGCCAGCCTGATCGCCTTGCTGGCGCGCAAGCTCTCGTTGCGTTTGCGGGTGGTCAGCGCGCGTTTGAGCGACACCAAATCCACCGGCGCCAAGTAACAAACCTTGCATGACGTTGAAATTGGGGAGTAACACATTTCATGGAACGCGATCAGGCCACAAAATTCATCAATGACCTTCTAAAGCTGTTGGTCAGCCGCGCAGGAAGCGACCTGTTCATCACGGGCGACTTCCCGCCGGCCATCAAGGTCGACGGCAAGGTCACCAAGGTCTCGCCACAGCCCCTGAACGCGTCACATACCCTGGCGTTGGCGCGTTCTGTGATGAATGACAAGCAAGTGGCGGAGTTTGAGCGCACCAAAGAGTGCAATTTCGCGATTTCCCCACCCGGTGTGGGGCGCTTTCGCGTCAACGCGTTCATCCAGCAGGGCAAGGTGGGGATGGTGATGCGGGTGATCCCCGCCGTCTTGCCCACCATTGACGGTTTGGGCGTGCCGCAGGTCCTCAAGGAAGTTGTGCAGTCCAAGCGCGGCCTTTGCATCCTGGTCGGCGCAACGGGTTCGGGAAAGTCTACGACATTGGCGGCCATGGTCGACTGGCGCAACGAAAACTCCTATGGCCACATCATCACCATTGAAGACCCGGTGGAATTTGTCCATATGCACAAGAACTGCGTGGTGACGCAGCGGGAAGTGGGCCTTGATACCGACAGCTGGGAGATCGCCCTCAAGAACACCTTGCGCCAGGCGCCCGACGTGATCCTGATGGGAGAGATCCGTGACCGCGAAACGATGGAACATGCGGTGGCCTTTGCAGAGACCGGCCACCTGTGCCTCGCCACTTTGCACGCCAACAGCGCCAATCAGGCGCTGGACCGCATCATCAACTTCTTCCCCGAGGAGCGTCGCGCGCAACTGCTGATGGATCTCTCTCTGAATTTGAAGGCGCTGGTGTCGCAGCGACTGGTTCCCAAGCAGGATGGAAAAGGCCGCTCGGCAGCCGTTGAGGTGCTTTTGAATACCCCGCTGATTTCCGACTTGATCTTCAAGGGGGAGGTTTCGGAGATCAAGGAGCGCATCTGGGAACTGGGCGCTGGCGTGTTGGTCGCGCTGGCCGCGGGCCGCGCCACGCGGATCCCTCGCCGGGTGGCGCCGGCCGTCACCGTGATCGGGTTGTTGGCCATCGCCGCCTCAGCCGCGTG
>JANNMM010000021.1:0-11464 GCA_031397915.1 Rhodoferax sp. | reverse complement strand
TGCCGCGCGCGTCAAGGAAGCGCGCGCCAAACTCGAATCGGCCGGGCTCAAAACCTATGCGCAGGTGGTGGAGACCAAAGACGGCACGCGCACGCGGGTTCGGGTTGGCCCGTTTGCCGACAAGGCCGAGGCCGACCGCGTGGCGCAAAAGGTGAAGTCGCTGGATCTGCCCGCGGCGATTCTCGCCCTCTGAACGGGACCGCGCGTGACCCAAACTGTCCTTCACGTTGCGATGCTGGATTGGGCGTTTCTGGCGGTGCTGCTGCTGTCGCTGGTGATTGGCCTGTGGCGCGGTCTGGTGTATGAGCTGATTTCGCTGGCCGCCTGGGTTGTGGCCTTTGTTGTTGCGCAGTGGTTCGCGGCGGATGTGGCAAAGCTGTTGCCGATGTCGGGTGCGGGCGAGGGCGTGCGTTACGCGGCGGGTTTTGTATTGACCTTTGTTGTGGCGCTGTTCGTCGGTGGCCTCATCGCGCTTTTGGTGAAGAAGCTGGTGACGGTGGTTGGCCTGGCGCCGTTTGACCGCATTCTGGGCGGTATTTTTGGTGTGGTGCGCGGGCTGGTGGTGCTGCTGGCGGTTGCGGTGGTGGTGGCGATGACGCCCCTGAAGTCGGCCCTGTGGTGGAAAGAATCTATCGGCGCCAGTACCCTGACGGCCGCACTCAAAGGGCTCAAACCCGTGTTGCCGGCCGAGTTCGGCAAGTTGTTGCCGTGACCGTGCCAATCCACGTGCCAGGCACGGCGATGGTCGAACTGGAATAAGGACAGGCTCATGTGTGGAATCGTCGGTGTTGTCAGCAACGCCCCTGTCAATCAGCTCATCTATGACGCGCTTTTGCTGCTGCAGCACCGCGGGCAAGACGCCGCGGGCATCGTCACGCAGCAGGAACGCAAGTTTTTCATGCACAAGGCCAAAGGCATGGTGCGCGACGTGTTTCGCACCCGAAACATGCGCTCTTTGCCCGGCAACTGTGGCCTGGGCCAGGTGCGTTACCCAACGGCGGGCAACGCCTACAGCGAAGAAGAAGCGCAGCCGTTTTATGTCAACGCGCCGTTTGGCATCGTGCTGGTGCACAACGGCAATTTGACCAACGCCAAGGCGCTCAAGCAGGAGCTGTTCAGCACCGACCACCGCCACATCAACACCGAGAGCGACTCCGAGGTGTTGCTCAATGTGCTGGCCCACGAGATCGAGAGAACCACGCGTGGCTTGCCCCTGCAGCCGGCCGACGTGTTCGCAGCGGTGCGCAATGTACACCGGCGTCTGCGGGGCTCTTATGCCGTGGTGGCACTGATCGCCGGGCACGGTGTGCTGGCGTTTCGCGACCCGTTTGGCATCCGCCCGCTGTGTATGGGCAAAAGCGGCGTGGACGGCGCGGGTACCGTGATGCTGGCCAGCGAGTCGGTGGCGCTTGAAGGCACCGGGCACCGGTTTGACCGCAACGTCGAGCCGGGTGAAGCGGTGTTCATTGACCTCGCCGGCAAGGTGCACGCCGAGCAGTGCGCTGATTCGCCGAAATTGAACCCGTGCATTTTCGAGTTTGTTTACCTCGCGCGGCCTGACTCGGTGATGGACGGCATCTCGGTCTACCAGGCGCGGCTGAATCTGGGCGAGGCGCTGGCCAAACGGGTCGTCTCCACCGTGCCGCCGAATGAGATTGATGTGGTGATTCCAATCCCCGAATCCAGCCGGCCCAGCGCCGCGCAACTCGCCCAATTGCTGGGTTTGCCGTACCGTGAAGGCTTTGTGAAAAACCGCTATGTGGGCCGCACCTTCATCATGCCGGGGCAGTCGGTGCGCAAAAAATCGGTGCGGCAAAAACTCAACGCCATCGTCAGCGAGTTCAAGGGCCGCAACGTGTTGCTGGTGGATGATTCGATTGTGCGCGGCACCACCAGCCAGGAAATTGTGCAGATGGCACGTGACGCCGGTGCGCGCAAGGTGTACCTTGCCAGCGCCGCCCCGCCGGTGCGCTACCCCAATGTGTATGGCATTGACATGCCGACGGCCGAAGAGCTGGTGGCGCACGACCGCAGTGTGGCCGAGATCCAGAAAATCATCGGTTGCGATGCGCTGATTTACCAGGACGTGGACGGCATGAAAAAAGCCATCGGCAAGTTGCGCCCGTCGATCACGGGTTTTGACGCCTCGTGTTTTGACGGCGTCTACGTGACGGGGGATATTTTTGCCGGCGACATCGCCCGCCTGAACGAAGACCGCGTGAAGGGTGGTGAACCCGAAGACGACACCTCACGCCTGGCCTTGCCCAATCCCGCATGAAGACCCGCACCCGGTTTGCGCCGTCACCCACCGGCTTCATCCACCTGGGCAACATCCGCTCGGCCTTGTACCCGTGGGCCTTTGCGCGCTCGACCGGTGGCGATTTCATCCTGCGCATTGAAGATACCGACGAGGACCGCTCCACCCAGGCTGCCGTCGACGTGATTTTGCAAGGCATGGCATGGCTCGGCCTCACGCACGACGAAGGCCCGTTCTACCAGATGCAGCGTATGCCGCGTTACAAGGAAGTGTTGGCCGGGCTGATCGCCACCGGAAAGGTCTACCCGTGTTACATGGGTGTGGCCGAGCTGGACGCCCTGCGCGAGCGGCAGATGGCGGCGAAACAAAAACCCAAATACGACGGTACCTGGCGGCCCGAGCAGGGCAAAACCCTGCCACCGGTTCCAGAGGGTGTGTTGCCTGTGCTGCGCTTCAAGAACCCTCAGGGGGGCACAGTGGTGTGGGACGACAAGGTCAAGGGCCGCATCGAGATCAGCAACGACGAGCTCGATGACTTGGTGATCGCGCGACCCGCTGCGCTGGGCGAAGTGGGCACCCCGACTTACAACTTCTGTGTGGTGGTGGACGACATCGACATGGCCATCACCCACGTGATTCGTGGCGACGACCATGTGAACAACACGCCACGCCAGATCAATATCTTCCGGGCTCTCGGCAAAGAGCCGCCGGTGTATGCCCATTTGCCGACCGTGCTAAACGAGCAGGGCGAAAAGATGAGCAAGCGCAATGGCGCCAAGCCGGTAACGCAGTTTGAGCAAGAGGGCTTTCTTCCGGACGCCATGGTCAACTACCTGGCACGACTGGGCTGGAGCCATGGCGACGACGAAATCTTCAGCCGCGAACAGTTCGTGAGCTGGTTCAACCTCGACCACTTGGGCAAGAGCGCGGCGCAGTTTGATGAAACCAAACTGCGCTGGGTCAACGCGCAACACCTGAAGGCCATGGCGGATGATGCGCTGGCGCCGCTGGTGGCGGCGCAATTGGAAAAACAAGGCGTGCAGGTGGACGCGCGTCTGTCCAGCATATGCGGCCTGTTCAAAGACCGATGTGACACCACGGTGGCGCTCGCGCAATGGGCCCGGGCCTTTTACGCTGACATCGTGGTCAATCCGCAGGAGCGGGCGACCCACGTGAACGATGCCGTCAGGCCAGTGCTGGCCATGTTGGCTGAAAAGCTGAAATCCTGTGCCTGGGACAAAGCCTCCATTGCGGTGGCCATCAAGGAAGTTCTCGCAGTGGCGGGAATCAAAATGCCGCAACTGGCAATGCCAGTGCGCGTGTTGGTGATGGGCACTGCCCAAACGCCATCGCTCGATGCCTTATTGGCACTGATGGACCGCGATAAAGTCGCTCAACGGTTGTCTGCGTAATTCGCAGCGTGCAATTTCCTTGCTATAATGCGAGGCTCGGAAGTTGACGTGAGTGCCCGGCACAACCGTCAGAGGTTAGGGGGTATAGCTCAGCTGGGAGAGCGCTTGCATGGCATGCAAGAGGTCAGCGGTTCGATCCCGCTTACCTCCACCAAATTTTCGAGTGAATGTTCTTGTTTGGAGTTCCAAGGTTTTGACCCCATCGTCTAGAGGCCTAGGACATTACCCTTTCACGGTAAGTACCGGGGTTCGAATCCCCGTGGGGTCGCCATTTAATTGGCGTTTTTGCTGTTCCGGTCAAACGGGGCAGACTACCAGGAGTGGTAGTTCAGTTGGTTAGAATACCGGCCTGTCACGCCGGGGGTCGCGGGTTCGAGTCCCGTCCACTCCGCCAAAGTCAGTTGCAAAGCGGGCCTCTCAGAATTCTGACTGGCCCGTTTTGCTTATGTGCGCGGGCTTTCCTTTTTGTGGGCGTGCTTTCCACTGGTAACGATTTACCGGGTTTGCTGCATTTGAACCCGCAGGCGAATTGAGGTAACCTCCCAACCCTTGCTTCTCAAATGTGACAGAAACGAGGGAAGCAATTGGCGGATTTTTGCGGCGGTCGCGTTGTTGTCCAGAATCAGGCACCAAACGGCGCCGTCAATCGGTCCAGCGGTCAGTGAATTTCTCAGCGCGGCTGGCACCAGAGGCTCTATCGCCTTCAGGCGGGCGCTTGACTCCCTCGTCAGCTCGGTGAGTCGTGCGAGTGTGGGGGTTTCCCCGGCTGCCTGCAGGATGGTGTAGCTGCGTGGTCGCGGGTTCATGGAAGTTTCTAAGTCTTGGAAGGAAGTTTCCGGATGCAATTGATTATCACGGACGCCTGGCTGGCCAAAAGCCGCGCCGTCCATCTTTCCGGGCGTCGTCTGGTGTTTGCATTGGGCGTTTTGTCGTTGGTGATCGCTGTCTTGGCCGCGGGGCTGTACCACTGGGTGTTTCTCAAGGGTGCGCGCGAAGGCTGGCCCGTCATCGGCAGTTTCGTGCGCCTGCTGGTGAAGGACGAGTTCGAACAGCGCGACCGATTCATGCGCGAAAACCTCAACGTGATGGCGAAGAAGGTCGGCGAAATGCAGGCCAAACTGACGCAACTCGAATCACTGGGCGAACGCGTTTCGGGCCTGGCGGGCATGGCGTCCGGCGACCTCAAAGTGGCGCCGGGCCGGGGTGGGGTGCTGGTGCCTGGACCGAATTTGACGATGGAGGAATTGCAGGCCACCTTGGCTGCCCTCAACCTGGTGGCGGACCAGCGTGCGGATTTGATGACGGTGATGGAATCCAGGTTGTTCGAGCAAAAAATGCGTGACATGATGGTGCCGACACAACAGCCGGTTCCCGGTTCCAACCTGGGCTCCCATTTTGGCTGGCGTATCGACCCGATCACTGGCGGCTCGGCCTTGCATACCGGGCTGGATTTTCAGGCTGATTCCGGCACACCCATTTATGCCGCTGCCGGCGGTGTGGTGGTAACCCAGGAGTTTCATGCGGGCTATGGCAATCTGGTAGAGGTGGATCACGGCAAAGACCTGATCACCCGGTATGCCCACGCCTCGCAGGTTTTTGTGAAAAAAGGCGATTTGATCAAGCGCGGGCAAAAAATTGCCGAAGTTGGTTCCACTGGCCGCTCCACCGGCTCTCACCTGCATTTTGAGGTGCTGGTGCAGGGTGTTCCGCAGGATCCACAAAAGTTTCTCACAGCCGGGGAAGCCAGTGCTCGCCAGGTGGCCAAAGCGTTGCCAAACGCCCGTACAAAGGCCCGATAGCCGGGCCTGACCCGCCCGTACGCCGGGTTAAAATCAAAGGTTTGGTTTGCCGGTGCAGTGCGCGACGAGGCTTGTAATAGCATCGTGCGACTTGAGTATTGACCAGCGAGCCCCAATTCATCTTGATTCATCATCTCGACTAACTAAGGGATTGCGCAATGCCAACAGCCCGTGTGGGCCGGCGGTTTGAAGCGCTCGTTCATGGCCACCAATTTCCTGACAAAAATTTTCGGCAGTCGCAATGACCGCCTGCTCAAACAGTACCGCACGGTTGTCACCCGCATCAATGCGATGGAGAGCGGGCTGGAAGCCCTGACAGATGAGGCCCTGAAAGCCAAGACCGGTGAATTCCGGGAGCGGGTGGCCAATGGCGAAACGCTGGACGCGCTTTTGCCCGAGGCTTTTGCGGTGGTGCGCGAGGGCTCCAAACGCGTCATGAAGATGCGCCACTTTGACGTGCAGCTGCTCGGCGGCATGTCTTTGCACAACGGCAAAATTTCGGAGATGGGAACCGGTGAAGGCAAGACCCTCACGGCCACGCTGCCGGTTTACCTGAATGCACTCACCGGCAAGGGCGTGCATGTGGTGACGGTGAACGATTACCTCGCCAACCGCGATGCGCAATGGATGGGCCGGCTCTACAACTTCCTCGGCATGACGGTTGGCATCAACCTTCCGCAGATGCCGCGCGAGGATAAACAGGCAGCCTACCGCGCAGACATCACTTACGGAACCAACAACGAATTCGGCTTTGACTACCTGCGCGACAACATGGTCTATGAGGTCGCAGACCGTGTGCAGCGCGGCCTGAACTACGCGATCGTCGACGAGGTAGATTCGATTCTGATCGACGAAGCCCGCACGCCCCTCATCATCAGCGGCCAAGCCGAGGACCACACCAGCCTGTACCTGGCCATCAACAAGATGGTGCCCAAACTGGTGCGCCAGGAAGGCGAAGCCGACCCCCGCACGGGTGAGGGTGTCACCAAGCCCGGTGACTTCACCGTCGACGAGAAAAGCCATCAGGTGTTTTTGACCGAGCAAGGCCATGAAAGTGCCGAGGAAGTGATGTTCAGCCTGGGGCTGATCCCGGAAGGCGCCACCCTGTACGACCCGGCCAACATCACCCTGATGCACCACCTCTATGCGGCGCTGCGGGCCAACCACCTGTACCACAAGGACCAGCATTACGTGGTCCAAAACGGTGAAATCGTCATCGTTGACGAATTCACTGGCCGTCTGATGTCGGGGCGGCGCTGGAGCGATGGCCTGCACCAGGCTGTTGAGGCCAAGGAAGGTGTCGCGATCCAGCCGGAAAACCAGACGCTGGCCTCCATCACGTTCCAGAACTATTTCCGCCTTTACGGCAAACTTGCCGGCATGACCGGTACGGCCGACACCGAAGCCTACGAATTCCAGGAAATCTACGGGTTGGAAACGGTGGTGATGCCGCACAACCGCCCCAATAGACGTGAAGACCAACTGGACCGCGTCTACAAGACCACGCGCGAGAAATACGAAGCGGCGATCAAAGACATCCGCGAATGTCACGAACGCGGCCAGCCGGTGTTGGTGGGCACGACTTCAATTGAGAACTCGGAAATCATCGCGCAACTCCTGGAGAAGGAAAACCTGCCGCACCAGGTGCTCAACGCCAAGCAGCACGCGCGTGAAGCTGACATCGTCGCGGAAGCCGGCCGGCCGAAGCAGATCACCATTGCAACCAACATGGCTGGCCGCGGCACCGACATCGTTTTGGGCGGCAACATTGAAAAGGCGGTCAGCGCCATTGAGGCCGACGAAGCCCTTGATGCTGCAGCCAAGCAGGCGCAGATTGAAGCCATCCGCAGCCAGTGGACGAAAGACCACGAGTTGGTGAAGTCGCTGGGCGGTTTGCGCATCGTCGCCACGGAGCGTCACGAATCGCGCCGCATTGACAACCAGCTGCGTGGCCGCTCGGCGCGCCAGGGCGACCCGGGTTCGTCGCGGTTTTACCTGAGTCTGGACGATTCGCTCATGCGGATTTTTGCCGGTGACCGGGTTCGCGCCATCATGGACCGCCTCAAGATGCCTGACGGTGAGGCCATTGAAGCCGGCATGGTGACGCGATCCATTGAAAGCGCGCAGCGCAAAGTGGAGGCGCGAAACTTCGACATGCGTAAACAGCTGCTCGAATACGATGACGTGGCGAACGACCAGCGCAAGGTGATCTACCAGCAGCGCAACGGCATTCTGGATGCGACTGATCTTTCAGCGCAGATAGCCTCGTTGCGGGAGGGTTGCTTCACGGACCTGGTGCGGCAATATGTTCCGGTTGAATCGGTTGAGGAGCAGTGGGAGATCGACCAGCTGGAAAAAGTGCTGGTAGACGACTGGCAAATCAGCTTGCCGCTGAAAAGCCAGGTACAGGCTGCAAGCGCCATCACAGACGACGAAATCCTGCAAACGGTTTGTCAGGCCGCCAATGCGGCGTTTGATGCCAAGGTGGCGCAAATCGGCGCTGAAAATTTTGTGCAGTTTGAGCGCATGGTGCTGCTGCAAAGCATCGACACCCATTGGCGCGAGCACCTGAGCGCATTGGACTATCTGCGCCAGGGCATCCATTTGCGCGGTTATGCCCAAAAACAGCCCAAGCAGGAATACAAACGCGAGGCTTTTGAGCTTTTCGGACAGCTGCTTGATTCGGTGAAAAACGAGGTCACCAAGTTATTGATGACGGTGAAGATCCAGTCCAGTGAACAGCTGGACCAAGCCGCCGAGGACATGGAAAAACGCGGCGAAAACATCGCCAACGTCACTTACACCGCCCCCACTGAAACTGGTGAGGTCGTGGCGGTCGTTGACGAAGGCACACTGGGCAGGAAACCCTTGCCGTTTGGTGAAGAAATTCCCCGGGTGGGACGCAATGAACCCTGCCCCTGCGGCAGCGGGAAAAAATACAAACAGTGTCACGGCAAACTGGCCTAAGGGCAGTTGCAGACCCCGAATGAAGGATACCCATGCCCGTTAACCTTTCGGCGCCTGAAGCAGGCAGCCTGTTTCCCGTCAGTGGCGTGCGCCTCGGTGTGGCCGAAGCGGGTATCCGCAAGGCCAATCGCAAAGACCTCACGGTGGTGCTGTTGGACGCGGGTGCGTCCGTCTCGGGTGTCTTTACACAGAACCGGTTTTGCGCAGCGCCGGTGCAAATCTGCCGGGATCACCTGGCCGCCAACCACGGCATCCGCGCCATGCTGATCAATACCGGCAATGCCAACGCAGGCACGGGCGCCGAGGGCATGGCGCGTGCGCGCAGCACCTGTGCGGCGCTTGCCGCCGTGTTGAAGATCGCACCGGATCAGGTGCTGCCTTTTTCGACCGGCGTGATCATGGAACCGCTGCCGGTGGACCGCATCGAGGCTGGCCTGGCTGCAGCCATTGCCGACGCGCGTGCAGACAACTGGATTCGCGCTGCCGAAGGCATCATGACCACCGACACGGTGGCCAAAGCCTTCAGCGCGCGGATTGAAATCGGCGGCAAAACCGTCACCATCTCCGGCATCAGCAAAGGGGCGGGCATGATCCGCCCCAACATGGCGACGATGCTGGGTTTTCTGGCCACGGACGCCTGCGTGAGCCAAGGCATGATGCAGGCGCTGGCTCTCGAACTCGCAGAAGGATCCTTCAACCGCGTCACGGTCGATGGCGATACCTCCACCAATGACTCGTTTGTCGTGATTGCCACCAACCAGGTGGCGCACGCGCCCATCACCTCGCTGACCAGTCCTGAGGGTCTGGCGCTGAAGGCGGCCATGCTGGGCATTGCACGTCAACTCGCGCAGGCCATCGTGCGGGACGGCGAAGGTGCCACCAAATTCATCACGGTGCAGGTTGAGGGTGGAAAGACTTCCGCGGAATGCCGCAAGGTGGCCTATGCCATCGCCCATTCGCCGTTGGTCAAAACAGCCTTTTTTGCGAGTGATCCAAATTTGGGACGCATCCTTGCGGCCGTGGGTTACGCGGGCATTGACGACCTCGACCAGACCGGCATCGAGCTGTTTCTTGACGATGTGCACGTAGCCACACGGGGTGGCCGCAACCCGGCCTACCGCGAGACGGATGGGCAGCGGGTGATGAAACAAAGCGAAATTCAGGTGCGTGTGGCTTTGGGCCGCGGGCAGGCCAGCGACACCGTCTGGACCTGTGACTTCAGCCACGAGTACGTCACCATCAATGCGGACTACCGTTCATGAACGAAAATTTTGAACGCTTGCTCACGCGCGCTGAAGCGCTGATGGGGCGCATTGAATCGGTCTTGCCGCAGGCCCTGACGGCGCCCGATTGGGCCGCGTCTTCGGCCTGGCGTTACCGCAAACGCAGCAGCGGGCACGGAAGCCTGGAGCCCGTGCGTCACATAGGCAAGATGGCCTTGAGCGACCTGAAGGAAATCGAGCCCCAGAAAGAGAAGATCCAGCGCAATACCTTGCAGTTTGTTGAGGGCAAACCGGCCAACAACGTCCTGCTCACAGGCGCACGTGGCACGGGCAAGTCGTCGTTGATTCGCGCCTGCCTGAATGAATACGCGCCGCGGGGTCTGCGCCTGATCGAAGTGGACAAGTCCGATCTGGTGGACTTGCCGGACATCGTGGACGTGGTGGCTGAGCGGCCTGAAAAGTTCATCGTGTTCTGCGACGATCTGAGTTTTGAAGACGGCGAGCCGGGCTACAAGGCGCTCAAGTCGGTGCTTGACGGTTCGGTGGCCGCTACCACCGCCAATGTGCTGGTCTACGCCACCAGCAACCGCCGCCATTTGTTGCCCGAATACATGAAGGACAACCTCAGCTACACCCATACAGATGATGGCGAGGTGCACCCGGGCGAAGTGATCGAAGAGAAAATTTCGCTCTCGGAACGCTTCGGTTTGTGGGTCAGTTTCTACCCGTTCACGCAGAACGAATACCTCACCATCGTCGGCCAGTGGTTGTCGGCGCTGGATGTGGACGCCAAGGCAATTGCCGAAGCGCGCGCTGAAGCGCTGGTGTGGGCGCTGGAGCGCGGTTCACGCAGTGGTCGCGTGGCTTGGCAGTTTGCGCGCCACTATGTCGGCGGGCACGCGGGCAATCTGTAGCCGGATTCAACAGCGGGCATGACGAAAGCACTGGTCGCTGACGGTGATCTTCCGCGCTCCGGTGGTCCCGACCGCAAGCTCAGCGAGGTCGCCGTGGGCGTGCTGATCCGGCCAGATGGTGGTTTTTTGCTTACTTCGCGGCCGGTGGGCAAAGTCTATGCCGGTTACTGGGAATTCCCGGGCGGCAAACTTGAAACCGGTGAAACAGTGGAGCAGGCTCTGCGGCGCGAGTTGCAGGAAGAAATTGGCATCACTATCGGCGCAACCTTTGTGTGGAAAACCGAAGTGGTGGACTACCCGCATGCCCTGGTGCGGCTGAATTTTTGCAAGGTATTTGACTGGAGCGGGACCTTGCAGATGCACGAAGGCCAGCAGTTTGCCTGGCAGACGCTGCCGGTTGCCGTCACCCCGGTATTGCCGGGTACGGTGCCAGTCCTGCAGTGGTTGGCAGACGAACGCGGTGCAAGCAGGTAAATCTGGAACCCAGGTGGATGTTTATAAAAATCTAATTTAGAAAAATTCTTTGGATTGATTATTGCAGTGAAGTCACGACTAAATTCATTTAATTGCTATTTAAAATAGAGTATTTATGTATATTTTATGTTCGCTAATTTCATTAAAATTACTAATTAGTGGAAATTTAGTTGATGGTTGATGAATCTTGGCGGATCGACTGACTCAGTCCAACGCATCAACGCATCAACGCATCAACGCATCAACGCATCAACGCATCAAGCCACCGCCACCCTATTGAAGCCGTGACTCTCCGGAAGGCTTTTCATCAAGAGGAGCCTCCGCCGGTACCCGAAATCCTTCAGTGGCCCAGGCGCCCAAGTCAATCTGCTTGCAGCGTTCACTGCAAAAGGGCCGGTATGCGTTTTGCGGGCCAAAG
>JANNMM010000018.1:0-3609 GCA_031397915.1 Rhodoferax sp. | reverse complement strand
TTGGAGTGGCGTATCTGTGTCTTTTTTGCTGCGTCTGAGCCTGTTGCTCCGCCCGCCGACCGGGCCATGCGCATGCGGTTTTGGGGTGGAAGTTCCGCGCGACCACGAAAAATTCGTGCAACGCGGTGGTCGCGGAATTTTTTGCCGACGCCTTGTTAGGCCGCTACCGCAACGCGTTCCACCTCAAAGCCCGGTCGCATGGCCCGATCACCGGGCTTGGGGACGTTTTGAGAAGTAAATGCAAACATTAAGCGTACTGTCCTCGATTAGCTTCAGGACAGAAATCACTTGCAAAACTTCAATCGTCTTTGAGTCTAGAAATATGCATTGGAAAAAGAAGTCCTAAAAATAATGGGCCCAATCTTCTAGTAATCCAAACGAAACAAACGCACCCAGCCAGAAAGGCTGGCAGGCCAGAAATAAGGCTAAAAAATATCATTGACTCGGGACCCCACACCCATGAGGGAAACACGAAGAGAACGTAGGAGACCGGGACCCCGACGGCCAAGCCAATAGCGCCTGCAATTGAAAAGGAAAGAAGACGTTCACAACTGGTCCTTACTTCCACCTTTGAGATTGCTTTGCCGGTCTTGAGGCGTCGATATAGGTAAGGAGTCGCAATAATCGACGGAAGCAACACGAGAATAAATTGTATAAAAAGGGCTCCAACCTTGGTTTCTGCAATCATCCAAAGAATTGGAAACGTTATCAAATGGAAAAGCAAGAAGGCGGCGAGTGATTGGAAGAATGCAACGCGTGAGTTTTGCTTATGGTCCACGATGAGTTGACGCGAGTCAGATCAAAAAAATAGAGGAATAAATTTAATGCTTCAGGATATGCCGAATACGAAAGCTTGCGCGCACGGTTATTAGAGCGCACCTTAAACGATTTTAAGATGTGTGCATACTCGTCTCGGGCTGCAGATGTGTCTATCTCATTGCAGTCTATCTCCGATCAGTCCTGGTATTGAATGAAAAAAAGTCTCGATATGCCGCAAAGCGAAAGTCTATAGGCCGAAAGAGCACGGCGATAGGGAAAGGGGACCGGGCTTTGGGGTGGAAGGCGCGCGGAAAGGGGCTTGGCGGACTGAGAAAAAAATGGGCGACCACCGCGTCGCACGCATTTTTCATTCGCGTGTGCTTCCATCCCAAAACCGCATGCGCATGGCCCTGTCGCCAGGCGGACGTTGATCTAGCCTGAACTGGAGCCCATTGGCGGTACTGCGTTTTTTTAAGGAGAAAAGGAATGTCAGCCTACGTGATCTTCGACGTTGAAATCCGCGACCCGGTCCGCTACCAGGACTTTATGAAACAGGTGAAGCCCGCGCTCGATGCGGCGGGTGCCCGTTACCTCGCGCGGGGCGGGCCGCACAAGGTGTATGAGGGCGACTGGACGCCGCGCCGGATCGTGGTGCTGGAATTCCCGTCGGTCGCGGCGTGGGAGTCGTTCTACCTCGGCCCGGTGTACCAGGGCCTCAAGTCCATCCGCGACGAATGCAGCTCAGCGCGCCTTGTCAGCGTGGAGGGCCTGGCCGCTTGAGCGGTTGCTCAATCCCCCGTCAGCTTGAACATCTCCCCGTCTTTCCCCAGCGACAGCAGCCCTGATTTGGCGTAAATGCCGAGTTTGGCCCGCGTGTCGGTGATGTCCAGGTTGCGCATGGTGAGCTGGCCGATGCGGTCCAGCGGGGAGAAGGGCGCGTCTTCGACCTTCTCCATGCTCAGGCGTTCGGGCTTGTAGGTCAGGTTGTCGCTCTCGGTGTTCAACAATGAATAGTCGTTGCCCCGGCGCAGTTCGAGCGTGACTTCGCCGGTGATCGCGCGCGCTACCCAACGCTGGGCGGTTTCGCGCAACATGATGGCTTGTGAATCAAACCAACGCCCTTGGTACAACAAACGGCCCAACTTGCGGCCGTTGTCGCGGTACTGTTCGATGGTGTCTTCGTTGTGGATGCCCGTCACCAGACGCTCGTACGCTATGAACAAGAGAGCCAGGCCGGGCGCTTCATAGATGCCGCGGCTCTTGGCTTCGATGATGCGGTTTTCGATCTGGTCGCTCATGCCCAGGCCGTGGCGACCGCCGATGCGGTTGGCTTCCATGATCAAGTCCACGCTGTCGGTGAAGGTTTTGCCGTTCAACGCGACCGGCTGGCCTTCTTCAAAACGCACGCGCACTTCTTCGGCCTTGACCACACAGTCGTCACGCCAGAAAGGCACACCCATGATCGGGTTGACGATCTTGATGCCGCTGTTCAAAAACTCCAGGTCTTTGGCCTCATGCGTCGCGCCCAGCATGTTGCTGTCGGTCGAATAGGCTTTTTCAGCGCTCATCTTGTAGCCAAAACCGGCGGCGGTCATGAAGGCCGACATTTCGGCGCGGCCGCCGAGCTCGTCGATGAAAAGCTGGTCGAGCCAGGGTTTGTAGATTTTCAGGCTGGGGTTGGTGAGCAGGCCATAGCGGTAAAAACGCTCGATGTCATTGCCCTTAAAGGTGCTGCCGTCGCCCCAGATGTTGACGTCGTCTTCCTTCATCGCCGCAACCAGCATGGTGCCGGTGACGGCGCGGCCCAAGGGCGTGGTGTTGAAGTAAGTCACCCCGGCCGTGGAGATGTGAAAGGCGCCCGCCTGCAACGCGGCAATGCCTTCAGCAGCGAGCTGGCTGCGGCAGTCCACAAGCCGCGCTTTTTCAGCGCCGTATTCCATCGCCTTTTTCGGAATTTCGTCGTAATCGGGTTCGTCCGGCTGGCCCAGGTTGGCGGTGTAGGCGTAAGGTACCGCGCCCTTGAGTTTCATCCAGTGCAGAGCGGCGCTGGTGTCAAGCCCGCCCGAAAACGCGATGCCGACTTTTTGGTTCAGGGGAAGGTGCTGGAGAATGGTGGCCATGCTGCTTTTGTTCTTCTTCTGGTTAACCGAAATGGCAAATGTAGTGGTACGACTCTGCGACGCGGATGTCGAATTTGGAGTTGCCGGGAATGCTGAACTTTTCACCCGGCGAAGACTTCGCCCAGGCTTCTGAGCCCGCAAGTTTGTATTCACAACTGCCGGCCACACATTCCATGATTTCAGGTGCGCCGGTGTTGAACGTGAGGGTGGCGGGGAGGATCACACCGACAGACTTCTTGGTGCCATCTGCAAAGGTGATGCCGTGCGAGACACATTTGCCGTCGAAATAGACGTTCGCCTGGGTCGCAACGGTAACGTTGCTTAAATTTGCGGACACGCCGTCGATTTTGGAAGTGGTGGTTGTCATGGCCGCCGATTTTAGACGGGCGGTTTTTGGGCTTCCCACACTGCAGCGTCGAATCCAACCGTGATCCGGCCATCAGGCCACCGAACCACGGGGCGTTTGACCACACTGGTGTTCGCCTGCATCACCACTTTGGCGCTCGGCGCGTCCACCACAGAAGCCTGAACGGCTGCATCCAGCTGGCGCCACGTCGGCCCACGCCGGTTCAGCAGTTTCTCCCAGCCAACGGCCTTGACCCACCCATCCACCTGGTCCAGTGGCAGGCCCTGCTTTTTGAAATCGTGAAACTGGTAAGTCACATCTTGCGCGTCCAGCCACGCACGGGCCTTCTTGACGGTGTCGCAATTGGGGATGCCGAAAACGATG
>JANNMM010000002.1:0-6042 GCA_031397915.1 Rhodoferax sp. | reverse complement strand
GTAAAGGTTGCGCAACATGCCTGCTGTGGCACCCCAGATGAAGCGTGAACTGGCCTCGCCGGGCACCTGGTAGGGCATGGAGAACCATTCGCGGCGCAATCCGTTGAGGTCGATCTGGTGGCGCTGGTGGTTGGCCGGGTCCATCAGGAACCCCAGTGGCACTTCGAATACATCGGCCACTTCGTTGGCATTGGGACTGAGCGTGAAACCCGGCTGCACCAACGCGACCACCGGGGTGATGATGAAGGACGAACCCGTCACGTAAACCGGCAAGGCTCCCAGCACCTGCACAAAGCCGTGTGCCAGGCCAACCTCTTCTTCTGCCTCACGCAGGGCCGTGGCGGAGTCGTCAGCGTCTTCCTCGTCAGCTTTGCCCCCAGGAAAGGCGATTTGTCCCGAATGGGTCGACAGATGCGCTGTGCGTTCGGTGAGCAGTACTGTGGGCTCGGCTCGCATGACAACCGGTACCAGCACGGCGGCACGCATCGGCGATCGGTCGGCGTACTTTGGCTCTTCACGCACTTCGGGCTGCCAAATCGGCGGGCGTTGAAACCGCTGCCGCAAGGCCTGCGGTTGCAGCAACGCGGCCGCCACACGAGGCAAATGCGAGTCGATGCCGGCAACGGCCACCTTGCGCGGGTCAAACCCGGGAAAACTGGACAAGGGCGTAAACGCGGGCGTTGGGTTCACAGGGCCGGCATGTTGCGGTGGTTGGGCTGCGACACAAAAAAACCGCCGTAAGCTTGCGCTGCGGCGGTCTTTCTGGCGGACAGGATGCGTTGCGTACGCTTATTCTGCCGCTGCCTTGCGTGCTGGCAGTTTTTCGCGGATACGCGCCGACTTGCCACTGCGGTCACGCAAATAGTAGAGTTTGGCACGGCGCACGTCGCCGCGGCGCTTGACTTCAATGCCGGCGATCAGCGGGCTGTAGGTCTGGAACGTACGCTCCACGCCTTCGCCACTGGAGATCTTGCGGACGATAAAGCCGCTGTTGAGGCCGCGGTTGCGCTTGGCAATCACGACACCTTCGTAGGCCTGGACACGTTTGCGTGTGCCTTCAACCACATTGACGCTCACCACAACGGTGTCCCCTGGGGCGAATTCGGGGATTGTTTTGCCGAGACGGGCGATTTCTTCCTGCTCGAGGGTCTGGATCAGATTCATGCTTGCCTTCAGTGATCTTGTGCGCGCCGCGCCGGGATGGCGCTCAATGTTGTCGGAATGACGCGAAATGTTTTGAGAAAGGCGCTCAAAGCACCTTCAATTAAAACGGCCGGACAGAGGATCGGTTAGCCCGCCATTATAGCTTGAAACCCTGCTGTGCCCGCAATGCCGCTTCATCCTGGCGGCTGAGCAACCCCTTTTCCCGCGCCTGCTCGATCAAATCGGGCCTGTGCAGGGCCGTCAAGCGCAGGCGCTGTTCACGGCGCCAGCGCTCGATTTGCGCGTGGTGGCCAGACATCAACTCGGGTGGCACGGTTTTGCTGTGCCATTCTTCGGGCCGGGTGTAGTGCGGGCAATCGAGCAGACCATCAAGCGCGGGGTTAAAGCTGTCTTGCGCATGGCTGGCGTCGTCGCCCAAGACGCCCGGTTGCAGTCGCGCAACGGCGTCGAGCAGGGCCATGGCGGCAATTTCACCGCCCGACAGCACAAAATCGCCCAAGCTGATTTGTTCGGTGACAAATTCGTCAATGAAGCGCTGGTCAACGCCTTCATAACGCCCGCACACCAGAATCGCTCCGGCACTGGTGGCCCAGCGTTGCACGGTGGCATGGTCCAGCGGTTTGCCAATTGGCGAGAACAACACCACAGGCGCTGCTTCGGGCCGCTCTGCCTGTATCGCGGCAACCGTCTGTGCCAGCGGTTCTGCCATTAGCACCATGCCCGGGCCGCCGCCAAAGGAGCGGTCATCGACCCGGCGGTAGTTGCCGCTTGCGGCATCACGTGGGTTGCGAAGTTTGACGTCAACCTGCCCGGACTCAAACGCGCGGCGCGTGACGCCAGCCGTCAAAAACGGGGCGAACAGCTCCGGAAAAAGCGTGATGACGTCAAAGCGCATCAGTAGTCGGGCTGCCAGTCGACAGAAATTTTGCGTGCGGGCAAATCAACGCCATCGACAAAATTGGCGACGAATGGAATCATGCGCTCCTGCGTTTTGCCCTCGAGCTCGAATTCCAGCACCAGCACGGTCTGCGGGCCTGTTGACAACAGGTCTTTGACCTGGCCCAGATTCACTCCCTCGCGGTTGACGACCTCCAGGCCGATCAGGTCGACCCAGTAATACTCGTCTTTGTCGGCGGTCGGGAAGCTCGAACGGGCGATGAAAACCCGGGCGCCCTTGAGCGCCTCGGCGGCGGTGCGGTCGTCGATATCCTGCGCAGTGGCGACAACTGAATCTGAATGGGTTTTCGCCTCGCGGATGGCGAGCTTGAGCACACCGGAGAAAGTTTTTTCGCCTCTTTCGGAGGGCAAAATGAACCAGCGTTTGGACGAAAAAAGCGCCTGGGGGTCGGCGCTGTGGGGCAATACGCGGAACCAACCCTTGATGCCCCAGGCATCCTGAATGCGCCCGACTTCGATGGCATCCGCTGGCAATTCAGCGGCTTCGAGGCCGGGCAGCATAGGTCCGGTTAAGCTGCCTTTTTGGCGGCTTGTGCAACCAGACGCTCGACCGTGGGCGAGGCTTGCGCGCCCACGCCACGCCAATACGTCAGGCGGTCCTGGGCGATACGGATGCTCTCTTCTTTTTCGGTCGCGATCGGGTTGTAAAACCCGATGCGCTCGATGAAGCGGCCATCACGGCGGGTGCGCTTGTCAGCCACCACAATGTTGAAAAATGGGCGTGCTTTTGCACCACCGCGGGCGAGTCGGATGACGACCATGTTGTATTCCAATTCAAAGCGTGGACCCGTTGGGCTGCGACCACCAGTGTGACTGGAAGGCCTTGCCTTCCCAACCCCTCGTGTAGATACGCCGCAGGCACCTAGAATCCGACATCTGTTCCAGAGTTTGAGACACGCGACATGGCCACCCGGCCAGCGACACTCTGGGTAGCCCTCCATTATAGCCCGTGCCCGCCCCATGCCTACCATCCGCGCCAGCCAAGACGGTGACCTTGCCGCAATTACTTCAATCTACGGCCACCATGTTCTGCATGGAACCGGCACGTTTGAGACCGATCCACCGTCGCTGGCGGACATGACAGCGCGCCACGCGGACGTGCTGGGCAAGGGCCTGCCTTACCTCGTGGCGGAGTCGGGCGGCAAGGTGATTGGCTTCGCCTATTGCAACTGGTTCAAACCGCGCCCGGCCTACCGGTTCTCGGCAGAAGACTCGGTTTACGTGGCGCACGACGTGCACGGCAAAGGGCTTGGTCGTGCCTTGCTGGCCGAGCTTGGCGCTCAGGCCGAACGCGCTGGCGTGCGCAAGCTGATTGCGGTCATCGGCGACTCGGCCAACCAAGGCTCGGTGGGTGTGCACCGCGCCTGCGGCTTCACCGATGTAGGGGTGCTCAGCGCTTGTGGCTGGAAATTTGGCAAATGGCTGGATGTGGTGTTGATGGAAAAACCACTAGGGCTCGCCAATCGCACGCCGCCCGACAATCCGGCATGAAAAACAAAACACTTGCCACCTGGTTGAGCTTGCTGGGCGGTCCCTTGGGCCTGCACCGCTTCTACCTCTTTGGATTGGGCGACATCAAAGGCTGGCTGCTGCCCATCCCCACGGCTTTGGGCCTCTACGGCCTGGAGCGCGTACAACAGCTGGGCCTGAATGACCGCCTCAGCTGGGTGTTGATCCCCCTGCTAGGCTTCACTATCGCCGGCTGTGCATTGATGGCGATCATCTACGGGCTGATGACACCTCAGAAATGGAATGCCCGCTTCAATCCAGGTCTTGAAGAAGAAGCCGCGCCGGGCGGCACCAACTGGTTCACCATTGGCGCCGTGGTGTTGTCTCTGATGGTGGGCGCAACGGCCCTGATCGCAAGCTTCGCCTTCAGTTTCCAGGGCTATTTCGACTATTCAATCGCCGAGTCGAAAAAACTGTCGCAGTAAATTCGCTGGCGATTTGCCGTACCGAAAGGTGCGGCCGCCTTCAGAAAATCTGCAGGCTGATCCAGTAAGCCACCATCGCCATAAAGCCGCTGGCCGGAATGGTGAAAATCCAGGCCCAGACAATGTTGCCCGCCACGCCCCAACGCACCGCGCTGGCGCGTTTGGCGGCGCCGACACCGACAATGGCGCCGGTAATGGTGTGGGTGGTTGACACCGGGATGCCCAGGCCCGTGGCGATGAACAGTGTGATGGCCCCGCCCGTCTCGGCGCAGAACCCACCCACGGGTTTGAGTTTGGTGATCCTCTGGCCCATGGTTTTCACAATGCGCCAACCGCCAAACATGGTGCCTGCAGCAATGGCGATGTAACAGCTGATGATGACCCAATAGGGCGGCGCTTTGTCGCCGGTAGCGGCATATCCAGTGGCTATCAGCAGCAGCCAGATGATGCCAATGGTTTTCTGCGCGTCATTGCCACCATGGCCGAGGCTGTATGCGCCGGCAGACACCAGTTGCAGGCGCCTGAACCAGCCATCGACCCGTGACGGCGTGGTCTTGCGGAACAGCCAGGCCACCAGCAGCATCATCAGGGAGCCCAGCAGAAAACCCAACAGCGGGGACACAAAGATGAAGGCCACGGTGCGCATGATGCCGGTTGATATCAGGGCACTGGTGCCAGCCTTGGCAATCACCGCACCGACGATGCCGCCGATCAGCGCGTGCGACGAGCTGCTCGGAATGCCGTAGTACCAGGTGATGAAGTTCCAGGTGATGGCGCCGATGAGTGCGCCAAATATCACGTGGGTATCGACCACACTGGGCAACACGATGCCCTTGCCTACGGTTGCCGCAACGCTGAGCTGGAAGACGAAGATCGCGACAAAATTGAAGAACGCGGCAAACAAAACTGCCTGACCCGGCCGCAGGACACCGGTGGAAACAACGGTGGCGATGGAATTGGCGGCATCGTGAAAGCCGTTCATGAAGTCAAACGCCAGTGCCAAAACCACCAGCATGACGATGACCCACAGGGCCACTTGAGTACCTTGCATTTGAGCTGCCGGCTTAAGAGTTTTCGAGGACCACACCCTCGATCAGGTTGGCCACGTCTTCACATTTGTCGGTGATGGTCTCCAGCAATTCGTAAATTGCCTTGAGCTTGATTACCTCGCGCACGTCGGGCTCTTCGCGGAACAGCTTGCTCATGGCGGAGCGCATCACGCGGTCGGCGTCGGACTCGAGTTTGTCGATTTCTTCGCAGGTCTTGAGCGCCGCCTCGGCCACCTTGGCGTCGTTGACCTTCTCGAGCATATAGACGGCGTCCTTGAGGCGTTCGCAGCATCTCACGGAGAGGTCGGTCAGGCGCGTGATTTCCTCGGTCATCGTGCGCACGTCATACAGCGCCATGGTTTCAGCCGAGTCCTGGATCAGATCCGCCACGTCGTCCATGGTGTTGATCAGCGAGTGGATCTGCTCCCGGTCAATCGGCGTGATGAAGGTCTTGTGCAGCATCTTGTTGACGTCATGCGTGATGCGGTCTGCGGCGCGCTCGGCGTTGTCAACATCGCGGTTGTACTGCTCGCGCAGGTGCGGATCGTTGTAGTTGGCGACCAGATGCGAGATGGCGCGCGCCGCCTCGACGATGCGGTCGGCATGCTGGTTGAACATCTCGAAAAAATTGCCCTCGCGGGGCATCAATTTGCCAAACAGCATGGACGGCTCCTGGTATTTCCGCTGTCCGGAAATGGCTCAGCGCGGTCTGCGGTGGGCAGTGTAACGGATGGCGTCTGGGCGCCGGCCAAACCGTTGAAGCTTCCCTTTTTCGGGTGCTGGTTCAGATCACAGTATGCTATATTTATTATAGCATACTAGATATATTTCACATGACTTGAAGGGCCAAAGAGCTCTTGAATAGTGTAAGACTTCAAGTTTTGAGGCAATAATTAACACCCATGTTAATTGTTTTACCTGTCAGCCTGGCAGTGCTG
>JANNMM010000089.1:0-2184 GCA_031397915.1 Rhodoferax sp. | reverse complement strand
GATGGCGGCGCGGGCGTCACCGTTCTCGTTGCCCATGACCGCTTCCGGCGCATCCAGACCGGCCTTCAGAATCGCCGCGATGCTTTCGCTCGAGACTTTTTCGTTCGGGCCGTTGTCCCAGACCACCGGCAGCACGTCGAGCGCGCTTTTGGCACGCCACCAGGTGTCAGCCACCACGGCCACGGCGCTGTCGCCCACCCGCAGTACCTTCTTGATGCCGGGGCGCTTTTCAATCGCGGCGGCGTCGAAACTTTTCAGCTTGCCGCCGAAAACCGGGCAGTCCTTGATGGCGGCGTTGAGCAGGCCGGGCATCTTCAAATCGCTGCCGTAAATCTGCTTGCCGGTGACTTTGTCCACAGTGTCCAGCCGAGCCAGCCGCTTGCCCGCCAGCTTCCAGTCTTTCGGATCTTTCAGCGTCACGTTGGCAGGGGCGGGCGGCGTGACTTTGGCGGCGGCATTGGCGACCTTGCCGTAGGTGGTGGTGCGGCCCGATGGCGTGTGGGTGATCACGCTGTTCGCCGCCTTGCATTCCGCAACCGGCACTTTCCACTCGTCAGCAGCGGCCTGCACCAGCAGCATCTTCGCGGTGGCGCCGCCCTTGCGTACGTAATCCTGCGATTCGCGAATGCCGCGGCTGCCGCCTGTGCCAAAGTTGCCCCAGACACGGGCGCGCGCCAGGTTCTGGCCCGGCGTCGGGTATTCGGTGGTCACCTTGGCCCAGTTGCAGTCCAGCTCTTCGGCCACCAGCTGCGCCAGACCGGTCAGCGTGCCCTGGCCCATTTCCGAGCGGGCAATGCGGATGACCACCGTGTCGTCAGGTTTCACCACAACCCAGGCGTTGACCTCGGGCGAGATGGGTATCGTGGTTTGCGCCATCGCACTGCCTGCGAACGGCACATGAAACGCGACGACCAGACCGGCCGACGCCGAAGCGCCGAGAAAACCACGGCGGTTGAGTTGGGGCAGGGTGGCGCTCATGTCGTGCTCCCGTCGGTGTGCAGGATGGACAGCGCGGCGCTTTTGGTGTTGCCGCCCTGGGCCACGACCTTGATCGCGGCGCGCACCCGGTTGTAGGTGCCGCAGCGGCAGATGTTGGTCATGGCCTCGTCGATGTCCGCATCGGTCGGATTCGGTTTGGTTTTGAGCAGCGCGGTGGCCGCCATGATCATGCCGCTCTGGCAATAGCCGCACTGCGGCACATCCAGCGACGCCCAGGCTTTTTGCACCGGGTGGGAGCCATCGGTTGACAGGCCTTCGATCGTCACGATTTTGGCTGCCGCATCGACGCTGGACAGTGGCCGCACGCAGCTGCGCGTCGGCACGCCATCGATATGCACCGTGCAGGCGCCGCAGGCGGCCACACCGCAGCCGTACTTGGTGCCCGTCAGCCCGAGTTGCTCCCGAATCACCCACAGCAGCGGGGTATCGGGCTCAGCCTCGAACTCCCGCGCCGTACCGTTGACGTTCAGTTTTGCCATGGTGCGCTCCTGGATTGGATGGAAAAGCAGAAGGGAAATCAGGTCGCATGGTAGCGGTGGCCTGAGGCAAACGTATTAGGGGTTTTCATATCCGACTAATCCGGTGCTGATAAGGCAGTGATCGGCCGATCAATACTGAAAAACCCGGAAGTCAGGCGACAGACGGCCAGCGGGCTCAAGCCATCGGTGTTTTGGAATCGGGAGCGGCAGGTCCGGCGAGGCGGAGGCGTCGCGTGGCGCGACACCGGCTTAATTGCGCAAGTAGTCCATTCCCTGAAAAGGGGAAGCGGTTTGGGTTGGCACCCCAGGAACCGGCGAGGCGGCCGGCGCCTGCCAGATTGTTGGCTGAAGTAAAGCCTGCTGTGCCGCCGCATTTCCAGCATTGCTGCCAGAAGCGACACGCCGCGCGCCGTCAAAGCGGCTCTGCCAGTAGCTCACGCCCATGCTTTCAACCCGCACTTCGGCGCCGGGCTTGGGGGAATGGATGAATTTGCCATCGCCGACATAGATGCCGACATGGCTGAAAGCGCGCTGAAGCGTGTTGAAAAACACCAGGTCGCCGGGCTGCAACTCGGTTTTGTCGATGCGCTGGGTGGCTGCGGCCTGCTGCTCGGCGCGGCGGGGCAGTAGCAGCCCGACGCTTTGTTCGTAGATGGCGCGGACGAAGCCGCTGCAGTCGAAACCGGTTTCTGCCGTGTTGCCGCCG
>JANNMM010000349.1:0-4386 GCA_031397915.1 Rhodoferax sp. | reverse complement strand
CCCAACAGCGTGGCGATCTGGGACAACCGCTGCACCCAGCATTACGCCGTGATGGACTATCCGCCGAGCCACCGGAAAATGGAGCGCGCTGGCATCATGGGAGACACGCCGTATTGAGCGGTGAGCGGCATCGCAATGGCAGTCCTGCATCCTTTTTTTGAAAGACCGATCATGAATTTTCTCGATGGCTCCCTGTTTCCGGAGAACCAGCCTCCGCTCATCATCACGGCGGCGCCGTATGCCCCTTCATGGATTCCGTCTGACTTTCCGGAAGACATTCCTGTCACCATGGCTGAGCAGATCCAGAAAGCTGTGGACTGTTACAACGCCGGCGCCGCTGTGTTGCACCTGCACGTGCGCGAACTTGACGGCAAGGGCAGCAAACGGCTGTCAAAGTTCAACGAACTGATCGCAGGCGTGCGGGCTGCTGTGCCTGGAATGCTCATCCAGGTGGGAGGCTCGATTTCCTTCGCGCCTGAATCTGATGGCGCCGCCGCCAAATGGCTCAGCGACGACACCCGCCATATGCTTGCCGAGTTGGATCCCAAGCCGGACCAGGTGACAGTGACGGTGAACACTTCGCAGATGAACATCCTGGAACAAATGGCCTACGAAGACATCGCGGGAACCTCCATGGAAGACCCGGAAGTGTTCAACGCCTACAAGGAAATGACGGTGCCCGCGCAGCCAGGCTGGGTCGAGGAACACATCCGGCGCTTGAATGCCGCAGGTATCCAGAGCGCGTTCCAGTGTTACAACATCAACAGCTTTGAATCGGTAGAGCGCCTGATGCGGCGTGGCGTCTACAAGGGTCCATTGGTCATGAACTGGGTGGCCATTGGCGGCGGAATGGATGCGCCCAATATCTACAACCTGGCCAACTTCGTCCGGGCAGCGCCTGATGGCGCGGTGCTGACGGTTGAGAGTTCCATGCGCAACGTGTTGCCCGTGAACATGATGGGCATTGCCATGGGCCTTCACGTGCGTTGTGGCATTGAAGACAACCTCTGGAACCAGGCCCGCAGCGCCAAAATGGGCACGGCTCAGCAGGTCGAGCAGCTCGTGCGCATGTCACGTGATTTTGGCCGCGCCATTGCAGATGGACCGGCAGCCAAACGCATTTGCAAGATTGGCCAGTTCTACGACACCACCGAAGAGTCGCTGGCTCTGAACGGCTTTGCGCCCAACCCTGTGCGCGGGCATCAGGGCTACCTGCGCAAAGTCGCCTGAACGCACGGAGACAGACTTATGGCCAAGGCAATCCGCTTTTACGAGACAGGCTCCAGCGACGTCCTGAAATACGAGACTGTGGAAGTGGGTGACCCGGGTCCTGGCGAGGCGCGTGTGCGCCACACTGGCATCGCGGTCAATTTCATTGACATCTACGTGCGCACCGGCTTGTACCCGGCGGCCCTGCCCAGTGGTTTGGGTTCGGACGCCGTGGGTGTTGTCGAAGCCATTGGTGAAGGTGTGAGCGATATTGCCGTGGGCGACCGGGTGGGCTATCTGATTGGCCCGCAGGGCGCCTATTCCGATGTGCGGGTCATGCCGGCGCAGTTACTAATCAGGCTGCCCGATGGCGTCAGCGACGCCACAGCCGCCACGCTGATGATGAAAGGCATGACCGTTCAATACCTGTTTCGCCAGGTGTATCCGCTCAAAGGCGGCGAAACCGTTTTGTACCATGCGGCGGCTGGTGGCGTGGGCCTGTTGGCCTGCCAGTGGGCGCGCGCCATTGGCGTGACGCTGATTGGCACGGTCAGCACCGATGAAAAAGCTGAGCTGGCCAAGACCAATGGCTGTTCCCACACCATTGTGACCAGCCGCGAAAACACCGTGGCGAGGGTCAAGGAAATCACCGACGGCAAAGGCGTGCCCGTGGTGTTTGATTCAGTCGGCAAAGACACGCTGATGACTTCCCTGGATTGCCTGCAAGCGCGCGGCACGCTGGTGAGCAACGGCACGTCGTCCGGCCCGGTGGTGATCGACACCATGCTGCTGGCAGCCAAGGGCTCTCTTTGGCTGACCCGCCCGGCCATGATGCACTACATCATGCCGCGCGCCCACATGCTGGACATGGCAAATGACGTGTTCGCCATGGTGCTGGCGGGCAAAATCAAAAGCGAGGCATCCCAGACTTTCGCATTGGCAGACGCAGCGCTGGCCCACCAGGCGCTGGAATCGCGCAAGACCATGGGCGCCACGGTTCTACTGCCCTGATGTTGAAACTCCGGCTGGAGAGCCTGCGGCAGCGGGTGCAAAGTTGTTGGCCAGGTTTGGCGGCCGTGATCGTGATTGCCATTGCGGCCAACTTTCTGGGCGAGCACTACAAGGCTCCGACCATGCTGTTCGCCCTGCTTTTGGGCATGGTGATGAATTTTCTGGCGCAAGAAGAAGGCCAATGCGTTGCGGGCGTGGAGTTCGCGGCAAAAACCGTGCTGCGGGTCGGTGTGGCGCTCTTGGGCTTGCGCATCACGGTAGGCCAACTGGCCTCGCTGGGTTGGGAGCCCGTGGTGATGATGGCCCTGTGCGTCGCGTTGACCATCGTCATTGGCATCATTCTCGCGCGCCTGATGGGGTTCGATCCGCTTTTTGGATTGTTGTCGGGCGGTGCCGTGGCGATCTGTGGCGCTTCGGCGGCAATGGCGCTTTCGGCTGCGCTGCCCAACCATCCGCTGAAGGAGCGGGCCACGCTCTTTGCCGTCATTGGGGTCAGCGTGTTGTCCACGCTGGCCATGATTGTCTACCCCATATTCGCCGTCCTTCTGGGCCTCACCCCCGTCCAGGCCGGCACCTTCCTGGGCGGAACCATCCACGACGTAGCCCAGGTCGTGGGCGCGGGTTATGCCATGTCGCCCCAGACGGGCGACACGGCAACCGTGATCAAGCTGCTTCGCGTCGCCATGCTGTTGCCGGTCATCCTGTTCGTGGCCTTGTTCTTGCGGCTGCGCGGCGATGCTCCGACGGCGGAACGCCCGCCCTTGCTGCCCGGCTTTGCCATCGGTTTCGCCATTCTGGTAGTGCTCAACAGCGCGGGCTGGCTTCCCGTTCCTGTGATTCAGTGGGGTGGGGACGCTTCGCGGTGGTGCCTGATCGTGGCGATTTCGGCCATCGGCGCCAAGACGCAGATCCGCGACCTGGTTTCGGTCGGCTGGCGGCCGGTTCTCTTGATGCTGCTGGAAACCCTGGTACTCGCGGGCCTGGTCTACCTCTTGGCCCTGTAAAGCGCCGGCAGTCTGAACGACCTCGCCTTGTGCCTCCTTGATCTTAAAACCCGCCGTGGTGTCCGCCGTCTTGCTTGGCATGATGCTGACCGAGCATCACACCAAGCGTCAGAATCAGCGCCGCTTCTAGAAACGCAGGCCGCCAACCAGGCTCAGGTAACTGCGGTCCAGCGCCAGGTTGTAGGCGCCGCCGGAAAACATGGTGTACTGCAAATCCAGGAAATACTTGTTGCCCCAGTCGGCCCGCACGCCAGGCCGCACTGTGGTGCGGCCCTGCGAGAACGTGCCGTCATAGGAATAGCCGCTCACGTCGTTTGCGATCAGAAGCGATGGGGTGAGGGTGGCGCCGCCGACAGCGCCGGGGTAGGTTGCAGACACAAGAAAGCGCAAACCCCAGGAATTTGAAGTGATGTAGCCGTCATTGGTGCAGGTCTTGCCCGCGACGGTATCCACGCAGGGCGCGCCACCCGCGTAGGCAGCGCCGTTGTACGCGAGCGGCCGCCCGTAACGCAGAACGCTTGGATCGGGCAGCCCGTTAACGCGGCTGAACCCGACTTCTCCGGCCACGACCACCCTGGCAGCGCCCATCGCATTGGCAAAGACCTTGTTGGCCCCCACGCTGCCGGTGACAACGCCAAAGCGGTCGTAGGCATCAAAGGTTCCGCCAACCGGCACGCCCAAAACGCCCTTGTTCAGCGCGAGGATGCTGTTGGGCGCGCGTGTCACAAAAGCCGAAACGATGTCGAACGCGTTCAGCGTGAGTGGCTGGTTGGGCCGGTAGGCCAGCTCGCCAAACAGGGCGCTGGTTGCGTTCAGTTTTGAGCTGAAGCTCATTCCGAGCAGCGCGACGTTTTCAACGTACAAATTCGCGTAATTCATCGAGGCTGCGCCGGGTGCTGCCGCATTGACTGTGGCACGCAGGCTCGGCATTGAACTGTGCGTGTTCATGGCATAGCCGCGAAAATCGGTATTGAGCGACTCGGATTTGAAGCTGGCCGACAATCCGAACTGCCCGCCGTCTTGCGCTTTCACGTCGGCGTTGCGATGGAGGTAGTTGTTCGTCGCCAGGCGTGTCTGCTCCGACGCTCCGGCCAGGCCGGCAAAGTCACAGCCCTGGGGCGCGAAGGAAGCCACGTCAAAGAAAGTGCCGCATCCAGGCAGG
>JANNMM010000329.1:0-24191 GCA_031397915.1 Rhodoferax sp. | reverse complement strand
CGCAAACGGCAAACTCAGCAAACCCAAGAGGGTGGAGAGTGTCACCATGGCCGCCACGGGCGCGCCGTCGTAACCCATGCGCGTGGCAAGCACGTAGGTGCTGGCCGAGGTGGGCAGGGCGGCGAAGGCCAGCAGCATGGTGGTTTGAACCGGGCCCAAGCCAATGCCGCGCGCCAGGGCCAGGGCGGCCAGGGGCAACAACAGATGCTTGATCGCCAGCAGCGAAATGCCCAGCGTTTTCGAGCGCGCCAGCGCCGAGATCTGCAAGCCGGCGCCGGCCGCCATCAACCCGAGCGCGAGTGAGGCGGCGCCCAGGCGCGAGACGGTGGGCACCAGCCAGCCCGGGATCGTAAAGCCGGCGAGGTTGGCCACAACACCACCGGCAGTGGCAATAATGAGCGGGTTGCGCAGCAGTTCACGGCCAAAATTGCGTTTGGCATGGCGCGCCATGGGCCAGACGGCGGCGACGTTCAACACCGGCACACACACGCCGATAAGAATGGCGATCAGGCTCACACCTTCGGGCCCGGCCAGGCGCTCGGCCAGCGCCAGCGCGATGAAGGAGTTGAAACGAAAGGCGATTTGCGCACAGGCGGCGTGCTGGCGCGCATCGATGTGGGTCTTGAACCAGGGCAGGCGAGGCAGCGCGTAGGCCAGGGCAATGCCAATGGCGGCCAGCGCCCAGCCCGCGCCAATGAAACTGGAGGCCGCCGCCAGGTTCAGCGGTGTCTTCACAATCGAGTGAAACAGCAGCACCGGGAACAGAAAGTAGTAAACCAGTGACTCGACTTTCTCCCACACGGCGCGGTCCAGTGCGGTGTAGCGGCAGACCAGGAATCCGAGAAAGATGAGGGAGAAATCGGGGAAGAGGAGCTGGAAATAATTCACCCTGCGAGAATATTCGATTTCCAGATCGACGCGATAGGGCGTTGCGCCTCCTGGCCGTGCTGAAGCACTGCCTCCGTCGGCGCGCCTACTCTCGCGGCGATCTGGAAATCGAATGACTTTCTATTCAGGTACTCGCATGAAACGCAATTACTTTTTTTCCCTGGGTTTGTTTGCCGCTGCCGGCTGCGCCATGGCCCAAACCTATCCCAACAAGGTCATCAAGCTGCAGGTGCCGTTTGCGCCGGGCGGCACCACCGACATCATTGCCCGGGTCATCGCCGAGCCGCTGGGCCGGGCACTGGGGCAATCGGTGATCGTTGAGAACAAGGCGGGCGGCGGCGGCGTGATTGGCGCCACCGAGACGGCGCGTGCCGTGCCCGATGGTTATTCGCTGGCCATGGCGACGGTGTCGACCACGGCGGCAAATCCGGCGATCAACCCTAAAACGCCCTACAACCCGCTAACGGATTTCACGCCCATCATCAACATCGCGGCGACGCCAAATGTGATCGCCGTGCACCCGGGCTTCCCGGCCAAAGACTACAAGGGCTTTGTGGCCGAATTGAAAAAGTCGCCCGGCAAATACGCCTATTCGTCCTCGGGCACGGGGGGTATCGGCCATTTGCAGACCGAGCTGTTCAAGAACCTGGCGGGCGTGTTCATCACCCACATCCCTTACCGCGGCGCAGGGCCGGCGCTGAACGACACCGTGGCCGGCCAGGTGCCGATGATTTTTGACAACCTGCCGTCGGCGCTGCCCTTCATCAAGGACAACCGGCTGGTGCCGATCGTGGTCGCCGCGCCGCAGCGCCTGGCGCAGTTGCCCAACGTGCCCACGTTCAAGGAAGTGGGGCTGGAGCCGGTCAACCGGATGGCGTATTACGGCATTCTGGGGCCCAAAGGTTTGCCCAGGGACGTGGTCGACAAAGTCAACGCCGCCGTGAAGAAAGCGCTGGAAGACCCGGCGGTGAAAAAGCGCATTGAAGACACCGGCTCGATCGTCATCGGCAACACGCCAGAGCAATTCGCCGACCAGATCAAGGCTGAGTTTGACGTGTACAAAAAAGTGGTGGACAGCGCCAAACTCAAGCTTGATTGACACTTTCCCGTGCAAACCGGCGCAGACCTTGCAGATGGGGTGGACGATGCGGCCATCGACAACTGCGTTGACCCCTTCATCGATGCCCTGTGGCTCGAAGACGGCCTGTCAAAAAACACGCTGGCGGCTTACCGGCGCGACTTGAGCCTGTTTGCACGCTGGTTGGCCGCAAGCGGCAAGACCTTGACGGCGGCGGCCGAAATCGACATTCTGGGGTATTTTTCGGCGCGGCATGAAGGCAGTAAGGCGACATCGGCAAACCGCCGCCTGACGGTGCTCAAGCGCTATTTCCGCTGGGCCCTGCGCGAGCGCCTGACCAGCCTGGACCCGACGCTGAAGCTGCAACCGGCCAAACAGGCGGCGCGTTTTCCCGCTACCTTGTCTGAAGTGCAGGTTGAGGCCCTGCTTGCGGCGCCGGATTTGTCCAGCGGCATTGGCATCCGCGACCGCGCCATGATCGAGCTGATGTACGCCAGCGGCCTGCGTGTGAGTGAGCTGGTCTCGCTCAAGGTGCTCAACCTGAGCCTCTCCGACAACGTGCTGCGCGTGTTTGGCAAAGGCAACAAGGAACGGTTGGTGCCGTTTGGCGAAGTGGCCAGCCAGTGGCTGCGCATCTACATGACGCAGGTACGACCGGCAATGGTGGCCGCGCACCAGACCGACGATCTGTTTGTGACCAACCGGGGCACCAAGCCCGGCACGGCCATGAGCCGCGTGATGTTCTGGATGATCATCCGCAAGTATTCGGGGATGGTGGGCATCACCTCCAAACTCTCGCCGCACACCCTGCGCCACGCCTTCGCCACGCACCTCCTGAACCACGGCGCGGACCTGCGTGCGGTTCAGATGTTGCTGGGCCACGCCGACATTTCCACGACGACGATCTACACCCACGTGGCGCGAGAGCGGCTCAAGACGATTCACGCCGCGCACCACCCCAGGGGGTGAGCCTGCTTCAACCCGAGGCGTTCAGGGCGGCCATTTCTTCCGCGGTGAAACCGGCGCGCAGGCGGGCCGCGCTGTTGAAGGGCGGGCGCAGCTTCGGGGCCATGTAGTGCTCGGTCAAATCGACGTAGTGGCGCACCGGGTCGAGGCCGTCGCGCGCGCACAGCCACCCGTACCAATGGTTGCCGATCGCCACGTGGCCCACTTCATCCTGCAGGATGATGTCCAGAATCGCCGCTGCAGCGAGCGCGTCCGGCGCGCCCGTCTGGCGCAGTTTGGCCTGGATTTGCGGTGTGGCGTCGAGCCCGCGCGCTTCCAGCGTGCGCGGCACCAGCGCCATGCGGGCAACGACGTCGTGCGCTGTTTTGTCGCACATCTCCCACAGGCCGTCGTGCGCGGGGAAGTCGCCATAGTCCCAGCGCGGCGCGCCATCGGGCGCTGCGGCAATGCTTTGCAGGTGCTGGCGCAGGAGCGTGAAGTGGTAGGCCTCTTCGCGCGCCACCTGTGCCCAGTCTGCGTAAAACTGTGGCGGCATGGCGTCAAAACGCCAGGCTGCGTCGAGTGCCAGATTGATCGCGTTGAACTCGATGTGGCAAATCGAATGCACCAGGGCCGCGCGACCTTCGAGCGTGGAAGGGGCGCGGCGCGGCACCTTGGCAGGGTGGGTGAGTTCAGGGCGGGCGGGGCGGCCCGGGATCGGGCTGTGGGCCAAAGGTGGATCCATATTGTGGAGGCTGGCAGAGCCGAGGGTCAACCCGACTTTTTGTTGCGGATCCGGCTCGCACCAAGCCCGGCGCGCCCATTGGCGGATTTCCAGCGCGGGCGGGGCAGGAAGGGGCAGGGGCCTGAACATGGCGCGATTGTCGGCGAGCCAGACGCAGGCTTCTACAATTCAGGCTTCCCCCAGCGATTGAGGTACATCAGAATGGCAATTTACGAACTTGACGGCGTGTCGCCCACCCTCGGCAAAGACGCCTACGTGGCCGACAGTGCGCAGGTGATGGGTGACGTGGTGCTGGGCGAGGGTGTGAGCCTCTGGTTTGGCGTGATCGCGCGGGGCGACTCGGAGAAGATCACGATCGGGCGGGGCAGCAATGTCCAGGACGGCTGCGTGCTGCATGCCGACGCGGGCAAGCCCCTGGTGATTGGCGAGAACGTGAGCGTCGGTCATATGGTGATGTTGCACGGCTGCACGGTGGGTGATGGCAGCCTGATTGGCATTGGCGCCATCGTGTTGAACGACGTGAAGATCGGCAAAAACTGCATCGTGGGTGCGAACTCGCTGGTCACCGAAGGCAAAGAGTTTCCGGATGGCTCGATGATCATGGGCAGCCCGGCCAAGCTGATGCGGCAACTGGCGCCTGAGCAAATCGCTGGTGTACTTGGCATTGCCGGCCATTACAGGGCCAATGGCAAGCGGTTCAATGCGGGGTTGAAGAAAATCGGATGAACGGGTTTTCTCCAAGCGGCGCACATGTCTGAACTGCACAAATTCATGTTTGAGGGCCTGCCGGTGCGCGGTGCCATCGTGCGCCTGACCGACGCGTGGGTCGAGATACTGCGCCGGCGCGCGGCCAACACCACCAGCGGGCCGTACCCGGCCTCGGTGCAGGAGCTTTTGGGCGAGATGGCCGCTGCCGGCGTGTTGATGCAGTCCAACATCAAATTTGACGGCGCCCTGATTTTGCAGATACAGGGTGACGGCCCGGTGAAGCTGGCGGTTGCCGAGGTGAACGCCGACTTGAGCCTGCGTGCCACCGCAACGCTGTTGGGGGAGGTGGCGCACGACGCCACGTTGAGCCAGATGGTGAACGTCAACAACCTGGGCAAGTGCGCCATCACGCTGGATGCCAAAGGCCGACGGCCAGGCCAGCAGGCCTACCAGGGGGTGGTTCCGCTGTTTGACGACCACAAGGAAAAACTCGAACACATCAGCGAGGTGCTCGCCCACTACATGCTGCAAAGTGAGCAACTGGAGACAACGCTGGTATTGGCAGCAGACGACAAACTGGCCGCGGGGCTTTTGATCCAGAAGATGCCTGCGGGCGGTGGCAAAGTGACGACCGCTGTGCAAAAGGAACTGGAATCTGATCCCAATTACCTTGATGCCTACAACCGCATCTCCATCCTCGCTTCGAGCCTCAAGCGCGACGAGTTGCTGAAACTCGACGTCGACACGATTTTGCGACGCCTGTTCTGGGAGGAGCCCTTGCTGCGTTTCGAGCCGCCCGCTGCGGAGAATTCGCCGCATTTTGCCTGCACCTGCAGCCGCGAGCGGGTCGGGCGCATGCTCAAGAGTCTGGGGCGCGAAGAGGCCGAGTCAATCATCACCGAGCGCGGAGAAATTGAAGTGGGATGCGAATTTTGCGGCCAGCAGTACCGTTACGACGCGGTGGACGCAGCCCTGGTTTTTGTGGATTCAACCGGCCTGCAAGGGGCCCCCGGCGCCTTGCAATAGGCGCGAAAACAATTGGTGCTCGCAGTCGGTGTCGCTGCAGGGGTCGCATTGGTGGCGCCACGGTGTGGTGCCCCTGCGTTCTGCTGTGACCAAGGCGCGCAGGGCATTGGCCAGCCGCGCGGCACCTTGCCCGTATACCACGCGAAAGCCGATGCCATGATGCGCCAGGGCGGCCCGAATCTGCTGATCGGCCTGTACCTCGGCGCCTGACGGCGGGCTCAAATCGAGCCCCATGAGCAAGACGACATCGAAAGCGGGATCATCCTGGATTTCCGGGCCGTCGTGGAAAGTGGCCTGCCTGGGTCCATCGGGGCTATCTGCCTGGGCAACCGTCAAGGCACGGACCAGCCAGGATTTGCCGGTGCCCGGCGCGCCCACAACGGCGATATTCACAGGGCCTCGCAAGCGTGCCTATTTGCCGATGTGCACGTAAATTTCATTGGGCTTGACCATGCCCAATTCCTGGCGCGCACGTTCTTCAACCATCTCCAGGCCTTCCTTGAGGTCGCGCACTTCGGCCTCCAGGCGGCTGTTGGCCAGTTGCGCCAGAGCATTTTTTTGTTGCTGTTCATCCAGTTGCTGCGTCATGCGGTTCACGCTTTGCACGCTGCCCCGGCCAAACCACAGCTGCGCGTGGAAAACCACCAGCAGAAAGGTGAGGAAGACCGGGAGGACGCGGTTGGCCATCTGTGTATGCTACAACTTTCGAAGTATTTTGCCCCAGCTTTTGCGCCGGCGCATCAACGCAGGTTGTAAAAAGCCGAACGGCCCGGGTAGGTGGCGATGTCGCCGAGGTCTTCTTCGATGCGCAGCAACTGGTTGTATTTGGCCATGCGGTCTGAGCGGCTCAGGGACCCGGTCTTGATCTGCCCGGCATTGGTGCCCACCGCGATATCGGCGATTGTCGAGTCTTCAGTTTCGCCGCTTCTGTGGCTGATCACGGCGGTGTAACCCGCGCGTTTGGCCATTTCGATGGCGGCGAAGGTCTCGGTGAGTGTGCCGATCTGGTTGATCTTGATCAGGATCGAATTGGCAATGCCCTTGTCGATGCCTTCTTTGAGGATTTTGGTGTTGGTGACAAACAGGTCATCACCCACGATTTGGACTTTCTTGCCCAGGCGGTCCGTCAGCAGCTTCCAGCCGTCCCAGTCGTTCTCGGCCATGCCGTCTTCGATGCTGATGATGGGGTATTTGTCGACCCAGGTGGCCATGGTGTTGATCCACTCCTCGCTGGAAAGCACGAGTCCTTCGGCTTCCAGGTGGTACTTGCCATCTTTGTAGAACTCGCTGGCCGCGCAAACGAGACCCAGCGCAATTTGCTCACCCGCGACAAAACCGGCTGCGGCGATGGCGTCCAGAATCATCTGGATCGCCGCTTCGTGGTTGGGCACGTTGGGCGCAAAGCCGCCTTCGTCACCCACGGCCACACTCATGCCCTTGTCATGCAGTATTTTCTTCAGGGCGTGGAACACCTCGGCGCCGTAACGCACGGCTTCGCGGAAACTCGGCGCGCCCACGGGGATGATCATCAGTTCCTGCAAATCCAGGTTGTTGTTGGCGTGTGCGCCGCCGTTGACGACGTTCATCATCGGCACCGGCAACTGCATGCCGCCCATGCCGCCGAAATAGCGGTACAGGGGCAGGCCGCTTTCTTCGGCCGCCGCGCGGGCCACGGCCATCGAAACAGCCAGCATCGCGTTGGCCCCCAGGCGTGATTTGTTTTCGGTGCCGTCCAGATCGATCAGGGTTTTGTCCAGAAAGGCCTGTTCAGACGCGTCCAGACCCAACACGGCCTCGGATATTTCGGTGTTGATGAACTCCACCGCTTTCAACACGCCTTTGCCGAGGTAACGGGACTTGTCGCCGTCGCGCAGTTCGATGGCTTCGCGCGAGCCAGTGGAGGCGCCCGACGGCACCGCCGCGCGGCCCATGGTGCCGCTCTCGAGCAACACGTCACATTCGACGGTGGGGTTGCCGCGTGAATCCAGAATTTCACGGCCGACGATGTCAACGATTGCACTCATTTCAGGTCTTTCTCAATTTAAAAACAGATTCAACAATGGGGTCACATGACCGCATTCAGGCGATACATTCAAACGCCTTCCACTACGACCATGTTGAAATATTCGGTGGTACCTGCGCGTTTTGCTTTCGCCGCTTTGTATTTTTCGCTGTTGTAAAACGCACGGGCTTTGTCCAGGCTCTCGAACTTCAACAGCGTGAGGCGCGTGGGTTGCCAGGAGCCTTCAAGAGTTTCGAGCTTGCCGCCGCGCGCGATGTATTCGCCATCCCCTGCCGCCACAGCGTCAGGCGCCACCGCCATGTAGTTTTTGAACTTGTCCATGTCGTTGATCTTGATGTCGGCAATGATGTAAGCGCAGGGCATGGTCAATTCCTTTCTGGGGTTGTTCAATGGGGATGTCTGGCGCACAGATGACTAAGAGGCAAACCGGTTTTCAAGAAAACCGTTTTTCTTGGTGACGCGATCCAGCTCCAGCAGTGTTTCCAGCAGGGCCTTCATGTGTTTGAGCGGCACGGCGTTGGGGCCATCGGAGAGGGCCACCGCCGGGTTCGGGTGGGTTTCCATGAAGAGGCCGGCCACACCCACAGCCACCGCTGCGCGCGCCAGCACCGGCACCATCTCGCGCTGGCCGCCGCTGCTGGTGCCCTGGCCCCCGGGCAGCTGCACTGAATGGGTGGCGTCAAACACCACGGGCGCATTCGTCTCGCGCATGATGGCCAGCGAGCGCATGTCGCTCACCAGGTTGTTGTAGCCGAAACTCGCGCCGCGTTCGCAGGCCATGAAGTTGTCTTCATTCAGGCCCTTTTCGCGGGCTGCGGCGCGGGCTTTGTCAATCACATTCTTCATGTCGCCAGGTGCGAGGAACTGGCCTTTTTTTATGTTCACCGGTTTGCCGGATTGCGCCACAGCACGGATGAAATCGGTCTGGCGGCACAGGAAGGCGGGCGTTTGCAACACATCCACCACACGGCACACCTGCGCGATTTGTGATTCGTCGTGGATGTCCGTCAAGACCGGCAACGCCAACTCAAGCTTCACTTTGGCCAGGATTTCCAGCCCCTTGTCGATACCGGGGCCGCGAAAGGTGGTGCCACTGGAGCGGTTGGCTTTGTCAAAGCTGCTTTTGAAAATGAAGGGGATGCCCAATGCCGAGGTGGTCTCTTTGAGCGTGCCCGCCGTGTCCATCTGCAATTGTTCGGACTCGATGACACACGGGCCCGCAATGAGGAAAAACGGCCGATCCAGGCCGATTTCGAAACCACACAGCTTCATCTCAAGCGACCGCTTTCAAATTCACACCCACCGCTTGATGGTCCAGCGCCGCCTTGATGAAGGCGTTGAAGAGCGGGTGCCCGTTCCAGGGTGTGGACTTGAACTCCGGGTGGAACTGCACGCCGACAAACCAGGGGTGCACCGACTGCGGCAGCTCAACAATCTCGGTGAGTTGTTCGCGCTGCGTTAGGGCCGAAATCTCCAGACCGGCGCTGCGCAGGCGGCCGAGGTAATTCACATTCGCCTCGTAGCGGTGGCGGTGCCGCTCGGTGACCACATTGCCGTAAATCTGGAAGGCCAGTGTGTCGGCCGCCACGTCGGAGCTTTGCGCGCCCAGGCGCATGGTGCCGCCCAAATCAGAGTGTTCATCGCGCGTCTTGATGCTGCCGTCGGCGTCTTTCCACTCGGTGATGAGCGCGATGACGGGGTGGGCGCAGTCGGGTTCAAACTCGGTGCTGTTGGCGCCTTCAAGGCCGGCCACGTGGCGCGCGAATTCTATGGTGGCGACCTGCATCCCCAGGCAAATACCCAAATAGGGCACCTTGTTTTCACGGGCGAACTGGGCCGCGCAAATCTTGCCTTCGATGCCACGTTTGCCAAAGCCGCCCGGCACCAGAATGGCATCAAATTTGGCCAGCTGCGAGACGTTTTTGGCGGAGAGGGTCTCGGAGTCGACGTAGTCAATCTTCACGCGAACGTGGTTTTTCATGCCAGCATGGCGCACCGCTTCATTGAGCGATTTGTAGCTGTCAGACAAATCAACGTATTTGCCGACCATGGCGATGTTGATCTCGCCCTGCGGGTGTTCGGCTTCGAACACCAGCTCGTCCCAGCGCTTGAGGTTGGCCGGCGGCGTGTTCAGGCGAAGTTTGTCGCAGATGAGGCCGTCGAGGCCCTGCTCGTGCAACATGCGCGGCACTTTGTAAATCGTATCGACGTCCCACATGCTGATGACGCCCCATTCGGGCACGTTGGAGAACAGCGAAATTTTGTCGCGCTCCTCTTTTGGGATAGGCCGGTCTGCGCGGCAGATCAACGCGTCAGCCTGGATGCCGATTTCACGCAGTTGCTTGGCGGTGTGCTGGGTCGGCTTGGTTTTGAGCTCGCCGGCAGCGGCGATCCAGGGCACGTAACTCAAATGCACAAAGGCCGAATTGTTGGGGCCCATTTTCAGGCTCATCTGGCGCACGGCTTCCAGGAAGGGCAGGGACTCGATGTCACCCACTGTGCCGCCGATCTCGACGATGGCCACGTCCACCGCGTCCGGTGTGCCAAAGCCCGCGCCACGCTTCACAAATTCCTGGATCTCGTTGGTGACGTGCGGAATCACCTGCACCGTTTTACCGAGGTAGTCGCCGCGGCGCTCTTTTTCAAGCACGCTTTTGTAGATTTGGCCGGTGGTGAAGTTGTTGGCCTTCTTCATGCGCGTTTCGATGAAGCGCTCGTAGTGGCCCAAATCGAGATCGGTTTCGGCGCCGTCGTCGGTGACAAACACCTCGCCATGCTGGAACGGCGACATCGTGCCCGGATCGACGTTGAGGTACGGGTCCAGCTTGATGAGGGTGACTTTGAGGCCTCGCGATTCGAGGATCGCAGCAAGGGAGGCTGAGGCGATTCCCTTGCCAAGGGAGGACACCACACCGCCGGTGACGAAGACAAATTTGGTCATGTCAGAGGAGCTTTTGAGGCTCTTGGGTGGGAAATTCGAATTATACGGGGCCGGCGTTTCATTACACTCGCCGTCATGAACGATTTGGCAGGCAAACACATTGTTTTGGGCTTGAGCGGCGGCATCGCCTGTTACAAGGCGGCGGAGCTGTGCCGCGCGCTCATCAAAGAGGGCGCAACGGTGCAGGTGGTGATGACGCAAGCGGCCGAGCAGTTCATCACGCCGGTGACGATGCAGGCGCTCTCCAACCGCACGGTGTATGGCTCGCAGTGGGACGCGCGTGAGCCAAACAACATGCCGCACATCAACCTCTCGCGCGAGGCGCATGCAATATTGATCGCCCCGGCGAGCGCCGATTTCATGGCCAAGCTGTTACATGGCCGTGCCGATGACCTTCTGAGCCTGATGTGCCTGGCCCGCCCGATGGGCACAGTGCCGCTGCTGATCGCCCCCGCGATGAACCGCGAGATGTGGGCGCATCCCGCCACGCAACGCAACATGGCGCAGTTGCAAGCCGATGGTGCGACGCTTTTTGGTGTGGGAACGGGTGACCAGGCCTGCGGCGAAACGGGAGATGGCCGAATGCTGGAGCCGCAGGAGCTGCTCGAAGATGTGATCGCGTTTTTTCAGCCCAAAACCATGCGCGGCCAGCATGTGCTGGTCACAGCCGGTCCTACGTTCGAAGCCATCGACCCGGTGCGTGGCATCACCAACCTCTCCAGCGGCAAGATGGGTTTTGCCATCGCGCGGGCGGCGCACGAAGCCGGCGCCAAGGTCACACTCATTGCCGGCCCGGTGCATTTGCCAACACCGCGCGGCGTCACCCGCATCAACGTGACCTCCGCACTTGACATGCAGCAGGCGCTCGAGTGGCCCGCGCGGGAAGCTACCGTGTTCATCGCAACAGCGGCGGTGGCCGACTGGCGGCCGGCCAACGCGACCGATCAAAAAATCAAGAAAGACGGCTCTGGCGCGGTGCCAGGATTGGTCTTTGTCGAGAATCCCGATCTGCTGGCCGGCATCGCAGCGAGCGAACGCGCCAAAAGCGGCAAATTGTTTTGCGTCGGGTTCGCCGCTGAAAGCCATGACCTCTTGAGCCACGCCACGGCCAAGCGTTTGAAAAAGAAGGTGCCTTTGCTGGTGGGCAATATCGGCCCGGCGACTTTTGGGCAAGACGACAACGCGCTCTTGATGGTGGACGAACACGGCGCCACTGAATTGCCCCGCGCTTCCAAACTTGTGCTCGCGCGCCAGTTGGTGGCAGATATCGCACGGCGTTTGTCAGCTGGGCTCTGAAGCGGCACCTGTGCGTTGGTACGCCATTGGCGGCGGGTCGCTGGCTGTGGGCCGGAGAAAATCAACGTCATTCCATTTATTCATAGAAAAGATTCCATGAAAGTCGACGTCAAAGTGCTGGACCCAAGGCTCGTCAACAACCTGCCCGACTACGCCACGCCCGGCAGCGCGGGCCTGGATTTGCGCGCCTGCCTGAACGAGCCGCTCACCTTGCTGCCCAACGCCTGGCAGCTCGTGCCGACGGGCATCGCGATTTACCTGGCCGACGCGAACTATGCCGCGCTCATCCTGCCGCGCTCGGGCCTGGGCCACAAACATGGCATCGTGCTGGGCAACCTGGTCGGGCTGATCGACAGCGACTACCAGGGCCAGCTGATGGTGAGCGCCTGGAACCGCAGCGACTTGGCGTTCACGATTGAGCCGATGGAGCGCATCGCGCAACTGGTGATCGTGCCCGTGGTGCAGGCGCAGTTCAATGTGGTGAGCGAGTTCCCGGCGAGTGCGCGGGGCGAGGGCGGCTACGGGTCTACCGGGAAGAAATGATAGAAGTTAACATGGGTGTTAATTATTGGCTATTTCCAATGCGGAATCGCAAAATTTGAAGCGTTTTCGGGATTCAAGTCACAGATTAAATGATCTTATTGCTATATATTTAATAGCATTCCGCTTTTTACCGGTTAACACTGCAGGCAGTGTACTTTCGGGTCAGCCCCACCCTTCAATGCAGGGTCGGGTTGCCGCTCATGTCGCCGCTCTCATCGCGGTCCAGCGGCTGGATCCGGAAGAATCCGGTGCCCGCGCTGCCCGCACCGATCTCGTCCTCCGTCGCCTCACGAACGTCTTCCACCGTGATGGCGATGCGCAGTGCAATGCCAGCCAGCGGGTGGTTGCCGTCCAGCACCACGTGGTCGGGGTAAATTTCACTCACGTTGTAGAGCACATCTTTGGGGATGGTGGCGCTGCAGCCCTCAGGCAGCGAAGCACCTTCAAACGGCATGCCGGGTTCGATGTCTTTGGGGAACAGCGCGCGCGGCTCCAGAAACAGCAACTGGTCATTGAAGTCGCCAAAGGCCTGCTCGGGCTCCAGGTGCACGGTGAGTTTGGCGCCTTTTTCGTGGCCCTGCAGTGCTTCCTCGATTTTTTGCAGCAGATCACGCCCGCCCACGAGAAATTCGACCGGCTCGTCAAGCACGTCCAGCACTTCACCCAGCGTGTCTTTCAGGGTCCAGGTCAGCGCGACGACACATTGTTCTTTGATTTCCATAGGAGAATTGTCGCAGTTTGACGGGCTGATTTCCAGCGCAACACAACTTGCATCGATCGGAAAACTGGATGGACACCACGCAACCGCTGGCGCTTTTGGGCAACCTGAGCGCACAGACGTTCATGAAACGCCATTGGCAAAAAAAACCGCTGCTGATCCGCCAGGCGGTGCCCGTGCTGGCGACCCTGATGTCCCGCAATGCGCTGTTTGACCTGGCCGGGCATGAGGGCGTTGAGTCGCGGCTGGTGGTGCAGGAGGCCATCGCGAAGTCCGATACGAAGATTGGTGTGAAGACCAATCTGAAGACCAAAAAGGAAGCGGATTCCAGCCGCTGGAAGCTGCAGTCCGGTCCGTTTGCGCGGCGCGCCTTGCCCAGTCTCAACACGCCTGGCTGGACGCTGCTGGTGCAAGGCGTGGACCTGCATGTGCAGGCGCTGCGCGACTTGCTGGACCAGTTCCGTTTTGTGCCTGATGCGCGGTTGGACGACCTGATGATCAGCTTCGCCACCGACGGCGGCGGTGTCGGCCCGCATTTCGACAGTTATGACGTTTTCCTGTTGCAGGCTCAGGGCACGCGGCGCTGGCACATTGGCCCACAGAAAGACCTGAGCCTGCAGGCCGGCGCGCCCTTGAAAATCCTGCAGAATTTCGAGCCCGAGCAAAGTTTTGATCTGGAATCCGGTGACATGCTGTATTTGCCGCCGCGTTATGCCCACGACGGTGTGGCGCTGGGGGAATGCATGACTTATTCCATCGGATTTCGCGCTCCGGCGAAAGCTGAGTTGGCGCGCGATCTGTTGCAGCGCCTGGCGGACGATGTGGAAGAGGAAGTGGGCGCAGCCCTGTACCGCGATGGCGGCCAGGGCGCCGCTGCTGCGCCGGGCGAAATCCCCGAGCACCTCTTTACTTTTGCGCAGGAGGCTTTGCAGGCGGCCGTCAAGAACCCGCAAACACTGGCGCGTGCGTTGGGCGAGCTGTTGACCGAACCCAAATCCAACGTGTGGTTTGACGGTAATGCCAATGACGGTGCAAATGAAATTCGGGGCACCCTGGCGCTGGACCGGCGCAGCAGAATGATGTTTGACGACCAGCGGATCTACATCAACGGCGAGAGTTTTCTGGCGTCCGGGCGCGACGCGGCGCTCATGCGGCAACTGGCCAACCAGCGGATGCTGGGCACCGAGCTTGTCAATAAGGCCAGCCCGGGCGCAAAATCGTTGCTTCAGGAGTGGATGCAAGCGGGGTGGCTACATGAACTCTGAGGTTGGGCACATTGTTTCTGTGGGCGCGGCAGACGCCCCTGCGCCATTGCCATCGGGGCGCTTCCAGGGCCGCGCCGCCTTCGAGCAGCTCGTGCGGGACGCGTTCAGACACGCGGCAGACGAAGGTTGGCCCGAGATCATCATCAGCGACGCCAGTTTTGAGGATTGGCCGCTGCGCGAAAAGGTGGTGGTGGACGCCATCCGTGCCTGGTCAAAAACCGGGCGGCATTTCACCATGCTGGCCAAACGCTTTGACAGCGTGCAGCGCAACCAGCCCCGTTTTGTGACCTGGCGCAAGACCTGGAGCCACATCGTCGAGTGCCGCCACATCCCGAGCGCTGATCCGCTGGATTTCCCAAGCGCCATCTGGAGCCGCGGCTGGGTCATGCAGCGCCTGGACCTGACCCGCAGCACCGGGGTCAGTGGGCCCGAACCCGAGCGCCGCGTGGCCTTGCGCGAGCTGCTCAACGAGCGCCTGCGCGCCAGCACCGTCGGTTTTGCGGCGACCACTCTGGGCCTTTAGATTAATCGTATAATCTGAGGCTAAGCAAAGCAGACGCCGGCCCCTGGGCGTGTCTGGTTTGCTTCAGTCATTGCGGAGTTTCTGCAACGACAAATTGCGGAAACAGTTTCACATTTCTCTTTAACTTTATTAGGTACTACCCATGAACAAATCACTCGTTTTGGCCGCTGTTATCGCTGCTGCTGCCCTGGCTGCCTGTGGCAAAAAAGAAGAAGCCAAGCCGGCTGCTGCTGCTCCCGCTCCCGCCGCCGCCGCTGTGGTTGAGGCTGCCAAAGACGCTGCTGCTGCCTCCGGCGCCGCCGGTGCTGCTTCCGCTGCCGCTGGTGCCGCAACCACTGCTGCTACCGCTGCTACCGCTGCCGCTTCTGCTGCAACCGGCGCTGCTACCGCTGCCGTTGAAGCCGGTAAAGATGCTGCTGGCGCTGCCAAAGACGCTGCTGGTGCTGCTGCCGCTGCTGCCGCTGGCGCTGCTGGCGACGCTGCCAAGAAGGCCGCTGACGCTGCTGCTGGCGCAGCGAAGAAGTAATTCCGGTTTTCCGGTATTAGCAAAGGCCACCTTCGGGTGGCCTTTTTACTTGGCGGACCGGCTTGAGGACGGCTTTACAACTCGAACCAATCCGAACCGAGGAACTGGTCGGCAACGGCAATGTCGCCGCTCGCGCGGCCCAGCGCCTGTGCAAGCGCGTCGCGCGCAAGCTCTGGCCGGTTGTTTTGCCGGCTCAGGTGTGCGGCGACCACGTGGGTGAGCCCGCTGTGGTCAAGCTGCGCGGCGATGGCAGCCGACTGTGCGTTGGACAAATGCCCAAACTGCCCGCCCACCCGGTTTTTCAAAAACGGCGGGTAACGGCCGCCCTGCAAAAGGTTGGCATCATGGTTGCATTCCAGCAGCAGCGCGTCGCAGGCCTTCAAATGGTCCAGCACGTGCGCAGTGGCGTGGCCCAGGTCAGTCAAAATGCCCAGCCTCCGAGCGCCGTCAGTGCAGTGCAGTTGCAGCGGCTCGCGCGCGTCATGGGGCACGGTGAAGGGTGTGACCTGCAATTCACCCAGGTCGATCGGCAGGCCATCTTTGGCGCAACAAAACAGCCCGGCCGGGTCGGATTTTTTTCGTGATTCAAAAAGTGAACCAGCCCCTTGCGTGAAGCAGGCATCGTAGGTGCCCTGGCTCATCCACAAGGGGATGTTGAAGCTGCGCGCAAACTGGCTGGCCGCTCCGATGTGGTCGCTGTGTTCGTGGGTGACAAAAACCGCATCGATGTCACTGGCTTCAACGCCAGCCAGGGCCAGGCGCTCCAGCAGGGTCTTGAGGTTCAGCCCGCAATCGACCAACAGGTGTGAGGACAGGTGGCCGCTGCCGGCTTCAACCAGGGTGGCGTTGCCGGCGCTGCCGCTGGCCAGGTTCCTGAAACGCAGCACGGGCCTGTCCGAAACGGTGGAGAGGCCGCTGCCCGTGCTTACTTCAGATCGTCAGCGATGACTTTCACGATGCGCTGGGCGTTGGCGGAGGCATCCGGCGCGCCGGCGGCGTCCAGCACCGCCACGGTGGTGGATTCACCCTGGGCCTTGACGCTGATCTGGTACTTCACCGGTGCATTGACCTTGGCTGAGCTGCCGAACAGTTTGGCGAAAAAGCCGGGTTCGGATTTGTCGGCATTGGGTTCGACATAACGGACGAAATACGTGCCTTTGGCGCGGTCACGGTCTTCCACGGTGAAGCCGGTGCGGTCCAGGGAGAGGCCAACACGCCGCCACGCGCGGTCGAACCCGTCATCCACAATCACCACCGGCTGGCCGTTTTGTGTGGCGATCTTCGACGTAGCCTTCACACCCGAGGCCACCAGGGACTTGGCCTGTTCCTGGCTCACACCCAGGCGCACCATCAGGCGGCGCAAAAACTCGGCTTCCAGCTCAGGGTCTGCCGGGCGCGGTGTCCAGATGGTCTTGTCCTGTTCGCGGCTGGTGAAGGCCTCGATCATGCCGCGGTGGCTGATGTAGATCTCGGTGCCGCCGGCGGCGTTGCGCTCCAGGCGCGTGCGAAAGCGGTCACGTTCGCCAGTTGAGTAAATCGAATCGAGCAATTTGCCCAAGCTGCGGCGAATGAAGTCCTCTGGAATCTTGGCGCGGTTTTCAGCCCAGTCGGTTTCCATGATGCCGAGCTCGGATTGGTCGAGCGTGAGCAGAAAGCCGCTTTCCTGCCAGAAGTCGCGCACGGTGTCCCACAACTTGTCGGCCGGGCGGTCGACCACCAGCCAGCGCTGGTTGCCCGCCCGCTCAATGCGCACGTCGGCCACGCGGGTGGCTGCCGTCGGCACCGCGGTGCTGATTCTTCCGGCTTCAAAACCCGAGGCCGTGACGGCCACGCCGGGCACGTTGTAGCGTGTTTCGCGCGAGAGTTGGGTCAGGTCCGGTGGTACTTCGAGCGAGGCCGCCTTGCCGGCGCTTTTGTAGTCAACCTTGTCGCCATCGAGTACCGAGCAGCCCGCCAGGGCTACAGCCACGGCCAGCAGTGCCAGCTGTTTCGTCAAAATTTGTTTCACCAATGTTTCCTTGAAAACGTGTTGTCCGGTCAAATCAAGCCACAGGCTCGCAGGGCGCCTTCCACCACGGCTTCGTTGGCCTGGGCCAATCGGGTCATGGGCAGGCGCAGGGTGCCGCCACAGAGGCCCATTTTTTCCATCGCCCATTTCACGGGGATGGGGTTGGGTTCGACAAAAAGGTGTTTATGCAGCGGCAGCAGCGACAGCTGGATCTCCATCGCCTGCACAGCGTTGCCGGCGATGGCGGCCACACACAGCTCATGCATGAGGCGGGGCGCGATGTTGGCTGTCACACTCACATTGCCCACACCGCCGCAGAGCATCAGGGCCACCGCGCTGCCGTCGTCGCCGGAATACACGGCAAAAGACTTGGGCGCCTCGCGGATCAACCACTGCGCGCGCTCAATGTTGGCCGTGGCTTCCTTGATGCCGACAATGCCGGGCACCTCGGTCAGGCGCATCACGGTGTCGTGGGCCATATCGGCCACGGTGCGGCCCGGCACGTTGTACAGAATCATGGGCAGGTCGACTGCTTCGGCGATTGTGCGGAAGTGCTGGTACTGGCCTTCCTGCGTGGGCTTGTTGTAGTAGGGCACGACCTGCAACTGGCAGTCGGCCCCCACGCCTTTGGCGAATTTGGTGAGCTCGATGGCTTCGGACGTCGAATTGGCGCCGCAGCCGGCCATGATTGGCACACGCCCCTGCGCTTGCTCAACCGAAACGCGGATGATCTCGCAGTGTTCTTCAACATTGACAGTGGGTGATTCACCGGTGGTACCCACCACGCCGATGCAGTCGGTGCCTTCGGCAATGTGCCAGTCAATCAGTTTCCTGAGCGTGGGGTAGTCCACGCTGCCGTCTGCGTGCATGGGGGTGGCCAAGGCAACGATGCTGCCCGTGATTTGGCGAAATTGGGTACTCATGTGCGCATTTTACCTAGACCGCGCGCCCTCAATCCGGGTCTCACAACAGATAACGCGCAGGCGGGTGCCCGGGTGGTGCGCCGGTCTCGTTGACGGCCACCAGGCGCTGCACAAAACGTTGTGGGTGATTTTGGAAACCGTTTTCGTAGGCGATGACTTTGAGCGCTGAGAATGCGGTGAGCAGTTCACCCGGTTGCAGCAGGAAGTCCGGCCGTGAAGGTTTGCCGATGGTTTCATTGCCCGTGCTGAAAGTCTCATAGATCAAGACGCCGTCGGCCGTCAGGCTATGCGCGATCCTGGGAAAAAGCGGCCGCCACAGGTAGTTGGTGACCACCACGGCGTCAAACTGGCAGGTGGCAAGGGGCGACCCCGCATCGGCCAATCGATTTTCAAGTAAAGGCCAGGGCCCGCTTTCGACGTCGGCCAGCACCACTTCGCCATGGCGCGCGGCCACGGCCAGCGCTTCCGAAGAACGGTCTACGCCCGTCACACCATGACCGCGAGCCGCAAAAAAAGCCATGTGACGGCCTTGTCCGCAGGCAAGGTCCAGCACGGTGCCGCCTGGCGCAAGCAAATGCGCCCAGCGCTGCACCCAAGGTGAAGCTGCGCCGCTGCCGTGCAGGCCGTCGGTCAAAAACAGGCCCAGATCTGATTGGCCAGCGTCACCAGAAATTCCGGCTGGGTGTAGAAACTGAACACGCTGAGCAAGGCCACCACAGCAGCGGCGTGCAGCCAATATTTGCGTAAGCTTGTCATGGCCCGTGCGGATTCGTGCTCAGGCTGGCGTCAGGCCGTTCAGCGGCTTGGGCAACTGCGGTCGCGCAATGGGCGCCTCTTTTACCGGCCAGTTGATCAGCGCACCAAACACGCCCAGCGCGATGCAGATGTACCAGACGATGTTGTAACTGCCGGTTTTGTCATACAACACGCCGCCGAGCCAGGCCCCCATGAAAGAGCCTATCTGGTGGCTGAAAAACACGAAGCCGCCCAACATCGACAAGTGCGCCACACCAAAGATTGACGCGACCGCCGCTGTGGTGGGCGGCACCGTGGAGAGCCACAAGAGGCCCATGGCGGAGGCAAACATATAGACCGACAGCGGTGTGAGCGGCGCCATCAAAAACAGGCTGATCACGACCGCGCGGGCCAGGTAAATGAACGACAGGATGTTTTTCTTCTGCATCCGCTGGCCGAGCGACCCCGCAATGTAGGTGCCAAACACGTTGAAAAGCCCAATCAGTGCCAGCGCATAACCCGCGACTTGTGGCGACAGGCCGTTGTCTTTCAGATAACTAGGCATGTGCACGCCAATGAATACAACCTGGAAGCCACAGACAAAATACCCGGCCATGAGTAACTGGAAACTTGGGTACTTGAAGGCCTCCTTGAGCGCGCTCCAGATGGACTGGTCGCGTTTGGCGGTTGCACCACCGGCAAATCCGGGCTCGCGCAGGCCAAAACTCAAGGGCAGAATCAGCAACACGGCAACGCCCAAAATCACCAAGGCCTGTTGCCAGCCGAAGGTGTTGATCAGAAAACCCTCGGTGGGCACCATCAGGAACTGGCCAAACGAGCCCGCTGCCGCAACGACACCCATCGCCCAGGAGCGCTTTTCAGCGGGCACATTGCGGCCCAGCACGCCATACACCACGGCATAGGTTGTGCCTGCCTGCGCCGCGCCAATCAGCACACCGGCCGTCAACAAAAAGAGCCCCGGCGTGGGTGAATTGGCCATGCCAATGAGACCCAGCGCGTAACAGACTGCGCCGACAAGAATCACCCGGAAAGCGCCAAATTTGTCGGCCATCATGCCGGCAAAAATGCCACAAATGCCCCAACTGATGTTTTGCACGGCGATGGCCAGGGCGAAATTCTCGCGCGTCCAACCCTGCGCCTGGGTGATGGGCTGCAGCCACAGCCCAAAACCGTGGCGAATGCCCATCGACAAGGTAACGATGGCCGCGCCGCAAATCAGCACCTGCGCCAGGGAGAGGGACGGGGAAGAACGGGTTTCGGCGGTACTCATGGGTGAACTTTAGCCAATTCGGGGCGTCACTGCAGTGGCCCGGCTTGATATCGTGGGGGAGAACCCGATATTATATGTATAAAACATCAGTGTTTTAATGCCTAGCGATTACAATGTCGCCCTATGGCCGCCAAACCCGTCTCACCGATACCGCAGTATTCTGAAAGCTCGATCCGCGTTCTCAAGGGCCTGGAGCCTGTCAAGCAACGCCCGGGCATGTACACCCGCACCGAAAACCCGCTGCATGTCATCCAGGAGGTGCTGGACAACTCGGCCGACGAAGCGCTTGCCGGGTATGGCAAAAAGCTCAAAGTCATCCTGCACACCGACGGCTCGGTGACGGTGGAAGACGATGGCCGGGGTATTCCATTTGGCCTGCATCCGGAAGAGAAAGCGCCAGTGATCGAGCTGGTCTTCACCCGCCTGCACGCGGGCGGCAAGTTCGACAAAAAAGGCGGCGGGGCCTACAGCTTCGCCGGCGGCCTGCACGGCGTCGGCGTCAGTGTGACAAACGCGCTGGGCAAGCGGCTCGAAGCCACCAGTTACCGCGAAGGCCAGGTGGCGACGATTGTTTTTGAGGGCGGCGATGTCACCGTGCCGCTGAAGCTGCGCAAGGCGGGCGAGGGCGACCGCAAGTGCGGCACCACCGTGCGGGCCTGGCCCGACCCCAAATATTTCGAGTCTTCCGTCTTGCCGATGGCCGAGCTCGCGCATTTGCTGCGCAGCAAGGCGGTGCTGATGCCGGGCGTCGCGGTCACGCTGTACGTCGAGAAAACCAAAGAAACGCAAACCTGGGTTTACAAGGGTGGCCTGACCGACTACCTGATGCAAACCCTGACCGGGGATTTGGTCATTCCGCTCTTTGATGGTGAAGGTTTTGCCGACGCCCAGCATGACAATTTCGCCGAAGGTGAGGGCGCCCAGTGGTGTGTGGCCTTCACGGAAGACGGCCAGCCGGTGCGCGAGAGTTACGTCAACCTGATTCCCACCAGCGCGGGCGGCACGCACGAGAGCGGCCTGCGCGATGGCTTGTTCACGGCGGTGAAGAGTTTCATCGAGCTGCATTCCCTGCTGCCCAAGGGCGTAAAGCTTCTGCCTGAAGACGTTTTCGCCCGCGCCAGTTATGTGCTCTCCGCCAAAGTGCTCGACCCGCAATTTCAAGGCCAGATCAAGGAGCGGCTCAACTCGCGCGACGCGGTGCGTCTGGTATCGAGTTTTGTACGCCCAGCACTTGAACTCTGGCTGAACCAACACGTCGAGTACGGCAAAAAACTCGCCGAACTGGCCATTCGCGCTGCGCAATCGCGCCAGAAAGCCGGCCAGAAGGTCGAAAAACGCAAAAGCTCCGGCGTTGCCGTGTTGCCCGGGAAACTCACCGATTGCGAAAGCCGCGACATTTCCCACAACGAGGTGTTTCTGGTCGAGGGCGACTCGGCCGGCGGCAGCGCCAAAATGGGTCGCGACAAGGAAAGCCAGGCGATTTTGCCGCTGCGGGGCAAAGTACTCAACACCTGGGAAGTCGAGCGCGACCGGCTGTTTGCCAACACGGAGATCCATGACATTTCCGTGGCGATTGGCGTTGACCCGCACGGCCCCAACGACACCCCAGACCTGAGCGGCCTGCGTTACGGCAAAGTCTGCATTTTGAGCGACGCAGACGTGGACGGTTCCCACATCCAGGTGCTGCTCTTGACCCTGTTTTTCCGCCATTTCCCGAAATTGATCGAAACCGGCCATGTGTACGTGGCGCGCCCGCCGCTGTTCCGGGTTGATGCCCCGGCGCGTGGAAAAAAACCGGCTTCCAAGGCTTATGCGCTGGACGAAGGTGAATTAACCGCCATATTGGATAAACTGCGCAAAGAAGGGGTGCGTGAAGGCGCCTGGGGCATCAGCCGCTTCAAGGGCTTGGGCGAGATGAACGCCGAGCAGTTGTGGGACACCACACTCAACCCGGACACCCGCCGCCTGTTGCCGGTGGCGCTCGGCGCGATGGATTTCATCCAGACCGAGAACTTGATCGCCAAACTGATGGGCAAAGGTGAGGCCGCCGCCCGCCGTGAACTGATGGAGATTCACGGCGACTCAGTGGAAGTCGACGTTTAGTGGGAACTTGATGTACAAATTCAGCCGTTTAGTCTCGTTATTATTCGGTTTGCTGCTGCTGATATCGCAGCATGCCGCGCTCGCGGACGTCTGGGGCTACATCGACGAGCGCGGCGTGGCGCATTTTTCAGACCAAAAAGTCGACGACCGTTATGAGCTTTTCTACAAGGGTGGCGAGAGTTTCGACACCACCAAAACCCCCAAAGGCACACCGGAGGAAACCGCACGCCCGGTGGTGGCGCCGAAAGTGCCCACCAAGCTGCTGACGTTTTTTGACGTGTCGCCCAATTACAAGGCAATCAAGCACCACATCAAGGAAGCGTCCAACACCTACAAGGTCGATTACGAGCTGTTGCAGGCCCTGATTGCCGCCGAGTCCGGCTTTGACGTGGGCGCAGTCTCGCCCAAAGGCGCCATCGGCCTCATGCAGCTCATGCCCGATACGGCGCGGCGTTATGGCGTCGAAGGTGACAAGAAAATGTCGCTCGAGCGCAAACTCAACGACCCGAAAATCAATGTGCGCGCCGGCACGCGCTATTTGCGCGACCTGATCGCCATGTTCCCCGGCCAGCTGGAGCTGGCGCTGGCTTCCTACAACGCTGGTGAAGGCGCGGTACAACGGGCCGGCAACAAGATCCCCAATTACAAAGAGACGCAAAACTACGTCAAAACCGTGATGCAGCTCTACCTGGGTCTCAAGCCGCCCAATGCGGTCACGGCGGAGCGCCTGAAATTCCCCACCCGCGTGCGCATGGAAATGCTCGGCGGGGCAACCGGCCGGCGCAACATGCTGGCGCCGTTTCCACCGGGCGGCGATCCGTCCGGCCAGGGCCCCGCTGGCGGCACTTTCCCCAACAGCGTTCCCGGCAGCGGCCTGGCCGCGTCCCCCTCAGTCGCATCCACAACCGACTGACACCTTCAGACAGACCCTCCCGACTCAATGACAGATCTTTTCGCCGCTGTGCCCGGCAGCGCAACCGCCGGCGACGGCGACGACAACCTCAACCTGGCGACTTACGCGCAGCGTGCCTACCTCGAGTACGCACTCTCGGTCGTCAAGGGCCGTGCCTTGCCCGATGTGTGCGACGGCCAGAAGCCGGTGCAGCGGCGCATTTTGTATGCCATGTCGCGCATGGGTCTGGGCTTCGGCGGGGCCAATGGCAACGCCGGCGCCAAACCCGTCAAGAGCGCGCGGGTGGTGGGCGACGTGTTGGGCCGTTTTCACCCGCATGGCGACCAGTCGGCCTATGACGCGCTGGTGCGCATGGCGCAGGACTTCTCGCAGCGTTACCCGCTGGTGGACGGCCAGGGCAACTTCGGCTCGCGAGATGGCGACGGCGCAGCGGCCATGCGATACACCGAGGCGCGCCTGGCCAAAATCACCTCGCTCCTGATGGGCGAAATCGACGAAGGCACGGTTGATTTCATCCCCAACTACGACGGCTCCACGGAAGAGCCGGCCCAGTTGCCGGCGCGCCTGCCGTTCAATTTGCTCAATGGCGCCAGCGGCATTGCGGTGGGCCTGGCCACAGAAATCCCAAGCCACAACTTGCGCGAAGTTGCCGACGCCTGCGTGGCGCTCATCAAGTCTCCGAATTTGAGCGAAGAAGAATTACTCACGCTGATCCCCGGGCCAGATTACCCCGGCGGCGGCCAGATCATCAGCAGCGCCACCGACATCGCCGACGCTTACCGCACCGGGCGCGGGTCGCTCAAAGTGCGCGCACGCTGGAAGATCGAAGAACTGGCACGCGGCCAGTGGCAACTGGTGGTGACCGAGCTGCCGCCGGGCGTCAGCACACAAAAAGTGCTCGAAGAAATTGAAGAGCTGACCAACCCGAAGGTCAAGGCTGGCAAAAAGCCGAAGTCGGCCAGCTCCTTCTCGCGCTGCTTCAGCTCGGTGCGC
>JANNMM010000310.1:0-20007 GCA_031397915.1 Rhodoferax sp. | reverse complement strand
GGCAAACTCAACAGCTGGCGCGTGCTGATCAAGCCATGAGCGGTTGAGCGGATCCGTCGTGAAACGGGTGAAAAATGGCGATTGCTATTATTAATATAGCAATAAATCCATATTATTCGTGACTTGAAGGTCGAAAAACCTTCAAATTTTCGAATTTACGTCGAAACCGGTGAAACTGTTAACACCCATGTTAACTTTCCAATCTAACCCGTCTGGAAAGTTAACCGGGTGTTCGGCGCCTCAAGCCGCCAGCCGCCGCTCCAGCTTCAGCCGGGTGTCTTCCAGTTCCACCGGCAAATGGTGCTTGAGCTGGGTGAAGAGTTCGGTGTGCAGCTTCAACTCGGTTTGCCAGGCGGCCTTGTCGAAACTGGTGACGGTGTTGAACTGGTCTTTGGTGAAGTTCAAGCCGGTCCAGTTGAGCTCTTCGTAGGTCGGGCTCACGCCAAACGGCTGGTCCACACCCTTTGCCGTTCCTTCAATGCGGTCAATCATCCACTTGAGCACGCGCATGTTTTCGCCATAACCAGGCCAGACGAATTTGCCGTCAGCGCCCTTGCGGAACCAGTTGGTACAGAAAACCTTGGGCACTTTGGCACCAGCGGCTTCGAGCTTTTTACCGATGTTCAGCCAGTGCTGGAAGTAGTCGCTCATGTTGTAGCCGGCGAACGCGATCATCGCGAACGGGTCGCGGCGCACCACACCCTGCTGGCCGGCGATGGCGGCGGTGGTCTCGGAGCCCATGGTCGCGGCCATGTAGACCCCTTCGACCCAGTTGCGGCCTTCGGACACCAGCGGCACCGTGGTGGAGCGGCGGCCACCGAAGATGAAGGCGTCAATCGGCACGCCTTTGGGGTCGTCCCAGGCGTCGTCCAACGCCGGGTTGTTGGTGGCGGCGACGGTGAAGCGCGAGTTCGGGTGGGCCGCTTTGGCGCCGGTCTCTTTGGCGATTTGCGGCGTCCAGTCTTTGCCTTGCCAGTCGATCAGGTGGTCGGGCAGTTTGCCGGTGTCGGCCTCCAGGCCTTCCCACCACACGTCGCCGTCGTCGGTGAGCGCCACATTGGTGTAGATCACGTCTTTTGTCAGGCTGGCCAGGCAATTGGGGTTGGTTTTAAGGTTGGTGCCCGGCGCGACGCCAAAATAACCGGCTTCGGGGTTGATGGCATACAACTTGCCATCCGCGCCAGGCTTGATCCAGGCGATGTCGTCGCCAATGGTGGTAACTTTCCAGCCTTCGAAGCCTTCGGGCGGCACCAGCATGGAGAAATTGGTCTTTCCGCAGGCGCTCGGGAAGGCGGCGGCAACGTGGTACTTTTTGCCTTGTGGATTGGTCACACCCAAGATCAGCATGTGCTCGGCCAGCCAGCCTTCGTCACGCCCCATGTTGGAGGCGATGCGCAGCGCAAAACACTTTTTGCCCAGAAGCGCGTTGCCGCCGTAACCCGAGCCGTAACTCCAGATCTCGCGGGTTTCCGGGTAATGCACGATGTATTTGGTGGGGTTGCAGGGCCAGCGCACGTCTTGCTGGCCCGGCTCCAGTGGCGCGCCCACGGTGTGGATACACGGCACAAACTTTCCATTGGGGCCGAGCACGTCATACACCGCCTTGCCCATGCGGGTCATGATGCGCATGTTCACCGCCACATAGGCGCTGTCGCTCAGTTCCACGCCGATGTGCGAGATGTGGCTGCCCAGCGGGCCCATGGAGAACGGCACCACATACATGGTGCGCCCGCGCATACAGCCGTCAAACAGCGCTTTTTCGCCGGGCGTGCCCGATTGCAGTTTGGCGCGCATTTCGGCCGGTGCCACCCAGTTGTTGGTGGGGCCGGCTTCGTCTTTTGACTGGGAGCAGATGAAGGTGCGGTCTTCCACGCGCGCCACGTCGGAGGGGTCAGACAGGGCCAAAAAGCTGTTGGGCCGCTTTTGCTGGTTCAGGCGTTTGAACACGCCGGCGTCGACCAGCAGCTGGCACAGGCGGTCGTATTCCTCCTGCGAGCCGTCGCACCAATAGATGGCGTCGGGCTTGGTCAGGGCCGCCATTTCGGCAACCCAGGCGATCAGGTTCGCGTTCTTGACGTAACTTGGGGCATTCAGGTTCAGACCCGTCATGGTAGGTGCATTCACAAAAAACTCCTGGAGATAAAAAATCGTCTTTTCAAAGCGCGGACACTTTGGGAAAACGACTGATCCACTGCAGGGTGGTCGATTTTAAGAACTGGGCGGGTAGTTACCAAGCAGTTACAGCCCGACTTCATGCAATAAATGCATGACCTTATGCGACTTGGTGCAATTTAGCAGAAGAAGCCCCAAGACGTGCAAAAGTGCATGGACAAAAGAAAAGCCCGGTCCGGCCACGGAGCGGGCTTTTGGGCGCGACCAGCCAACAGGCGATCAAGCCATCGATACAGCGATAAATGCCAACAGGAAGATCAGCACGCCACCACACAGGGGCAACACGATGGGGATCAACGGCACGATGGCTTCGATGGCGTCGGGCTCGTGTTGGGTGTCGTGGCTGTGGTCGGTGGATGCGGGTGCAGACATGTCAATTCCTGAAGAACGGGGCGGGCCAAGGTTTGCGCCGCTGCACAGGGAGTTGGAGCCTGCGTGCAACGATTTTTGCGCCTGGACGGTATTTTACAGTTTCCGCGGCGGCAAACGGTAATATCTGCTCCACCATGACCCGCACCACCCTGAATGCGATCCGATGCCCGCGCCGCGCAACCCCGTGGGCCTTGACGGCCTCTGTGGCATTGACGGCAATTCTGCTCACCGGCTGTGCAGCCACCGGACCCAACAGTCTCTCGGCGCGCCCCGTCATTTATTCAGCTGCCGCGCCGACCGCCGCGACCCAGGCACAACAACAGGCCCAAACCGATGACTGCATCGCCCGCGCGCAAGCCCAGGGCCTCAGCCCGGATGAAAAAAACAACGAAGCGGCCACGCGGGCCGGCAAAGGCGCGGCCGTTGGCGGCGTGGCAGCGGCCGTAGGCGCGCTGGTCACCGGGCGCGGGCTCGACGGCGTGATTCGCTCCGGCGCCGCCGGCGCTGCCGTGGGTGGCGCTGCGGGCGCGGTGTCGGGTGCCGTGAACGAGCGGCCGAGCGCGACCTACCGCAATTACGTGCAGCGTTGTCTGGCTGACAAAGGCTTCCAGGTTATTGGCTGGAACTAAAAATGTTACCCCCACGTTTCGCGGGTCGCTGCCCCCGAGGGGGCTAATTTTTCTTGGGCGGCCTTTCGGAAAATTGCCCCCGCGGTTGTTCATTGCCTATAACAACGCGTAAGCCACGCTGCAGCGGCACACACTTTTCCCATCTGCCGCACCGCGGATGTCAATCTCGCCAAAGGCCATGGTTTTGCCGGCACGCACGATGCTTGCTTCCACCAGCGCGTCCTGATTCGACAAGGGTTTCAAGAAACTGCTGCTCATTTGCACCGTGGTGCAAGGCCGGAACGCGCCAAAATGGTTGATCAAGGCCATCACCATTGCGGTGTCGGCGGCCGCCATCATGGCCTGGCCGCACAGGGTGCCTCCACTGCGCGAGAAGTCCGCGTTGCTGGGCAATCGCATCACCACACTGTCCGGGTTGACGGTTTCAACCGTGAGCCCGAGCGCCAGCACCCACGGCGCAAAGTGGTCTGAAAAGGAAGTTTGCAGGGTTTGTACGTCCATGCCCAACTGTAGCCGCTGGAAGGCACGCGCACCGGGTTTCCAGCAGAGTTGACGCTTTGTGGCCGCTGGCCGATTTAGTGCCATCTCACTACGGTTGATGCGGATTTTCCAACCCGCGTCTTCCATTTAACGCCAGACTGCGTTATGGTGATTCCAATCCTTCGTTTTTGGACTGGCAAAGGAGACATTGATGGTCAAGCGTTTGGTGGTCGACTCGGTTGCTGGACAGGTGCTGTTGTCGCCTGGGCTCAAAGACGCCCCGGTGCTGGACTTGATGTGTTCGCATTTTGTGCTAACGCTGGCCGTGCGCCAGGGCGTCAACTTCAATGCCCGGCGCGACCTCAACAGCCTGATCTCGCTCTCGGGCCGCCATTTGGTGTGGCCGCTGCCGCTCCTGACCCGCCTGCGCGCCTTTCTGGTTCGCCGCTGCGCCACCAATGAAAGCTGGTTGGGTCAAGAGGCCTTGAGCCCCAGCGACTTCATGGTCAAGTACGGCACCTGGCGCGGCCCGTACGAAGAGGGCACCCTCTTCTTCTACCTGGACGAATACGCCAAAGACCAGCCCAAAGACCTGATCACGCTGCTGTCCGTCACGGGCGACTGGCTCACCCACGCGCTGAAAAAACAGAGCACGCTGGTCGAGAAAAACATCGACTCGCTGGCCGGCCTGCTGCAGCTCAACCGGGCCGAGCGTGCGTTGCTACTCTACGGCACGCTGGCGCGTTACCAACGCGATCTGCGCAGTATCCTGGTCGAGTTCAAGGTCAACAACGCGCCCGAAGCCTACGCCGCGATCGCTCAGGTGGCTGGCGTAAAGGCCAGTGAAGTCGGCGAAGCGCTGCGCGCGGGCTCGCGCCTGGAGCGCATCGGCATGGTGGAGAACCTGATCTCCGAGCACAACATCACGGATCTGGCTGACCTGATGAAAGTCAGCGAAAAACTTCCCCCGGTGTTGATGCGCGAGTACCGCGACGAAGCCGAGCTAATGGCCGTCTTCACCCGCCCCGCGAGCAAAAGCACACTCACGGTGAACGATTTTTCCTACGTGGACGACGACACCAAGGTCTTGTGCAGCCTCTTGGGCAACGCGGTTGCCAAGAAAGAAACCGGCATCAACGTTTTGCTCTACGGCCCACCCGGCACCGGCAAGACCGAGCTGGCCAAGGTGGTGGCGCAAGCTGCCGGTCTGGAACTCTTCGAGGTCGAATACGCCGACCGCGACGGCAACTCCCTGAGTGGCCGCGACCGTTACCGCTCGCTGCAAATCGCCCAGGTATTTTTGAAGGGCAGCGCGCAGGCGGCTTTGTTGTTTGACGAAGTCGAAGACGTCTTCCCGCCCATTTCCAATGAAGCCGCGCAGTTGCTGGCCCGGGCTGAGCAGGTGGCCGCACCAAGCACCGGCAGCGTGAACGGCAAGGCCTGGGTCAACCAGATTCTGGAGTCGAATACGGTGCCGACGATCTGGATTACCAACAGCATTGGCCAGATCGACCCGGCGTTCCGGCGCCGCTTCGCCTACCACCTGGAGCTCAAGAGCCCGCCGCCCGGCGCGCGCGAAGGTGTGGTGCGCAAGACGCTGGACGGTGTGCAGGTGTCAGACGCCTTCATCGCCAAACTCACCTCGCGCAAGGGCCTCACGCCGGCGCAGATCCGCACGGCTGTGCGTTTTGCCGGGCTGGCGGTCGAAGCGAAACTGCCGCCGCCAGTGGAAGGCGACGCCGCTGCCGCCGGGCTTGAAAAACTTGATAAACCTGTCAAAACGACGGTCCAAACCGACAAAGAGCAGCAGCCACTTTCGCCGTTTGAAACCCTGATCGAACGCCAGCTCAAAAACGCCGACCTGGCCCTGGGCAACCGCGTCGAGCTGCCGCCTTCGCGCAAAATGGTCACAAGTTACGACCTGGCCATGTTGAATGTGGAGACGCGGTACGAGATTCCACGCATTGTGGAGGCGCTCAAGGCGCGCGGCCACGGCAACCTGTGTTTTTACGGCGCGCCCGGCACTGGCAAAACGGCGCTGGGCGAACACATCGCCACGGCCTTGGAGAAGCCGCTCATCATTAAACAGGCGAGTGACCTGATGAGCAAATATGTCGGTGAAACAGAGCAGCAAATGGCCGCCATGTTCCGGGAAGCCGAAACTGAAAAGGCCGTGTTGCTGCTGGACGAAGCCGACAGCTTTTTGCAGGACCGCCGGGGCGCGCAGCGTACCTACGAAGTGACCGAAGTGAATGAAATGCTGCAGGGCATGGAGCGATACAACGGCATCTTCATCTGCACCACCAACTTGCTGGACCGCATTGACCAGGCGGCGCTGCGGCGCTTCACCTTCAAGATCAAGTTCATGCCCTTGACGCGTGAGCAGCGCGAAAAAATGTTTGTGGTGGAAGCCCTGGGTGGCAAGCCTGAACTGCTGACAGCGGAGTTACAGCGCAAACTGGCCCTGATGGAGCAGCTCTGCCCGGGCGACTTCGCCGCCGTGAAACGCCAAGGCGTGATCCTCGCAACGGAACTGGAGCCGCTGGAATTCCTGGAGCAGCTCGAGATGGAGCACCGCATCAAGCCCGAAGTGCGCGAGAGCCGGGGGATAGGGTTTTTGCAATAAATTCGACGGGGCATTTCGCGCTCTGCGGGTCCGCCTGACCCACCCCAGCTCCGCTGTGGCGCCGGGGTGGATCAGGTGGATCATACCCAAATTGGGTTGTATTTAGTCCAAGCAGCCATTTTCAGCGCGATCAAGAAGAAAAAAGACCTGTAAGTCACGTGAAAAGGCGTTTGTTTGCTATTATAAATATAGCAAACAAATTCAGTGACTGTCTGCCACTTCCTGCTCCAGCGGCAGCCCGCACACGCGCAACACCTCGTCGCCATACGCGGCCAGCTTCTTCTCGCCGATGCCGCTGATACCTTGCAGCGCATCCACGGTTTGCGGGTTGCGCTCGGCGATGGTGGCCAGCGTGGTGTCGTGGAAGATCACGTAGGCGGGCAGGTTGTGTTCTTTGGCGACTTCGGCGCGCCAGGCTTTGAGCGCGGCGAAACGGGCTTGGGCGTTGGCGTCCAATGCGGCGGCGGCGGGCGGCGGAGCGCCTTTTCTGGCCCGCTCGGCGGCTGATTTTTTGGGTTTGCGCTCCTCGGGCGACAGCGTACTTTCGCGCAGGCGCACCGGCACGTCGCCCTTGAGCACTGCGCGTGACGTGTCGGTCAGTTGCAAGGTGTTGAAGGCTTCGCTGTTGACGTTCAGCGCGCCAGTGGCGACGAGCTGGCGCAAGACGCTGCGCAATTGAAATTCGGACATATCAGCAGCGAGGCCGAAGGTGCTCAAACTGCCGTGGCCAAACTGCGCGACCTTCTCGGTGGATTTGCCGCGCAGGATGTCCATGATGTGCCCAGCGCCGAAGCTGATGCCGCTGTGTTGTTGCACGCGGTAAATCGTGGAGAGCAACTTTCGTGCGGCTTGCGTCGCATCCCAAACCTGCGGTGGCGTCAAGCAGTTGTCACAATTTCCGCAGGGTGTGCTCGATTCGCCAAAGTAGCCCAACAGCCGCACCCGGCGGCAATCCGTCGCCTCGGCCAGCGCCAAAAGCGCATCAAGTTTGCCGCGCAGGCCCTGCTTGAATTCTTCACCGGCCGGGCTTTCGTCGATCATGCGGCGCTGGTTCACCACGTCGGCCAGGCCGTAGGCCATCCAGGCATTGGCGGGCGCGCCGTCGCGGCCTGCGCGGCCGGTTTCCTGGTAGTAGCCTTCGATGTTTTTCGGCATGTCCAGGTGTGCGACAAAACGCACATCGGGTTTGTCGATGCCCATGCCAAAGGCGATGGTGGCGACCATCACGATGTTGTCACTGGCCGAATCGGCACGCAAGAAACGGTCTTGGTTCGCCTGGCGTACCGCCTGGTCCAGCCCGGCGTGGTAAGGCAAGGCTTCGATGCCGTGGTTGCACAGGGCCTGCGCCACTTCTTCGACGCGTTTGCGCGTCTGGCAATACACAATGCCGGCGTCGCCTGCGTGCTGGCTGCCGATGAAGCGCAGCAGCTGTTGCATCGGGTCGCGCTTTTCGACAATGGAGTAACGGATGTTCGGGCGGTCAAAACTGCTGATGAACGTCTCTGCGCCTTCAAGCTGCAGCCGCTCAACGATGTCGGCGCGCGTGAGGTCGTCTGCGGTTGCGGTGAGTGCGATGCGCGGCACCATGGGGTACCGCTGGTGCAAGACCGTAAGGCCGCGGTATTCGGGGCGAAAGTCATGCCCCCACTGGCTCACGCAATGGGCCTCGTCAATGGCAAACAGGCTCAATTTGCCGCGCGCGTGAAGGCCGTCAAGCAGTTCCAGAAAACGCGGCGTGGTGGCGCGTTCGGGCGCGGCGTACAGCAGGGTGATCTCGGCGCGCTGCAGGCGCCGCTCGACCTCCAGCGCCTCCTGGAAATCGAGCGTGGAATTCAAAAACGCCGCCTCCACGCCCGCCTCGTGCAGGGCGCCCACCTGGTCGTGCATCAACGCGATCAGGGGCGAAATGACGATGGCCACGCCCTGCCCCTGGGCGCGCCGCACAATCGCCGGCACTTGGTAACACAGCGATTTGCCGCCCCCCGTGGGCATGAGCACCAGTGCGTCGCCACCGACCACCACGTGCTCGATGGCAGCCTGCTGGTGGCCGCGAAACTGGTCAAAACCGAATACTTCGCGAAGGACGGCGTGGGGCGAGCTCATTTTAGTTAAATTAGAATTATAAATAAAAATAAGACGTATTAATAATCAATATTAGTACAATTTAAATAGCTGATTAACATTGTTTTGCATGACTTAATACTAAAATCAACCATAGGGCGTGGTCTAGAAATTCAATTTCCGGGATGCAGTGCAAGGCAAAAACCGCAGCCATACACCCGTATGGCGAGGATTTTTAACGCCGCAATGCGCCCGCCAATTGGATTTGCAAGCCATACCGTCACATTTGTTCCCAGGGGAGGCCATCATGTCGCCATCCGTTAAGTGTGGAGCGGTGAAACTGGTCGTTCAAGTCCCCTTCAAAACCATGCACCACGTTGACCACATCGGTAAAGCCGGCGGCCTCGAGCGCCAGGCCGGCATCGACCGTGCGTTTGCCACTGCGGCAGATCAACACCACGGTACGCGTCTTGTCATTCTGGGCTTCACGTTCGACCTGGCGCACAAAATCCGGCGCATTGGGCGTCAAGTCGGGGTACTCGTACCAGGCAATCATGTGCACGCCGGGCGGGCGGCCCACGTAAATCGACTCGACTTCCATGCGCACGTCCACAAACAGCGCCTCGGGCTTCTGCTGGACCAGCGCCCAGGCTTCCTTGGGGAGCAAATTCTTCATGCGGGTATTGTCGGCGAGGCCGGGGCGGGCAAGCCCAGGCCAACGGGCCGTGCGCGCCGTCGCCAGGTTTTCTACAATCGGCCCATGAAAACGCCGACCCGTGCCCATTCACACGCCTACACCCGGGGCCAAGGCCTGCCCGACTTGCTGTCCCAGCGCGTGGCCATTCTGGACGGCGCCATGGGCACCCAGATCCAGCGCCTGCGGCTGGCCGAAGCGCACTATCGCGGCGAGCGCTTCAAGGATTTCCACAAAGACGTCAAAGGCAACAACGAGCTCCTGAGCCTCACGCAGCCCGGAGTGATCCAGGACATCCACGAGGCTTACCTCGCGGCGGGTGCCGACATGGTCGAGACCAACACCTTTGGCGCCACCCGCGTGGCGCAGGCCGACTACGACATGGCGGAGCTGGCGCGCGAGATGAACCTGGCCTCGGCCCGGCTGGCGCGCGCGGCCTGCGACAAATACTCAAGGCCAGGGCATCCATGTTACGCCGTCGGCGCGCTCGGCCCCACACCCAAAACCGCCAGCATCAGCCCCGACGTGAACGACCCGGGCGCCCGCAATGTGACGTTTGAAGAACTGCGCGCCTCGTATTACGAGCAGGTGCACGCGCTGGTGGAAGGTGGCTGCGACGTGTTGCTGATCGAAACCATCTTCGACTCCTTGAACGCCAAGGCCGCGCTGTTCGCCATCGACGAGTATTTTGAAGCCTCGGGCGAACGCCTGCCGCTCATCATCAGCGGCACCGTCACCGACGCCTCCGGGCGCATCCTTTCGGGCCAGACCGTCACCGCCTTCTGGTACAGCGTGCGCCATGCCCAACCGCTGGCCGTGGGGCTCAACTGTGCGCTGGGGGCTGCCCTGATGCGCCCGTACATCCAGGAACTCAGCCGCGTTGCGCCCGACACTTTCATCAGCTGTTACCCCAATGCCGGCCTGCCCAACCCGATGGCTGAAACCGGTTTTGACGAAACGCCGGAAGTGACTTCGCGGCTGATCCGCGAGTTTGCCGCCGAGGGCCTGGTCAATATCGTCGGCGGGTGCTGTGGCACCACGCCCGAGCACATTGCGGCCATCGCACAGGCGGTGCAGCCGCTGCCAACGCGCGTTTTGCAGAAGGCCTATTTTTACAAGGAAGCCGCTTGATTGCGAATGGGCCTCTGTCGCCGCTGCACCATCGCATCTCGCGGCCCATGACGGCCGCCGCATTAGCACTTTTGGCCGCCCTGATGGCCATCTTGCCGGCGAGGCTGGCCATCGCGCAGACCGCCGCGCCGGCGCCCGCAGCCGCCGGCGCCCCGATGCCGGCGATCCCCAAATTCATCGAAGAGACCGACAGCGCCGGCCTGCAAAGCCGATTTGAAGGGGAAGACGAATACCTGGTTGGCGGCGGCGTTGCCACCTTTGACTGCGACGGCGACGGCCTGCCCGAGGTTTACGTGACGGCCGGGGTGAACAAGGCCAAGTTTTACCGCAACAAGAGCGTGGTGGGCGGCCCTCTTAAACTGCTCGAAGAACGCTCGGGCCTGGAGCTGACCAACGCCAACGGCGCCTACCCGCTTGACATTGATGGCGACGGCCACACCGATCTGGTGGTGCTGCGTGTGGGCGAGGTGCAGGTGTTTCGCGGACTGGGCGCCTGCAAATTCCAGCGCGCCAACGAGGCCTGGAACGTGGCCACCCCCAACGCCTGGCACTCCGCGTTTTCCGCCACCTGGGAGCGTGGGCAAAACTGGCCCACCTTCGCGCTGGGCACCTATGTGGACCGCAGCAAACCCGAGTTTCCCTGGGGCAGTTGCACGGCGGCCTCACTGCTTCGGCCCGCGCCGGGCGGCAAGGCGTTTGCGCCGCTGGTGCCCTTGTTGCCCGGGCATTGCGCCCTGTCGATGTTGTTTTCCGACTGGGGCCGTACCGGCGAGGCCGGCCTGCGCGTGAGCAATGACCGCGAGTATTACAAGGACGGGCAAGAGCAGCTCTGGAAGGTATCGCCCGGCCAGGCGCCCGTGTTGTACGGCCCCGCGCAGGGATGGAAGCCCCTGCAGATCTGGGGCATGGGCATCGCCAGCCACGACCTGGATGGCGATGGCCTGCCCGAGGTGTATTTGACCAGCATGGCCGACAACAAGCTGCAGAAACTCGACGCAGCGGCGACGGGCAAACCGGTTACGCCCACCTATTCGGACATCGCCTACAAACGCGGCGTCACGGCGCACCGGCCCTACACTGGCGGTGACCTGCGCCCGTCAACCGCCTGGCATACCCAGTTTGCCGACGTGAACCACGACGGGCTGGCCGACATCTTCATCGTCAAAGGCAACGTGTCCACCATGCCGGATTTTGCGGCGCTGGACCCCAACAACCTGCTGCTGCAGCAGGCCGACGGCCGTTTTGCCGAAGTGGGCCACCTCGCCGGCGTGGCCAGTGTGCGGCGCGGACGTGGCGGCATGCTGGTCGACCTGAATCGCGACGGTTTGCTCGACATGCTGGTCGTCAACCGCTGGGACAAGGCGCAACTTTGGCGCAACGTAGGTACGGGCAGCGCCGACAGACCCGTGCCGATAGGCCACTGGCTGCAGGTGCGTTTGAGGCAGGCCGGTGCCAACCGCGACGCCATCGGCGCCTGGGTAGAGGTGGATTTGGGGCCGGATGCTGGCGCGCCGGGCGGTCGTCGCATCGTTCGCCAGGAGCTGACACTGGGCGGTGGCCACGCCAGCGGGCACCTCGGGTGGATGCATTTCGGATTGGGCAATGCCACCCAAGCGCGCCTGCGTGTGCAGTGGCCCCACGCGACCTGGAGCGACTGGGAATCGGTCAGCGCCGACGGTTTCTACACCCTCGAAAAAGGGCGCGCCATCTCGGCGTGGAAGGCGCCATGACGAAGAACCTTTTCCGCCAGGGTGTTCTTTATGCCGCCTTTTGGGTCGCTTTTTGCGCTTTTCCCATGGCGGCTGTTGCGCAGAACGCCCAGACCTCCCCAGTTGCGGTCGCGCCGCCTCGGGCTGCAAGTGACTTTTCGGGCGCTGTGGCCACTGAATGGTTTCAACTGGCCCTGCTGCTCACACAACAAACGCCCGGCTTCAGCCCACCTGTGGCGGCGCGCGCGCTGGGGTATCTGGGCCTGGCCCTGTATGAATCGGTCGTGCCCGGCATGCCGCAAAACATCAGCCTGGCCGGGCAACTCAATGAGTTGAGTTCCCTGCCCTGGGCGCAACCCGACGAACCGCTGCACTGGCCCACGGTGGCCAACGCCGCGATGGCCACCATGACGCGCATGATGTTCCCCACCGCGACGCCCGAGAACAAACAGCGCATTGACCTGCTCGAGCGCAGCCTGCCGCTGAAACTCGGGCAGGACTTCGACGCCGGCACGCTCAATGCGGAAATCACCAGCCGGTCCGAGACTTTTGGCAAACTGATGGCGATGGCGCTGTTCACCTGGGCCCGCACCGACGGCGGCCACCAGGCTTGGGGGCCTCTGCGCCGTAGCCAGCAAAATTTCGTGCCGCCCAGCGGCGCCGGGAAATGGTCTGCCACACCGCCGGGTTTTGCACCGGCGCTGCTGCCCTGGTGGGGCGAGGTGCGGCCGTTCGCGCTGAAGTCAGCGGACGATTGCCCGGCACCGCCACCGCCGCCTTATTCCGAAGAGCCCGGTTCGGCCTTTTACAAAGAGGCCAACGAGGTCTACACCCTGAGCAAACAGGCCAGCCAGGAGCAGCGCCAGTTCGCCTTGTACTGGGCCGACGATCCGGGCAAAACACCGACACCCGCAGGCCATTGGGCATTCATTGCCACCGATGTACTCAAGGCGCGCAAGGCTTCACTGGCCCAGGCCGCCGAGGTTTATGCGCGCCTGAACATTGCGATGGCGGACGCCTTCATCGCCGGCTGGAAAACCAAATACAGCCTGAACCTGCTGCGCCCGGTGACCTACGTGCAACTGGTGATCGACAGCAATTGGGTGCCGGACCTGATGAACACGCCGCCCTTTCCCGAATACCCGTCGGGCCATTCGGTGCAATCGAGCGCCGCTGCCGCCGTATTGGGCCAGGCCTTTGGTGCCTCAACAGCGTTTACCGACAATACCCACAACGACCGGGGCTGGGGCCCGCGCACCTTCAGAAGTTTCAGCGCCGCGGCCAATGAAGCAGCCTTGTCGCGCCTGTACGCGGGCATTCACTACCGCGCGGGGGTTGTCGCGGGGCAGGTCCAGGGCACTTGTGTGGCGGGCAAAGTGATGGCGCTGAAATTGCGACGCTGATGCGCGCAGCGCACTGCAACATTTCGTAGCAGGTCGGCGCGAGGGTAAGTCCCGATGAGGCGCGAATTCAGGGCTTGGATAATTAGTCCATCGCTCGAACTATCGGAATGTTTTCCATGACATCGAGGCGATACCCATCGAAACTTTCCCGCCTGAAAAAGGCAAACATCGGAGACACCCATGAAATTGAAGCACACACTCACCGCACTGGCGCTTGGCCTGGCTGCGGCCAGCTCTTTTGGCCAACTGGTGGTTGGCGTGAGTTACGACGCCTTTCAGGAAGAGCGCTGGAAAACCGACGAAGCCGCCATCAAGGCCGAGCTGGCCAAATCGGGCGCCAAATACATCATGTCTGACGCCGGCGCTTCCTCCGAGAAGCAATTGGCTGACATTGACGGCCTGATCGCCAAGGGCGCCAAAGTGCTGATCATCCTGGGCAAAGACAAAGACGCCATCCTGCCTGCCGTCAACAAGGCCGCCCAGCAGAAGATTCCCGTGATCGCCTACGACCGCCTGTTTGAAGCGCCTGGCGTGACCTACATCACCTTTGACAACAAGGAAGTTGGCCGCATGACCGCCCGCGCCATCCTGGCTGTCAAACCCAAGGGCAACTACGCCATCATCAAGGGCGACCCAGGCGACAACAACGCCGCTTTCCTGCGTGAAGGCCAAGGCGAAGTGCTGGCTGACGCCATCAAAAAGGGCGACGTGAAAATCGTCGGTGAAGAGTTCTCCGCCGGCTGGAAGCCTGAGAGCGCGCAAAAGAATATGGAGCAGATCCTGACCAAAAACGGCAACAAGGTTGACGCCGTGGTCGCACAAAACGACGGCATGGCCGGTGGTGTGGTCGCAGCCTTGACGGCCAAAGGCCTGCAGGGCATTCCGGTGTCGGGCCAGGACGGCGACCACGCCGCGCTGAACCGCGTGGCCCTGGGCACCCAAACCGTGTCGGTCTGGAAGAACTCTGCCGATCTGGGTACGGCTGCCGCCAAAGCCGCTGTGGAACTCGGCGCTGGCAAACCCGTGACGGGTGCCGCTGACTGGGCCGGTGGCCCGAAGAAGATGACACTGAAGTCCATCTTCCTCAAGCCGATTCCCGTGACCAAGGCGAACCTGGATGTGGTGTTGAAAGCCGGCTACATCAAGAAAGACGCGCTGTGCAAGGGCGTCGATGGCGCCAAAGTTGCCGTGTGCAAATAAGCACCTGAAACGATCCAGTTGAAACCAAGCGCCGCGGGCCCAGTGCCCGCGGTGTCATTTGTGGACCGAGGAATTTACGATGAACACACTGACCCAGTCCATCAAGCGCGCCCAGGTTGATTGGCGCATGGTGTTGATGTCCGCCGTGCTGGTGGTCATCGCCCTGGTTTTCAATTTCCTTTCAGACGGCATTTTCCTGTCGCCTGAAAACCTTTACAACATCGCGCAGCAGACAGCGGTGGTCGGCATTTTGGCCACCATCATGGTGCTGATCATCGTGGCGCGGCACATTGACCTGTCCGTGGGTTCCGTCATGGGATTCGTGGGTGTGTTGATCGCCTTCCTGATGTACACCCTTGACTGGTCCTGGCCAGCGGCGTGCCTGGCGGGCCTTGCGGCTGCCATCGCGGTGTCGATGTACCAGGGAGCGCTCACGGCGTTCATTGGTGTGCCCTCTTTTGTCGTGACCCTGGGTGGCCTGATGTCCTTCCGCGGCGCGGCCTATCTGGTGGCGGATGGCAAAACGCAACCGCTTTCTGACCCTTTCTTTCTGCAGCTCGGCGGTGGTTACAACGGCGGCATCGGCACCACGGCGAGCTGGGTGCTTGGCGCCTTAATGTGCATCGGCCTCGTGTTGTCCACCATCAGCCGAAGGCGTGCCAAAAAAACTTATGGCGTGCCGACCAACCCGGGCTGGCTCGACGCCGCGATCGTGCTGATTCCCATCATCATCGTGCTGGCTTTTGTGGCCGTCATGAATGCCTATCAAATTCCGAACAAGGCCGAGCCGCAAGGCATCCCGATTCCGGTGCTGATCTGGGGCGCGGTGGCCCTGTTCGTCTCGTTCCTGGTGCACCGCACCCGTTTTGGCCGCTACATCTTCGCCATGGGCGGCAATCCGGATGCGGCGGCACTGGTCGGCATTCCGGTGCGCAAGGTGACGATGCTGTTGTTCCTGCTGCTGTCGGTGTTGATCACCATCGCCGCCGTGGTCGCCATCTCCCGGCTCAACGCCGGAACCAATTCGGTCGGCAACAACCTGGAGCTGCTGGTCATCGCCGCCACGGTGATTGGCGGCACCGCCCTTGCCGGCGGCAGCGGCACCATCATCGGCTCGGTGCTGGGCGCGCTGATCATGCAGTGCATCGACAGCGGCATGCTCTTGCTGGACATCTCCATCGGCACGCGTTACGTGATCATCGGCCAGGTGCTGATCGCTGCTGTGGTGTTTGACGTGGCGTACCGCAAATGGACAGGAGATGTGTTGTGAGCGCCGGGCCATGTCTGGTTGAGCTGCGCAACATCAACAAGGCTTTTGGTGGCGTGCATGCCGTTGAAGATGTCAGCATCAACCTGAACCGGGGCGAGGTGGTGGCCGTGCTCGGGCATAACGGCGCGGGCAAGTCCACTTTGATGAAGATGCTGGCTGGCGCTTACCCCATCGACAGTGGCGACGTGATCATCGAAGGCGAGAAGGTGCAGGTGCGCACACCGGCCGATGCGCAGGCGCTCGGTATCGAGTCGATTTACCAGACGCTCGCCCTGGCCGACAACCTCGATTCGGTGGCCAACCTGTTTTTGGGCCGTGAGTTGCTGACCCGCTGGCGCACGCTGGACGACCACCGCATGGACGCCGAAGCGCGCAAGGTGTTCCAGCGCCTGAACAAAAACTTCACCAATGTGCGCATTCCCGTGCGCCGCCTCTCGGGCGGGCAGCGCCAGGTGGTGGCGATCTCGCGGGCGATATATTTCAACGCGCGCATCCTGATCATGGACGAGCCGACCGCAGCGCTTGGCCCCGAGGAAACCGCGATGGTCGGCAACCTGGTGCGCCAGTTGAAGGCCGACGGCGTGGGCATTTTCCTCATCAGCCACGACATGCACGATGTGTTCGCGTTGTCAGACCGGCTGGCGGTCATGAAAAACGGCCGCTTGGTGGGTACCTACCGCACCGCCGACGTGACCGAAGACGAAGTGCTGGGCATGATCATTGGCGGCAAACAACCCGACGGCAAGGCGCAGGCGGAGCGTTAGGCGGCGACGGATGAAAACCACCGGCGACCAGCAGCTCGTCAAACGCATCAACCGCAGCGTGTTGTTGCGCCTGGTCCGCGCCGAGCCTGGTCTGTCGCGCGCGCAGTTGGCGCTTCGAAGCGGCTTGACCAAATCGACCGTGAGCACCGCCGTGCGTGAGCTGCTGGACGAGGGCTGGCTGACCGAGTCTGACATCACCGCGTCGCCGGGGCAGGGCCGCCCATCGACACCGCTGCAAATCTGTGCGCATGCACGGGGCCTGATCGGCGTTGAGCTGGCAGTGGACTGCCTGCGCGTGGCGGGCGTGAGTTTGCTCGGTGACGTGATCTGGTCCGCCGAGGAAGGGCTGGCCACGCGGGAGCCCGTTGCCGTGTGTGCGCTGGTGGCCCGGCTCGTGTTGCGCGCCCATGCCGAGCTGGCCCTGCGCGGTTTTCAGCTCTCGGGTGTGGGGCTGGGCTTGCCGGGCGCGTTTGAAGAGGCCAGCGGTGTCTTGCGCTTCGCGCCCAATCTGGGCTGGCGCAACCTGCACTTTGCACCCTTGCTGGCGCAGGCCTTCAGCGAGGCCGGTTTGCCCAACGTGCCGACGAACATCCAGAACGAAGCCGATGCTGCGGCACTGAGCGAATACGAATTCACCCACAACGAAACCTCGGATGCGCTGATCTTCGTCACCTGTGATGTCGGCGTGGGCGCGGGCATCGTGCTCGACGATCGCCTCTACACCGGCTCTCAAGGTTTGGCCGGTGAAATTGGCCACACCATTTTGCAGTTTGACGGCGCGTTGTGTTCCTGCGGCCGGCGTGGCTGCGCTGAAACCGTGATTGGCGCACGCGCCCTGGCCCGCGAGCTGCATGCCACCGGCCAGCTGCGCCAGGCCGGCCAGGCGCTGGGGGTTCTGCTGCAAAACCTGTGGACTTCTTTCAACCCGGCGGTGCTGGTGGTGGGCGGAAAATCCTGCGTCAAGCATCCGGCACTGGTTGAAATTGCCACGGCCACCCTGAGCGCTTACGCTGCCAGTGCGGGCATGCCGGCGCCGGTGGTGCGCACAGCCCGTTACGGCCTGTTTGCGGCGGCGGTCGGTGCGGCGGCGCTGGTGCTGCACCATTATTTGCGACCGATGCAAACCCGCGCCGGCACGCCCCAAGCGGCCTTGCATGCAGCTCCACGCTTCGTTGCGCGCGCGGCAATCGACCGGCGCGTGGCAACCTCTTCACACCCGGTACTGGCCTGATATGTTCATTGGCATCGACGTCGGCACTTCTGAAGTCAAAGCTTTGCTGCTGACCGATGACCACCGCCTGGTCGGCACGGCAGGCACTGCCCTGGCGATTGCGCGCCCCTCGCCCGGACACAGTGAACAAAACCCTTCCGACTGGTGGCTGGCCACGCTTCTGGCACTGGAAAAACTCCGCGCCGCCCACGCCAAAGAATACGCGGCCGTTCAGGCCATCGGCCTGTCCGGCCAGATGCATGGCGCCGTGCTGCTGGACGCGCAACAAGAAGTCTTGCGCCCGGCGATTTTGTGGAACGACACCCGCGCCGCCCAGGAATGCGCGGACATGGTGCGCGAATGCCCCGAGTTGTCGCAGCTGGCCGGCAGCCTGGTCATGCCGGGCTTTACCGCACCCAAACTGCGCTGGGTGGCGAAACACGAGCCCGCCGTTTTTGCGCAAGTGGCCAAGGTGCTGCTGCCCAAGGACTACATCCGGTTCAAGCTGACGGGCGACTTCGCCACGGACATGTCCGACGCCAGCGGCACGGCCTGGCTCGACGTTGCAAAACGCGCCTGGTCTGCGCCCTTGCTCTCGCTCACCAGCTTGACGGTGGACCACATGCCGCGTCTGCTCGAAGGCAGTGCATCGAGCGGCGTGTTGCGCGATGACGTGGCGAAGCGGCTCGGCTTGGCCCGTGGCGTGGTCGTGGCCGGCGGTGGTGGCGACAACGCGGCCAGCGCCGTCGGCATGGGCGCGGTCAACGCGGGCCAGGGATTCCTGTCGCTGGGCACCAGTGGCGTGTTGTTTGTCGTCACGCCGAGTTACCAGCCCAATGCCGCCAGCGCCACCCACGCGTTTTGCCATGCCTTGCCGGGCCTTTGGCACCAGATGAGTGTGATGTTGTCGGCCGCGAGTTGCCTGCACTGGGCGACGCGCCTGGTGGGCGCGTCGTCCGAATCCGAGATGGAAATCAAGGCCAGCACCTTGACGATGGCCGAGCGCGCCGCAGCACCGCTCTTCTTGCCCTACCTCAGCGGCGAGCGCACGCCGCACAACAGCGCCTCCGTGCGTGGCAGCCTGCATGGCCTGGACCACGACACCCATGCCGACAGCCTGGCCTACGCCGTGATTGAAGGCGTCACCTTCGGCCTCAACGATGGCTTGGCCGCGTTGCGTGCGGCCGGCTGCAACCCCCAACGTCTGTCGCTGGTCGGCGGTGGCGCAAAAAGCACCATGTGGGCGCAGCAACTCGCCTCCTGCCTGGATCTGGAAATCGTGACCCACAGCGGCTCGGCAGCGGGCGGCGCCCTGGGTGCTGCACGGCTGGCGTGGCTGGCCTGCGCTGCGGTGGACGGCTCGGGCAACACCACGCCTCAAAACCTCGCCCACATTTGCCCCGCCCCCGACGTCGAGCGCGTCTATGCGCCCATTGCGACCGAACGGGCCATGCTGCTGCCCCGGTACGAGCGGTTTCGGGCCCTGTACAACGACGACGACAAAAATTAACACCCATGTTAACTTTCTTTCCTAAAATCGGATAATTATTGTTTTTACTCAATAAAACGTACATATTTTAATCATAATTATGACCTATTTTAGTAGCATAAAACCTATTGAATTCTTGACTTCATCGTCAATAAATCCGATTGGATTTAAGTGGTACGATAAAAACAAACAGGTGTTGGGCAAAACGATGCAGGACCACCTGCGTTTCGCGGTCTGTTACTGGCACAGTTTCAGCTGGAACGGCTTCGATCCGTTTGGTTACGACGGCACCTTTGAGCGCCCCTGGCAAACCGCTGCGGCGGCTGCCAACCCGATGGCCGCGGCCAAACAAAAAGCCGAGGCCGCTTTCGAGTTCTTCAGCAAGTTGGGCGCGCCCTATTACTGCTTCCATGACCGCGACGTCGCACCCGAAGGCGCCACGCCGCGCGAGAGTGTGAAAAACCTGCACGAGATGGTCGATGTTCTGGGCATGAAACAGCAAGACACCGGCGTCCAGCTGCTGTGGGGCACCGCCAACCTGTTCAGCCACCGGCGCTTCATGAGCGGCGCGGCGACCAACCCCGACCCGGAAATCTTCGCCCTCGCCGCCCTGCAGGTCAAGGAGGCGATGGACGCCACACTCAAGCTCGGCGGCGCCAACTACGTGCTCTGGGGTGGCCGCGAAGGGTACGAAACCCTGCTCAACACGCGCGTCGGCCAGGAGCTGGACCAGCTCGGGCGCTTCCTGAATATGGTGGTGGAGCACAAACACAAGATCGGCTTCAAGGGCACCATCC
>JANNMM010000290.1:0-5090 GCA_031397915.1 Rhodoferax sp. | reverse complement strand
GTGGCGTCTGAACGCACCACTTCCAGGAGCTTCATCACATGCGCGGGGCTGAAAAAATGTGCGCCGACCACGTCTTGCGGGCGGCTCGTGGCCGCGCCGATGGCGTTCACGTCCAGGCCCGACGGATTGGTGGCCAGAATCGCGCCGGGCTTGGCCAGTGCGTCGAGTTGTTTGAAGATGTCTTTCTTCAGCTGCAGGTCTTCAAACACGGCTTCGATAACCAGGTCTGCTTCTTTCACCGCTGCAAGATCAAGCGCGCCCGTGATGCGCGCCACGCGCTGGTCCATCGCGGCCTGCTCCAGCCGCCCGCGCGCCACGCTGCTTTGGTAGTTGTCGCGCACTTTTTTCAGGCCCAGGGCCAGGCCATCAGCGGTGGCGTCGGTCATGGTGCAGCTGACGCCGATGTTGGCCAGCGACATGGCGATGCCGCCGCCCATGGTGCCCGCGCCGATCACCACCACTTTGTGGATGGGGCGCAGCGGTGTGTCAGCGGGAATGCCGGGCACCTGCGCTGCCAGCGCGGCCGCGCGTTTGATGTGCGCTGTCGCCGTTTTGACGCTGTCTTCGGTGATGGTCAGGGCGGCTTTGAAAGGGTCTGGGCTGGTCGAGTTTTGGGTCATGGGGTGAATTCAGGTTTTGCCGATGGGTGCGGCCTTGCCGTCGACGAACTCGCGCAGGCGCTGCTCGACTTCGGGGGGCCGCGCCATGGCGGAATTGAGCTGCTCCACCCACAAGCCGTCGTCGTGGCTCATGTCGTGGATGCGTGGCAGCACGTGGATGATTTTCCAGTTGGTGTCCAGCGTGTTTTGCGCGATGCGGGCGGCGAGTTCTTTGGCCTTGGCCAGCGCCCCGCCTGCGGGCGTGATGTAACGCACGATGTGTTCCACCATGCCCTCAGCAGGAGAAAGCAGGCGGCCGGTCAACATCATGTCGGTCATCACCGTGGTGCCCACAATGCGCTGGATGCGCACGGTGCCGCCGCCGCCGACAAAGATGCCGCGCTGGCCTTCGGGCAGGCCGAAAAAAGCGGTGTCGTCGCACACTCGGACGTGCGCGGCGCAGGCCAGCTCCAGGCCGCCGCCGACCACCGCGCCTTGCAGCGCCGCCACAAAGGGGATGGGGCCGCGTTCGATCTGGTCAAAAATTTCGTGCCAGCTGTGGCGTTTGCGTTTGCGTGGTGGCGGGGTTTCGCCGGTGGCGCGCTTCAACGCTTCGGCCAGGTCCAGCCCGGCGCAAAAGTTGGCGCCGTGGCCAAACAACACGCCCACATCGGCTTCGTCATGCGCGCGCAGCACGGCGGCGCACAGTTCGGCAAGCAGCGCGTCGCTGACAGCATTGCGTTTGTCGGCGCGGTTCAGGCCGATGAGGGCAATTTTGCCGTCGAGTTCATAAGTGACGAGAGGGGTGACCAGGGGTTCGCTCATTGTTTTCACTCAGGTTTGAAACCAGAGGCTTTGATGATTGGCTCCCAGGTGGCGAGCTCTTCGCGCTGCGCCCTGGCCATTTCTTTGCCGTTGCGGTAGTGCGGCATCACCGAGAGGTTTTTCATCAGGTGCTCGCGCACATCCGGCTGCGCCAGCGCTTTTTGCAATGCCGCCTGCACACGGCTGATCTCGGCCACCGGGGTTTTGGCGGGTGCCCACATGGCCGTCCAGGCGTCGCCAGAGGATGCGTTGAAACCCTGTTCAGCAAATGTGGGGATGTCGGGCATCAGGTCCGAACGTTTGTCGGAAAAAATGCCGATCATTTTCAGTTTGCCTTCGCGGTGGTGGCGGATGATGTCGGCGGCCAGCGTCACGCCCAGGGGCACATGGCCGCCCATCAGGTCGGTCAGCAGCGGTGTGGTGCCGCGGTAAGGCGTGTGCACCAGGGGGATGCCCGCCACCTTGGCAAACTGTTCACCCAGAAAATGGTTTTGCCCGCCAGGGCCGGGTGTGCCGAAGTTGAGTGAGCCCTTGGCCTTCACCGCGTCCACCAGTTGCCGCGCGTTGCCAATGCCGCTTTGCAGGCTGGCCGCCATGCCAATGGGGTAAGTCACCAGGCCTGCCACGGGCGCAAAGTCGCGCCAGATGTTCCATTTGATCTGCTGGCCAAACACCAGGGTTTGGAAGGTGGGCGTGGCGTTCGGGGCAATCATGTAGGTCAGGCCGTCGGGCGCGGCGGCCATGAGGGCGTCTGCTGCGAGCCTGCCACCCACGCCGATTTTGCTGTCGATGATGACGGGCTGGCCCAGCTGTTCGCGCAATTTGTCGGCGATGTAGCGGGCGATCAGGTCGGTGCCGCCCCTCGGGGGGAAGCCCATCAGGATGCGGATCGGTTTGTCAGACTGCGCCAGCGCAATGCGTGGCGCAAGTGTGCAGGCCAGCGCGGTTGCGGCCATGAAATGTCGGCGTTGCAGCATGTAATGTTCCTAAAGGTCTTTCCAGCTTGCGCCCTTGGCCAGCACGCTGCCCACCGAGCGGATGTTGGCGTAGTCGAGCTGGCTGGCGTTGGCGGGCAGGGGTGTGGGTGCGGCCGCGTAGTCATGCGCGGCCTTGAGCAGCAGGCGCCGCACGCGGATCACCGCGCCATCCGCAGGGCAGAGTTGTTCGTCAGTGCGGTCGTGGATGGGCCCCTGGCTGATGAACATGGCAAAGTCTTCGGTACCCAGATGTTGCGGGAACCCCGTGGCGTGGCCGCGTTTCATCAGGTCGCGGTTCTGGCCCCAGTTGTTGCTCGCGTTGCCTGGCGGCAGGGGCGGGAAGTTCCACACATCGGGTGTGGCCGACATGATGGTCATGCCCAGCGGGCGCGTCATGTTGAAGTGCACAAACCAGGCGCGGTGGGTCACGTCATCCACCGGGGTGCTGAAAAACACCGTGGCTGGCCCTGTGGCGTCGGGTGCGCAAATGATGCCGTACCACGGCATCACGAAGTTGTTGACACGGGCGTAGGTCTGGCCACTGTCCACGCCGCCCACGTCGCCAACATCACGCAACGCGGCGTAGCGGTAGCCGTAAGGCCTTTCTTCAAACTCCAGGCGCGGCGCCAGGGCTTTGGTCATCAGCAGGCGCTGGTTGCCGCTGCCTGCGGTGATCTGCGTGGTGGACTCGTGCAAAACGCCGACGTGGGACGAGTCCATCGAGGCCTCGACCGCCTGCAGCCAGTTGGTGGGCACCTCGGCGCTGGTCACGCTGCGCTGGTTGGCGGGCAGGTCGACAAAGGGCAGGGCGGGGAAGGGTGGCGGTGTGTCACCTTTGCCAAACCAGGCCCAGACGATGCCGCCGAGCTCCACCGCGCTGTAGCGGTTGAGCCGCAGGTTCTTGCAAAACGTGGCCTGGTCGCCGGGGTGGTTGGGCGCATCGACCACCTCGCCTTTCACGTTGTATTTCCAGCCGTGGTAGATGCAGCTCAGGCCGTTGTCTTCATTGCGGGCCAGCGCCAGCGAGGCCTTGCGGTGCAGACATTGTTCGTCCAGCACACCCACGCTGCCGTCGGTGGCGCGAAAGGCGATGTAGTTTTTGCCTGTGAGGCGGATGCGGGTGGGTGCGCCGTCGGCCACCAGCACGCTTGCGGGCACCACGGGGAACCAGTGGTGCTGGCGCAGCATGTCGCCCATGGGCGCGCCGTTGTCGGTGCGGGTGAGCAGCTCGTTTTCTTCGCGGGTCAGGGCCACTTCAGGCTCCTTTGATGAAGGCGGTGACTTCGAGCTGCAAGGCCATGCCGTTTTGCAGGTCGTAAACCAGGATGTGGCGGGCCGGGCGGTCGTCAGCATCGGGGAAACAGGCGACCCACTCCACATTGACGGCGTCACGCAGGGCCTTCTGGCTGATGTTGCCATTGCTGTTGCCGTCGAACCCATCCTTCAGATAAACCGTGAGTTTGACGACGTCGCCCAAACTGGCGCCACCCGCCGCCAACAGACTTTGCAGATTGGCAAACGCGTGTTTGACCTGCGCCAGCGGGTCTTCGGGCAACTTGCCGGTGGCGGCATCAGCGCCGTTGATGCCGGAAGAACAGAGCAGGTTGCCAACGCGGGCGCCCAGCGGGATCGGCGTGGCGCCATGGCCCAGGCCGGGCACATGCAAAGATCGTTTGCCGGGAACGAAGGCGCTCATGTGGATTCACTCTCAAAAAAGGCAGGTGGCACGGTGGCGAGAAATTCAGAGAAGCCGCTGGAGCCGGCTGGCACATGCAGCGACATGGCGTGCGCGGCGGCTTCTTCGTCGCCTTCGAGGATGGCTTTGGCGATGGCGACGTGGTCGTCCAGCGACTTGCGGATTTGCACCGGCGTCTGGAAATCGCGCACGCGGTAACGCTGGATCAGGCGGTGCGCCTGGCGCAACTGGGCGGCCAGGTACTCGTTGCGGCTGCCCTTGAAGATGGCCTCGTGAAACATGCTGTTGGCCAGGGCATATTCGGCGGCGCCGCCGTTTTGCGCCGCCTCTTCGCAGCGCTGCAGGGTGCGTTGCAGGCGCTCGCGCGTGGCGTCGTCCACCCGGCGTGCGGCCAGGCGCGCCGCGAAGGATTCCAGCTCGCCCAGCAGTTCCATCAGGCCGCGGATTTTGCTGATGGACATGCGCGCCACCATGGCACCCTGGCGCGGCGTGATGACGACCAGTTCGCGCGCCACCAGTTGCTGCAAAGCCTCGCGCACGGGGGTGCGCGAAACCTCAAAACGCGCGGCGAGGGCGCGCTCGTCCAGCGGCGCGCCGGGCGGCAACTTGCCGCTTTCGATGTCTTCGAGCAAGGAAGCCAGGATGCCCGAACCCCGGCCCACCTTGCCCGTGGGGCCTTCACGGGTGTGCGGTTCGGGTGCGGTGGGCACGTTGGCAAGGGTGGAAGTTGGCATGACTAGGGGTAATCAGTGGTGGCAAATCGGCATTGTGGTGTACTTTAACGTAAAATTTGTATGCCACAAGTACTTTTATGAATAATTTAATGGCAGAATGGTGTGAAGTTTGAGGGATTGGGTAGGCTGGTTTGACAACAAGAAGACCTGAATAGATTTATAAAATGAATTAAAAATACAAAATAGATTAAACAATATACGTTTATAGTTCTATTTATATAGCGTTACTAATAATAAATGCGAGACTTTAAATCAAATA
>JANNMM010000242.1:0-14363 GCA_031397915.1 Rhodoferax sp. | reverse complement strand
ACTGCGGCCGTTGGGACCTGCTGGACGTGGTACGCATGGCCTACGCCTTGCGCCCCGAAGGCATCGTGTGGCCGACCAAGCCGGATGAAAACGGTGCGCCAGGCGACACCAAACCCAGCTTCAAGCTGACCGACCTGACCGCCGCCAACGGCCTCGCACATGAAAGCGCGCACGATGCGCTGAGTGACGTGCGTGCCACCATTTCACTGGCGCGGCTGATCCGCAAGCACAACCCCAAACTCTGGGATTTCTGCCTCGCGCTGCATAAAAAGGAGCGCGTCGCCGAGGAGCTGGGCTTGCCCGCGAGCCGCGAAAGCGCCAAACCGTTTCTGCATGTCTCGGGCATGTTTCCCGCAGAGCGCGGTTGCCTGGCCGTGATGTGGCCGCTGGCGACGCACCCGGTGAACAAAAACGAACTCATCGCCTGGGACCTGGGCGAAGACCCGGCTGGGCTTGCCACGTTGAACGTGGACGAGATCCGCCTTCGCCTGTTCAGCAAAAGCGCCGACCTGCCTGCGGGCGTGACGCGCCTGCCCATCAAAACCGTTCACCTCAACAAATCGCCGATGGTCGTTGGTAACCTCAAAACCCTGACGCCCGCGATGGCCGGGCTATGGGGCATCAACATCGACGCCGCCCTGCGCCATGCCGAAGTGGCCCGCGACCTGCCCGACATGAGCGCCATCTGGCCCAAAGTCTTCGTCCGCGACGCGCAGGGGCCGGTGGACGTGGACGAAGACCTGTACGGCGGCTTCGTCGGCAACGCCGACCGCAAACGCCTCAACGACCTGCGCAAGCTCGATGGCCCGCAACTCGCCAAAGCGCGCAACGCCTTTGACGACCCGCGCCTGGAGGAACTGGTGTTCCGTTACCGCGCGCGCAATTTCCCCGCGTTGCTGTCGCAGGAAGACGCCGCGCGTAGGGAAGCGCACCGCGCTGCCCGGTTTTTTGAAGGCGGCCACGGCCTCAAAACCATCGATGGCTACTTCACCGTGATTGATGAGTTGTCTGAAACCGCAGATGAGCGGGGCGAAGCCATCATGGGCGCCCTGTACGACTGGGCGGAGGCGATTGCGCCTGAACGGTGATCCGCGTGCAGGGCCGGCGGCGCCTGCGCAACGGGCAAACGCAGGTTACCGCGCGGTTACCCCATGCGAGAATCTGAAGCGCTGGAAAAGCCGCTTGAATGGCCCAATACTTGCTTACCCCTGTTTGGTGATACTTTTTCGCCGATATCTCCCTGTCGCACCTATTTGGACACCCTTGTGACCCCACGCCCAAGCATTGCAAAACACGCCCTGGCCGCCCAGATTGAAGAACACCTGTTGAGCACGGTGGGTGTCGCCTCAGAAGACGCGTCCGCCACCGACCTGATGCTGGCGGTGTCCCAGGTCGCCCGCCAGCAGTTGTCCACACGCTGGGTCGAGACCCAGGCGCGTGACCGCGCCGCCAAGGCACGCCGGGTGGTTTATCTGTCGATGGAGTTCCTGATGGGCCGCACTATGTCCAACGCTTTGGCTGCCCTGAACCTGACCGACAGCGCAGCCCAGGGCCTGGTGCAGCATGCGCAAACGCTGGAAGATGTTGAGTCTCGCGAGCCCGACGCAGCCTTGGGCAATGGCGGTCTGGGCCGTCTCGCCGCCTGCTTCCTCGACTCGATGGCCACCTTGGGTCTGCCGTCTTTTGGTTATGGCATCCGTTACGAATACGGCATGTTCGCGCAGGATATCCAGGGCGGTTGCCAGACCGAATACCCCGACCCCTGGCTGCAGGACGGCACACCTTGGGAGTTTCCGCGCGCAGACATCACCTACCCGGTGCGTTTTGGTGGTTGGGTCGAGCACCTGGAGGGCAAGGCGGTCTGGCGCAACGCCGGCGAAGTCGCGGCCAAGGCCTACGACATGGTGATTCCCGGCCATGGCACTGAAAAAGTCAGCACCCTGCGCCTTTGGAAAGCCGTGGCGCCAGCCCACATTGACCTGGGCGCCTTCAACACCGGCGATTACGCGCGCGCGGCAGGTGCCAAGAACGAGTATGAAAACATTTCCTGGGTGCTGTATCCCAATGACAGCACGCCGGCCGGGCGTGAACTGCGTCTGAAGCAGGAATACTTCTTTGTGGCGGCGTCGGTCCAGGACCTGGTGCAGCGCCATCTGGCGGAGCACCCCACGCTGGCCAATCTGGCGGACAAGGTGGCCATTCACCTCAACGACACCCACCCGGCGATTGGCGTGGCGGAATTGATGCGTGTGTTGTGCGACGACCATGCCATGCCGTGGGCAGACGCCTGGGCGCTGTGTTGCAAGACGTTTTCGTACACCAACCACACGCTGATGCCCGAGGCGCTGGAAACCTGGCCGGTCTCGCTGATGCAGCATGTGTTGCCGCGCCACCTGGAGATCATTTTCCGCATCAACAAGGAATTCCTGGACCTGGCGGCCCGGCACCGCCCCGATGACCAGGGTTTTCTGGCGCGCCTGTCGCTGATTGACGAACACGGCGAGCGCCGCGTGCGCATGGCGCATCTGTCGATTGTGGGCAGCCACAAGGTCAATGGCGTGTCGGCGCTGCATTCCGAGCTGCTGGTGCAAACCATTTTTGCCGACTTCGCCAGCATCTGGCCCGAACGCTTCACCAACATGACCAATGGGGTCACGCCGCGCCGCTGGCTGGCGCAGGCCAATCCGGCTTTGGCAGGTCTGCTCGACACCACCTTGGGACCTTCGTGGCGGCTTGATCTTGACCAGTTGAAACGCCTGAAAGCCTTGCGGGGCGACGCCGGGTTTGCGGAAAAATTCAGGGCCGCCAAGCGCGGCAACAAGCTACGCCTGGCCGCGCACATCGAGCGCAGCACGGGCATCAAGGTCAGCCCGGACAGCCTGTTTGATGTGCAGGTCAAGCGCATCCACGAGTACAAGCGGCAATTGCTCAACGTGCTGCACGTCGTCACACGGTACCAGGCCATCCTGGCCGATCCGCATGCGCCCTGGGTGCCGCGAACGGTGATCTTCGCCGGCAAGGCCGCGTCCAGCTACCACACCGCCAAATCCATCATCCGCCTGATTCACGATGTGGGCGCCGTCATCAACAGCGACCCGGTTGTGGGCGACAAACTCAAGCTGGTGTTCATCCCCAACTACGGGGTGTCGGTGGCCGAAATCATCATGCCGGGGGCTGACTTGTCAGAGCAAATTTCCACGGCGGGCACCGAGGCCTCGGGCACCGGCAACATGAAGCTGGCGCTGAATGGCGCGCTGACCATTGGAACCGACGATGGCGCCAACATCGAAATCCGGCAAAACGTCGGAGACGACAACATCTTCATCTTCGGCCTTAAGACGCCTGAAGTTCTGGCGCTTCGGCAAACCGCTTACCAGCCCATGCGTTTCTACGACAACACGCCTGCCTTGAAATCGGTGCTGGATGCGGTGGCAGGCGGCCAGTTTTCACCGGATGAGCCGGGCCGCTATCGACCGCTGGTCGATTCGCTGTTGTGGGGCGGCGACCACTACATGCTGCTGGCGGACTATGCCTCCTACGTCGCGGCGCAATCGAGGGTTGACGACCTCTACCGTTTGCCCGAAGCGTGGTGCGAAAAAGCCATTGCCAATGTGGCCGGCATGGGCGTTTTTTCATCGGACCGCACGATCCGCGAATATGCCCGGCAAATCTGGAACATTGATCCGGACAAGGCCAGCCTCGCCAGCAGGCCATGAGCATGAGTTCCACCACGCTGCCAAGCCCGAAGGACATTGAACGGATTTGTCACGCGAGCCATGACGACCCGTTTTCGGTGCTGGGGCCGCACCGAAGGCCAGACGGACGCGTGTCGGTGCGCGCCTTCCTGCCCAACGCGCAGCAGGTGCTGGCAATTGACGCCGACACCGGACGGGTGCTGGCCACACTGGCCAAACGGCACAAAGATGGTTTTTTTGAACGCGTGTTGACGGCGGCGCTGCGCTCGACCTACCGGCTTCATGTTCGCTGGGCTGATGGCAGCGAGCTGGTCATGGAGGACCCCTACCGCTTTGGGCCAGCGTTGAGCGACATGGACGTCTGGCTGCTGGGCGAGGGCACCCACCTTCGTCCCTATGAGGTGCTGGGGGCCTTGCCGACTGAGCTGGAGGGCGTGCCAGGCACCCGCTTTGCAGTGTGGGCGCCCAATGCCTCCCGCGTCAGCGTCGTCGGGGATTTCAACCACTGGGACGGGCGCCGCCATCCCATGCGTTTGCGGCGCGAATGTGGTGTCTGGGAGCTGTTTTTGCCCGGTGTGGCGAAAGGTGCTCTGTACAAATTCGAAATTCGCGCCCAGGACGGCCAGGTTCTGCCGGCCCGGGCCGACCCCTATGCGCGCAGGGCAGAGCTGCGTCCGGCCACGGCCAGTGTGGTTGCCGACATGCCACCGATGCTTGCGCCGTCCACGGTTCGCCAACGCGCGAATGCGCTGGAGGCCCCCATGAGCATTTATGAGGTGCATCTGGGTTCCTGGCGCCGCATCGCGACCGAAGGGGCCGCTGGCCCGGGTCGCTGGCTGGATTGGGACGAGTTGTCCGAGTCACTGGTTTCCTACGCCAAAGACATGGGCTTCACACATCTTGAGTTGTTGCCCATCAGCGAGCACCCATTTGACGGCTCCTGGGGCTACCAACCGGTTGGCTTGTATGCTCCCACCGCGCGCTACGGTGACGCTGCGGGTTTTGCCCGGTTTGTGGCCCGATGTCATGCAGAAGGCATCGGGCTACTGCTGGACTGGGTTCCCGCCCATTTCCCGACCGACGCGCACGGCCTGGGCAACTTTGATGGAACCCACCTTTACGAATACGCCGACCCGCGCGAGGGTTTCCACAACGACTGGAACACACTGATCTACAACCTGGGCCGCACCGAGGTACGCAACTTTCTGGTGGGCAACGGTCTGTACTGGCTGGAACGTTTTGGCGTGGACGGGCTGCGTGTGGACGCCGTTGCCTCCATGCTGTACCGGGACTACAGCCGCAAAGCCGGCGAGTGGATCCCCAACGTGCACGGTGGCCGGGAGAACCTGGAAGCCATCGCTTTCCTCAAACGCATGAACGAAGTCGTGGGGGAGCAGCGGCCCCAGGCAATCACGCTGGCTGAGGAATCGACGGCATTCCCGGCGGTGTCGCGCCCCACCTATGCGGGTGGCCTCGGTTTTCACTACAAGTGGAACATGGGCTGGATGCACGACACGCTGGCCTACATGGCGCGTGACCCCGTCCACCGCAAACACCACCATGACGAGATGACGTTTGGTCTGGTCTACGCCTTCAACGAGAACTTTGTTTTGCCGCTGTCGCATGACGAAGTGGTGCATGGCAAGGGCTCCCTGCTGGCCAAAATGCCCGGTGACCGCTGGCAACAGTTTGCCAACCTGCGGGCGTATTTCGGCTTCATGTTTGGCCACCCCGGCAAGAAGCTGCTCTTCATGGGCTGCGAATTCGCCCAGCAGCGCGAATGGAACCATGACCAGAGCCTGGACTGGCATTTGCTCGGTGACGGGCCGGATGCGCCTTTGCACCTGGGTGTGCAGCGTCTTGTGCGCGACCTCAATACCCTGAACCGCGACACCCCAGCACTGCACGGGCTGGACTTTGTGCCTGGCGGCTTTGAATGGATTGACCTCCATGACGCTGAACGGTCGCTGCTGAGTTTCATCCGCCGTGGCGTGGATGAGCGCACCTTTATGGTCGTGGTCTGCAATTTCTCACCGGCTGTCCATAAGGGCTACCGCCTGGGCGTACCGCAACCGGGCGCCTACCGAGAACGGCTCAATACCGACTCGGCCTATTACGGCGGCAGCAATGTGGGAACGCCGCTGGGAATCGCCACCGCACAGCCAGTGCCCTGGAACGGCAAACCCTGGTCGGTGTTGCTGGACCTGCCGCCTCTTGCCAGCGTGATGCTCGAATGGAAGGCCTGAAAACTGCTCAGTTGGAGGCTGGGCAACCCTGGCCGCTGGGTGCTCATTGGGATGGCAAAGGCATCAATTTTGCGGTGTTTTCGGCGCATGCCCAGACCATGGAGCTGTGCCTGTTTGACGCATCCGGCCAGAACGAGACTGACCGGTACACCTTGCCCACACATACCAGTGACGTGTGGCACGGCTATCTGCCCGATGCAAGTCCCGGCCTGATTTATGGTCTGCGCGCGCATGGACCCTGGCGGCCTGAGCGTGGGCACCGGTTCAACGCCGCGAAATTGTTGCTGGATCCGTATGCCCGCGAGGTGGTCGGAACATTCGAATGGCGCGACGAGCACTTTGGCGGGGATCGGCAACTGCCGCTGCATCCAGACACCCGTGACAACGCCGCCTTTGCGCTCAAGGCCCGCGTTGTCGATGGTGTGTATGACTGGGAAGACGACCGCCCGCCACTCACAGCGTTGGCCGACACGGTCATTTATGAGCTGCACGTCAAAGGCTTCAGCCAGCTCAATGGCCGTATCCCGCCCTCGCTGCGCGGCACCTACGCTGGCCTTGCGCACGAAGCATCCATCAATCACCTGAAGCAGCTTGGCATCACGGCCATCAGCCTGTTGCCTGTTCACCTGAGCCTGGACGAAGAGCGGTTGCACAAACTCGGCCTGCGCAATTACTGGGGCTACAACACGCTGGCGTTTTTTTGTGCCAACCCGGCACTGGCAAGTTTTGACCAGGGGCTGACGGCCCGTGAAGAATTCCGCGCCATGGTCAAGGCGCTGCATCGTGCGGGCATCGAAGTGTTGTTGGATGTGGTGTTCAACCACACGGCGGAGTCCGACGAGGCCGGCCCGACACTGAGTTTTCGGGGTCTGGACAACGCCAGCTATTACCGTTTGAAAACTGGCGCGCGCGAACACTACGAGAACCACACCGGTTGCGGCAACACGCTGGACGTCCGCCAGCCGCGTGTGCTGCAACTGGTGTTGGACAGCTTGCGTTATTGGGCCTGCGAAATGCATGTGGATGGCTTCCGTTTTGACTTGGCGCCGGTGCTGGGCCGGGGCGACCATGGCTTCAGCCGTGACGGGGCTTTTTTCACCGCGCTGGCACAGGACCCGGTGTTGTCGCGCGTGAAGATGATTGCAGAGCCCTGGGACATTGGCCCGGGGGGTTATCAGGTGGGCGGTTTTCCGCGCGGCTGGCTGGAGTGGAACGACCACTTCCGGGACGCCATGCGCCGTTTCTGGATCCACGCTGAGCGGCCGGCCAGCACCCGCGGGGATTTCGCATTGCGGCTTTGCGGCTCGTCTGATCTGTACCAGCCGCGTCAGCGGGCACCTGCCGAATCGGTCAATTATGTGGTGTCGCATGACGGCTTCACGCTACGCGATCTGGTCAGCTACAACAACCGGCACAACCAGGCCAACGGCGAACACAATCGCGACGGACATGGGCATAACCTCAGCTTCAACTGTGGCGTTGAGGGTCCAACGGCCAACTCCTCCGTGAATGCCCTGCGCGGACGCCTTCAACGCGCCTTGCTCGCCACCACGCTGCTGGCTCAGGGAACGCCCATGCTTTGCGCCGGCGATGAACTCGGTCACACGCAGCGCGGCAACAACAATCCCTACTGTCAGGACAATGAAACCACCTGGATCGATTGGGCCGAGGCTGACGCTGACCTGATCGCCTTCACTGCGCGCGTGCTGGCGCTGCGCCGTGAAGCCATGCCCTTCGCCAACCACTGGTACAGCGGGCTGACCGATCCGCGTGGCCTGCATGACCTGGCCTGGCTCTTGCCGGATGGAAACCCCCTGCAAGGCCCGGCCTGGCACGACCCTGCGTCGCAGGCAATGGGTTGCCTGATTGGCCAGCCGGGTGGAGCGAAGGCACCTTTGCTGCTGCTGGTCAATCCGGAGCATGCCGACCACGACTTCATGTTGCCTGCGGGTGTCTGGCTGGCATTGCTGGATTCTTCGCACCCGCGTGGTGTGGCCACCTGGCATGGCCAGGGGGAGGTGCCGTTTGCATTGCCAGCGCACAGCCTGGTGTTGCTGGCAGCGGCCGGCGCGTCGATCAGGGGCTTGCCCACATGAAACTGCCTCACGTTATGAAGTTACCTCGCGACACATGAAACTGCCTCGCGTCAGTGGCATCTTGCTGCACCCCACCAGCCTGCCGGGCCCGCACGGGTCTGGCGACTTGGGCGCGGCGGCCTACCATTTTGTGGACTGGCTGGCCCGCGCTGGGCAGAAGTTGTGGCAAATTCTGCCGCTGGGCGGCATTGGACCGGGCAACTCACCGTACATGAGCAGTTCGGCCTTTGCCGGAAACGTGCTGCTGATTGACCTGGCCGAGCTGCACCAGCGTGGCTGGCTTGACACCGTAGATCTGGAACCCGATACGCCGTTCTCAGACAAGCGATTGCACTTCGCATCAGTTGTTCCATGGCGCATGGCACGCCTTGAAAAGGCGGCGCAGAAATTTGCCTTAAAGGCATCCGGACAGGAATTGGCCGATCTGGCGGCCTTTGCCATGGCGCAGAGCGAGTGGCTGGCCGACTACACCCTGTTCATGACGCTGGCTGACGCCAACCATTGGCGTGACTGGTGTGACTGGCCCGCGCCACTGGCACTGCGTGATCCAGCGGCACTGAAAGCAGCCCGGGAACAACATGTGTCGCAGGTCGCTTTCTGGACGTTTTGCCAATGGTGTTTTTTCCGGCAGTGGCATCGTCTTAAGGTCTATGCCAATGAACGCGGCGTCCGTATCGTGGGTGACGCCCCCATATTCATCGCCTACCAGAGCGCGGAAGTGTGGGCGCGGCAGGCCTTGTTTGATCTGGACGGACAGGGCCGCGCGCGGGTGGTGGCCGGTGTGCCGCCCGACTACTTCAGTCACACCGGCCAGCGCTGGGGCAACCCCTTGTACCGCTGGCAAGCCCACAACGATGAAGGCTTTGCCTGGTGGGTGCAGCGCGTGCGCCGCACTCTGGAATTGGTGGACATTGTGCGCATCGACCACTTTCGCGGCTTTGCAGATTACTGGGAAATACCGGCAGACGAGCCCACGGCCATGCAAGGCTGCTGGCGGGTCGGGCCAGGCGCAGCGCTTTTCGACGCCCTGCGTTCTGCGCTCGGCGACGTGGCCATCATCGCCGAAGACCTCGGGCTGCTCACGCCTGCCGTGACGGACTTGCGCCGCCAGTTTGAATTGCCCGGCATGCGCATCCTGCATTTTGCGTTTGGCGGCGGCAACGACAACACCTACCTGCCGCACAACTACGACGCCAATACCGTTGTCTACACCGGCACACATGACAACAACACGACGCAGGGCTGGTGGCAAGAAGCATCAGATGTCGAGCGCGAGCGCGCACGGGACTACTTTGCCCTCAAACCTGAAAATGAGCCCGCCATCCATTGGGTCTTGATCCGCGCCGCCTGTGCCAGCGTGGCCGACACTGCCATTTACCCCATGCAGGACGTGCTGGGCCTGGACGGACAAAGCCGCATGAACCTGCCAGGTGTGGGTGAAGGCTACTGGGAATGGCGTTTCAGCTGGAGCCAGGTCATGCCTGAACACGCGCAGCAACTGGCCAGGCTGTGCAATCTCTACCGGCGAGACTGAAGATTTATTTCGCGACGCTGCGGCTTCGCACCGCGTCTTCGTAAAGCGAAAGGTAGTGGCCAGCGGCGTCTCCCCATGAAAAATGCCGGGCCATGCCGTTCTGCATGATTGGCCGCCAGACTTTGGGCTGTGCAAAAGTCCGTATTGCCTGGCTTATGGCCTGTGCCAGGGCATCGGATGTCGCCGGGCCAAACAGGAACCCGGTTGCCTCATGGCGATGCAGGGATTCGGCGGAGGTATCCACCACAGTATCGGCCAGACCACCCACGCGCCGAACCACGGGCACGGTACCGTAACGCAAGGCATACAACTGCGTCAGCCCGCAGGGCTCGAAGCGCGACGGCACCAGCATGGCATCAGCACCAGCGATCATCTGGTGGGCAAAGGCCTCGTCATACCCCAGGCGTACGGCAACCTGACCGGGATGGGCCGCCGCAGCCGCCTTGAACGCGGCTTCCAGCGCGGCATCTCCGTTGCCTTGCACTGCCAGTTGTCCTCCCTCTGCCAGCAAGGCAGGCAAGGCCGCCAATACCAGATCCAGGCCTTTTTGAGATGTCAGTCGGCTCACCACGCTGAACAGAGGCGCCTTCGCGTCTGCCCGCAATCCCAGCGTTTTTTGCAACGCAGCTTTGCAGCGCGTTTTGCCCTGGGTTGCCATGCCGGTATAGGTTGCCGCAATGCCGGTATCCGTCGCGGGGTTCCAGATTTCGCCATCTACACCGTTCAGGATGCCGGACACATCGGCGCCCCGTGCCTGGATCACGCCTTCCAGCCCACAGCCAAACTCCCCGGTGGCCATTTCGCGCGCGTAGCTCGGGCTGACGGTGGTAACCCGGTGCGCAAAGGTCAGTCCTGCTTTCATGAAGGAAAACTGGCCGTGAAACTCCAGCCCTAACGGCGTCATGAAACGGGCAGGCAGCCCCAACAGGTGGAAGTCCGCCGCGTCAAACAGACCTTGGTATGCGAGGTTGTGAACGGTGTACACGGTGGCGACATTGGCCGACGGGCTGGCCGCAATATAGGCGCAGGCCATCGCGGCATGCCAGTCGTGGGCGTTCAGCACATCAGGACGCCAGTTGTCGTCCAGTTCACCGGTGGCCAAGTGGGCGGCTACCCAGCCCAGCAAGGCGAAACGCAGGGCGTTGTCCATCCATTCGCTGCCATCGGCGGCCAAATAGGGGTTGCCATCACGCTGGTACAAAAACGGGGCGTCCACCACATAGGCCAGCACGCCAGAGCCGCCCAATCGCCCGAGACGCAATGAAACCCGGCCTGCGCCGAAAATCGCGCCAATTTCCCGAACCAGTGTTTGCCCTTCTACGCCCGCCAGGATGGCCGGCAAGCCGGGCAAAATCAGACGTGCATCAGCGCCCGCCTGAACCAGTGCCTGGGGCAGCGCACCCAATACGTCAGCCAACCCACCGGTCTTTACCAGCGGAAACACCTCCGCCGCCGCATGGAGAACCTTCATGCCGTGACTTTGGCGAGCATCTCGCTGGTGACCAGGGTGATGCCATTGGGGCTGCGGTGAAAACGGGCGGCATCCTGTTCAGCATCCTCACCAATCACCATGCCATCCGGAATGCTGCAGCCCCGGTCCACCACCACGCGGGTCAGGCACGCGCCTCGGCCTACCTGCACCCCGGGCAGCAACACCGACCAGTTCACGCTGGAAAAAGAATGCACCCGCACGCTGGAAAACAGCAGCGAGCGGAACACGCTGCCCGACACGATGCAGCCGCCTGATACCGTGGACTCGATGGCCGTGCCGCGGCGCTCATCCACGTTGTGCACAAACTTTGCGGGTGGCAGTTGCTCCTGATAGGTCCAGATCGGCCAGCGGGTGTCGTACAGATTGAGCAGGGGGTCCGTCGCAGTGAGGTCGATATTCGCGTCCCAGTAGGCATCGATGGTGCCCACGTCACGCCAGTACGGCATCTGGTTGTGCTTGGTGCCCACTGCGCTCAGTTCAAATGGATGCGCCGCAGCACAGCCGTTTCGCACGGCGCGGGGAATGATGTCCTTGCCAAAGTCATGGCTGGATTCGGCGTCGGCCATGTCGCGCTCAAGCTCTTTGTACAGGTACCGCGCGTTGAACACATAGATGCCCATGCTGGCCAGTGACATGTCGGGGTGCCCCGGCAGGGCGGGCGGATCAGCCGGTTTCTCCACAAACTCGGTGATCATGTATTCGTCGTCCACCGCCATGACGCCAAAGGCAGAGGCCTCGTCGCGCGGTACGGCGATGCAACCCACAGTGCAGTCCCGGCCTTTGCTGACGTGGTCCGCCAACATCAAGGCATAGTTCATTTTGTAAATGTGGTCGCCAGCGAGCACCACCACATAGTCCACCCCGCGGTAACTCGCCAGGATGTCCTGGTTCTGGTACACCGCGTCGGCGGTGCCCCGGTACCAGCTCTCGTCGTCGGTGCGCTGCTGGGCCGGCAGCAGATCGACAAACTCGTTCATTTCGCTTTTCAGGAAGGCCCAGCCCCGCTGCAGGTGGCGCAACAGGCTGTGCGATTTGTACTGCGTGATCACGCCAATGCGCCGGATGCCGGAATTCAGGCAGTTGGACAGCGCGAAATCAATAATCCGGAACTTGCCGCCGAAATACACGGCCGGTTTGGCCCGGCGATCGGTCAGGTTCATCAGGCGGCTGCCACGTCCGCCGGCCAGTACCAGCGCGACAGTCCGTTTGGGCAAGTCAAAACTCAGAGCCAACTCATCCGGTTTCATGGAGTCTCCTTTTTTCGCGATGCACTGGGCTGCATCAACTTGATATTGACAGGCCAATAATAGTCGCGTCTCGGCAGGTTTTGCGCGCGCTCGGCTTCAAGGTTGAACCAACCCAATTCGAATTCATGTGAATGTTGGTGTTTTCTCTGTGGCAGGTGGTTAATCGCGACGGCATGATGCCCTTGTCCAGACGATATCCGACTGGTTTCAGCGCAAAACCCCCGCTATGACATTCTTGAAAGTTGCAACCTGGCCCATTGCCGGCATGAAGCCTGGCACCAGCGGCCTGCGAAAGAAGGTGGCTGAATTCGCCAGCCCGCATTACCTGGCTAACTTCGTGCAGGCGGTGTTCAACGCAGTTCGGCCCGAGGGCGGTTTTGCCGGGCTGACGCTGGTGGTGGGCGGGGACGGGCGCTATTACAACCTTGAAGCGATGCAATTGGTCATCAAGATGGCGGCAGCCAACGGTTTCGCCCGGGTAATGGCAGGGCAAAACGGCATCCTTTCAACGCCTGCGGCATCCTGCGTAATCCGCAAACATGGCGCGTTCGGCGGGCTGATCCTGTCAGCCAGCCACAACGCGGGCGGCATTGATGGCGATTTCGGCATCAAGTTCAACGCCGCCAATGGTGGACCGGCACCCGAGCGCATCACCGATGCGATCTACGCCTGCACGCTCTCCCTACAGGAGTACCTTGTTGCGGACGGGCCAGACATTGACCTTGGCCGCGTCGCCACGCATTCTGTTGACGGCATGGCTGTTGAGGTCTTCGACCCGGTGGCAGACTATCTGGACCTGATGCGCGAGCTGTTTGACTTTGACGCCCTGCGCGCCCTGTTCAAATCCGGCTTCCGGCTGGCCTTTGACGCCATGCACGCGGTGACTGGCCCCTACGCGCACGCCATCTTCGAACGCGAGCTGGGAGCCCCCGCAGGCACCGTGCGCAACGGCATACCGCTGCCAGACTTCGGCGGCCACCACCCCGACCCGAACCTGGTACACGCCAAAGACTTGGTCGATCTGATGATGTCACCCGGCGCCCCTGACCTGGGCGCCGCTTCGGACGGCGACGGTGACCGCAACCTCGTCATTGGGCGTGGCATCTTCATCGCGCCCTCAGATTCGCTGGCCATGCTGGCGGCCAACGCCCAGCTAGCGCCAGCCTACCGCCAGGGCATTGCCGGCATTGCCCGCTCCATGCCGACCAGCGGCGCGGCGGACCGTGTTGCCAAAGCGCTGGGCGTGCCGTGTTTCGAGACACCCACGGGCTGGAAGTATTTCGGCACTTTGCTCGATGCGGGCCGCGTCACTTTGTGTGGGGAGGAGAGCGCTGGCACTGGCTCCAGCCATGTGCGTGAGAAAGACGGCGTGTGGGCCGTGCTGCTGTGGCTGAGCATTCTGGCCGCGCGCGGTGAAAGCGTGCAGGCCATCGCGCGCCAACACTGGGCCACCTATGGCCGCAACTACTATACCCGGCACGACTACGAAGAGATCGACAGCGACGCCGCCAAACGCCTGATGCAGGAACTGACCGACAAGCTGGCCAGGTTGGTTGGCACCAGCCTGGCGCGGCGCACCGTTGCGCAGGCCGATGACTTCAGCTACACCGACCCGATCGACGGCAGCGTCTCCAGCCACCAGGGCCTGCGCATTGTTTTCAATGACGGCGCGCGCATTGTTTACCGCCTGTCAGGCACCGGCACGTCCGGTTCCACACTGCGGGTGTACATCGAAAATTTCGAGCCAGACCCAGCCCGGCATGACCTGCCCACCCAGCAGGCCCTGGCTGAGCTAATCGCCCTGGCCGGAGATTTGGCCCAGATCCGCCGGCATACCGGTCGCGTGCAGGCCAGCGTGATTACCTGACGATCAAGCGGCGAGGCACTAAAACAACCAGGCGCAAGTCGTCACGATTCCGCTCGAGCTCCGTTTTTCACCCGAGATGAAGGAAGTCTTCATCCGGATGTTGGGCGACGATGTTGTTTTGTCCCCCCAGCCCCGGGACTGGAGCGCCTTATGGCGTGCAGGAGTCAAGCAGAAAAAAAGCCAACC
>JANNMM010000230.1:0-3492 GCA_031397915.1 Rhodoferax sp. | reverse complement strand
TCACGCGACGGCCACCTGTGGCGGGTCGGCCTGAGCATTTGTTATGACCTGCGTTTTCCCGAGCTGTACCGCGCCTATGCCCGCGAAGGTGCCGATCTGCTGCTGGTACCGAGCGCATTCACCCATGTGACCGGGCGGGCGCACTGGGAGGTGTTGCTGCGGGCGCGCGCGATTGAAAACCAGGCGTTTGTGGCAGCCGCGGCGCAGGGCGGCCTGCACGAAAACGGGCGGACGACTTGGGGCCAGAGCCTGTTGGTTGACCCTTGGGGCACGGTTTTGGCGCAACAGGCCCAGGCGCCCGGGGTGGTGTGCGGCGAATTGGCCATCGTCGCCCGGCAGAACGCACAGGCCCAATTGCCGGCGCTGCAGCACCGCGTGTTGTGAGCGCCATTCCAGACGCGCGCGCCGCGCCTGTACCCGTAGCGCGAGCGGCAATGGGCGAGGGCGACCACCCGCGTTGGGGCACCCGCCGGCGCCTTCTGTGGCTGTTGCTGGTAGCCTTGGTGGCGGCGCTTTTGGTGATGCTCGTCTGGCTGGCCGGGCGGTATGAAGCCAGCCAGGTGCAGGACAAACTCGAACGCGATGCCGCCGAGGCGGTCACTGACATCCGCACGGCGATGACGCGCAACCTGCACAGCCTGCAAGCGCTGCAATACGGCGAGCCCGACCGGCAGGCCTGGACCGCTGGCACCACTGCATTGCTGCGCGAACACCGCGAGATGGTGCGCCTGGAGTGGCGCGCGGCCGACCTGGGTGTGCGCGCTTTCGCAGAGTCACCCTTTCACCCGCAGGCGTTCGAACCCCTCGGACGCGAGATTGCTTCAATCGATGTCTCGCAGGCCTGCGCAGCCGCACGCAAGTACAGCGGCCCGGCCTACTCCAACAGTTACTTTGTGCCGCAAACAAACGGTCGCGGCCTGGAAGTCATCGACCTGTGCCTGCCTTTGTCCGGCCTGGGCCGAGCCGCTGGATTTCTGGTGGCCACCTACTCGCTGCAGGAAATGCTCAACGAGCTGCTGTCGCGCCAGCTCACGCACAACCAGGACGTATCCTTCATCGAGGCCGACGGCACACGCCTTGCCGTGCGCGGCGACGGGCCGCGTGGCAGCCGCGTGTTTTCGACCCAGCAGGTGCTGGATCTGCCCGGCAGCAACATGATCCTGCGCATGAGCAGCTGGCGTGGCGCGCCGGACCTGTTCCCCAACGTCCTGACCGCACTCGTCACGACCATGGCGATCGCCCTGATTTCCGTGCTCGCACTCCTGGGCAAGGACATCCGCAGGCGCCTGCGCGCCGAACGCGACCTGGCTGAAGCCCTGGCGTTCAGGAAAGCGATGGAAGATTCGCTGGTCACAGGCCTGCGCGCGCGCGATCTGGCCGGCACCACCACCTATGTCAATCCGGCGTTCTGCCAGATGGTTGGATTCAGCCCCGCCGAGCTGACGCAAAGCGGCCCGGCGCCTTACTGGCCGACCGCCCTGATCGATGAGTACGCCCAGCGCCAGGCGATCCGTCTGGCCGGCAACGCGCCGCCACGGGAAGGCTTTGAGTCGGTCTTCATGCGCAAGGATGGCAGCCTGTTTCCGGTGCTCATCATTGAAGCGCCGCTGATCAACGCCGAAGGGCGCCAGACCGGCTGGATGAGTGCTTTTCTGGACATGAGCGAGCAGCGGCGGGTCGAGGAGCAGTCGCGCGCCAGCCAGGAGCGCCTGGCGGCCACTGCGCGCCTGGCCACTGTGGGCGAAATGGCCTCGCTGCTCAGCCACGAACTCAACCAGCCCCTGGCAGCGATCGCCAGTTACGCCACCGGTTCTGTCAACCTGCTAGAAGCAGCCGCCCAGGGCACTGGTCCGCAAGCTCAGGTTGATGTTGCACCGGGCCTGCGGCGCGAGCTGGAACTGGCCATGCAGCGAATTGCCGAGCAGGCCGAACGCGCCGGCAAAGTGATCAAAAGTGTGAACGACTTCGTGCGCAGGCGTGACCGCAGCCGCGAAGACGTGACGCCGCAGTCGCTGCTCGATTCAGTCGGGCCCCTCATCAGCCTGCAGGCGCGCAAGTTGTCGGTTCAGGTGCAAACCCGGGTCGAGCCTGACGCGCCGATGGCTCGCTGCGACCGCACCATGGTCGAGCAGGTGCTGCTGAACCTGGCGCGCAATGCCATGCAGTCGATGGACACGCCCGGCGGCCACGAGCGCCTGCTGGTGCTGCGCGTGGCCCGCGTCACGGTGCGTGGGCAAAGCAACTGGCTGGCCTTCAGCGTGGCTGATTTCGGACCAGGCATTTCCGAAGTCGTGAAACAACAGCTGTTCACGCCCTTTTTCACCACCAAGGCCGAAGGCATGGGGCTGGGCTTGAGCCTGTGCCGCACCGTGGTTGAGCAGCATGGTGGTTCTCTGGACTTTGAGCCCAACCGGCCGCGAGGCACTGTGTTCACCTTCACCCTGCCGGGCGTGGCGCCCCCGGGCGTGGCCTGAGCATCACCTAAGATCCGGCCATGCAACCCAGCCTGGACGCCTGTGTATTCATTGTGGACGACGACGCGGGGGTGCGCGATGCCCTGGCCTGGCTGCTGCGCACCCGCAACTGCCCGAGCGAGGTCTTTGACAGCGCCGAAAGTTTCATCGCCCTGGTGGAGCGCGGCCTGACGCGCGACCAGCCGAATTGCCTGTTGCTGGACGTGCGCATGCCCGGCATGAGTGGCTTGGCACTCTTTGACTGGCTGCTCGAGCGGCGCCACCACGAGGCCATGCCGGTGATTTTCCTGACCGGCCATGCCGACGTGCCAACCGCGGTGGCGGCGGTCAAACGCGGGGCCTTTGATTTCTGCGAAAAGCCGTTTTCTGACAACGCCCTGGTGGACCGGATCGAACAAGCGCTCAAGGCGTCGTCGGTAACGCTTGCGCAAAATCGCCAGCGCACCGAGCTCGCAACCCGCCTGCAGGAGTTGACCGACCGCGAGCGCGACGTGATGCAACTGGTGGTGCAGGGCCTGCCCAACAAACTGATTGCGGACCAGCTCAGCATCAGCGTGCGCACTGTGGAAGTGCACCGCGCCCGCGTGTTTGAAAAGATGGAGACCAAGTCCGCCGTGGAACTGGCGAATTTGCTTCGCGGCGTTTGAGCGGCGCCATTGCCGACCTAATCGCACCCAAATTGGAGTTTATTGATCTGATTTATTTATATTAAGATTAAATTATATAAAATTTATTCTTCTTAAGTCACGATTTAATTACATTCAATGCTATAGTATTTAATATATTTTTGTATATATTATATGCAAATAACATACAATATACGGTTTGAACAATATTTTTGCCAAATACTATTCCAAATGGTCAGGCTTCTTCCTGGGCTTCGCTTCTGGCGTTTTGTCATCGATCTCGCCTTTTTTCCGCCCTGAGAACATCGTCCACCAGACGATCAGCAAGAGCAGCACCAGGGCGCCGAGGGCTTCAAGCAAAATCAGTCCCATGAATCGGCTCCTGGGTTGGC
>JANNMM010000200.1:0-13854 GCA_031397915.1 Rhodoferax sp. | reverse complement strand
TGGCTTGTGAGGCTTTATATCTTAATATTCGAATGTACTAATATAAAGGCGATTGCGAAGGGTTCCATCAGGACTTACCCGATGCCACTAGGCACAGGGGGACTGGTGCGCCCGCCCAATTCACCGCAGAATAGGCCCACGACCATGACCTCAAAAACCTATGACCTCATCGTTTTTGGTGCAACCGGCTTTACCGGGCGCCTGGTGGCCGAGTACCTGCACGGCCGTTATGGGGCTCGTGGCAAACAGCCGGGTGAGCCCGCAGTCACTTGGGCCATGGCCGGACGCAACCTGGAGAAACTGCGGCAAGTGCGCCACGACATCGGTGCGGGCGACGAGGTACCCCTGATCGTCGCCGACGCCGCAGCCCCGGGCGCGTTGAAAAGCCTGGTGGCGCAAACCAAGGTGGTGATCACCACAGTGGGGCCTTACCAGCTATATGGTGAGCCCCTCGTGCGGGCCTGCGCCGAAGCCGGCACTGACTACCTAGACCTGTGCGGCGAACCCTTGTGGATGGCGCACATGATCCCGCGTCTACAGGGCCTGGCCGAAGCCAGCGGCGCGCGCATTGTGTTTTCATGTGGCTTTGATTCCATTCCGTTTGACCTGGGCGTGACCTTTCTGCAGGCGCAGGCGCAAGAGCGCTTCCATTTGCCGCTGCAACGTGTGCGCGGTCGCGTGCGCGTGATGAAGGGCGGTTTTTCGGGTGGCACCGCAGCCAGCCTGATGGGCACACTCGAGCAAATCGCCCGCACCCCTGCCCTGGCCCGAACCCTGGCCGACCCGTTTGCATTGACGCCCGGCTTTCGGGGGCCCGACCAGCCCGAAGGCGACAGCGCGCAGTACGACGAAGCCACCAAGGCCTGGAGCGGCCCCTTTGTGATGGCCGCCATCAACACCAAAAACGTGCACCGCACCAACGCCCTGCGCGGCCACCCCTGGGGCCGCGATTTTCTCTACGACGAACGCATGCTCACGGGCAGCGGCAAGGCTGGCGAGCAACGCGCCCGGGCGCTGGCGCGCACCACCCGCGTACAGAATGCCTTGCTGGGGTTCGGCCCCACCCGGGCGCTGATCCGCCGGTTCGCCCTGCCCAAACCCGGCCAGGGCCCCAACCAGCAGGCCCGCGACAACGGGCGCTACGAAGTGCTGTTCAGTGGTGAAACCACCAGCGGCCAGCACTTGGGCGCCGTGGTGACCGGCGACCGCGACCCGGGTTATGGCTCGACCTGCAAGTTGATTGCCGAGAGTGCGCTGTGCCTGGCGCAGGACGTGGACTGCACCATGACCGCAGGCGGCGTGTGGACGCCCGGCGCCGCCATGGGCCTCACGCTGGTGCGGCGCTTGCAGGCACGCGCGGGGCTGGCGTTTGCGGTAGAGTCTTCGTGAGCCCATCGTGAATGCCCCTACCCGCCCGTTTCAACCGGTGTCCATACCGGGCGCTAAACCCGGCCAATTTCGGGCGCTCACCTTGAATGCTATGTTTTTAGTAGCATGCTATTAAATAAAATCGTGACTTGAGTGCCACTTTTTTCTTGAATCGACGCATTTTTGATGATTTCCTTTAAATAATTAACTTCCATGTTAACAATTACTGAAAAATGCTCTAAATGTTAATACGCAAGTTAATTTCACCCCTTTTCAGGAGCAGCCCATGAGAAATTTATTCCGCCGCATCGCCACCCTGGCCAGTTTCGTGGTGTTGTGCTTCTCGGTGCACGGCACGGCCCTGGCGCAGGACAAAGCGGTCTACCACATTGACGACGCCGGGGTTCAGGCCACCAAGGCCCTGCGCAACATCCGCAACCACCTGGACGTGGCGCCCGACACCAAAATCGCCGTGGTCACCCACGCGCAAGGCGTTGACTTCCTGTTTGAAGGCGCGAAAGACCCGAAGAACCCGAACGTCGACTACGGCTCTCTGGTCAGCGCCCTGAAGGCCCGCGGCGTAACATTTGAGGTGTGTGAAATCACCTTGCAAAACCGCGACCTCAAAAAATCGCAATTCAACATGGATGCGGCTTTCACCCCTTCCGGTGTGGTGCGCATTGGGCAATTGCAAAGCTGCGAGAGATACGCTTACATCAAGCCCTGATTTTCACGCCCTGACCTTCACGCCCTGACCTTCACGCCTTGGCCGTCACACCCTGAGCGCTGGCCTGCTCAGGTCAACACGGCGCTCATTTCGGCAAAACTGGTGGCCATGCCGGTGTCCGGCAGTTGCCGGCCGATCTGCCGCTCGATCTGGGTCCTCGAAATCACGCCACGGATGCGTTTGGGCGCCGCAGCGCCGGCCGACTCGATCACCAGCATGTGCGCGCGGCCACTGCGGGCCATGGCTGCAATCACCTGCTCCACGCTGGCACGGCCCAGCGCGGCATAGTCAATCGCGTCCATGTCGGGCAAGGCGGTCATCACATCAGCCACCGTGAGGTCTTCAAATTTCACCAGCCGTTGGCCCACGAGGCGCAGTGGTTTCTCGCCCTGCACGTCGGCAGCGGTGACGATGCCGTCCACGCCGGGCATCTGCGTCACCACGAAGAGCAGGCGCACGCCCTGGTGAATCATCATGAGTTCGGCCGGGCCGAGGGCCGTGTCGGGCTGCACCGTGGCGGCGCGCACCTGGGTCAGGTCCGTCATCACCGCTCGCCCGGGCGACTCGAGTGTGACGCGCTCCTGCTGGGGCGGCTGCGCCTGGGCGATCGAGGTCCCGGCGGACAAGCGAAAAGTGGGCAAACTGCTGTTGGGCATAAGTCACCTCCTGAAAGCTGAGCCCATTGTGCGCTTTTGACACAATTTTTCAATCCGGCGGGGTGTTGCACCGAGGGTCGGCGCTGTCACGCAGAAAAAGCAACGCCGATCGCGGGTGCGTCAGTTCCCGCCGCGACCCTTGCCTGAGCGCTCCGCAGGGCGCATCGATTCGCGCGGCGCCGGCACGTGCGATTGCGCGCGGACCTCGTCCCGACCAGTGGTGGCGTCGGTCTGTGCTTGCAGTGGAAACTGCTGCGGGTTCAAGGGCGGAGGAGGTGCTTGGGTTTTGCCGGGTTTCTTTGGCGGTTTCATGGGGTTCCTTGGGATCGCTTGGGTGGCCCTGCCCAGTTTGCAGGGCGGAATCAGGTGGATTTGCTAACCGGATAAATCAAGATGGTTTGGAGATTTCAGAAAGCGCCCGGGCAGCCGGTTGTATTTCAGAGCGCTCGACCGCAAAGTCACCCAGAGCGACGATGCCGACCAGGCGCTTGTCGCGGTCAACCACCGGCAAACGCCGCACCTGGCGCTCGCTCATGGTCTTGACCGCCTTTTCGACCGAATCGTCCTCGTAAGTCCAGGCAATGCCATCAGACATCACGTCCCGGACTTTGGTGTCGCCGTCCATGCCTTCGGCAATGGCGCGGATCACGATGTCGCGGTCCGAAATCGTGCCGATCATGCGGTCGTCTTCGCCAACCGGCATCATCCCGAAGTCGCCATCACGCATCTTTTGTGCAGCGTCGCGGATGGTCATGTCCGGGTTGATGACTTTCACGTCGCGGCTCATCAGGTCTTTGATCTGTTGCATGTTCATTGTCCTTGTGTCAAAAAAAATCACCATTGAAGAAAGCAATCTGTTCGACGCGATGTTGCTGCGTTCCCGGACCGCGTTCTGTGCGATGGCGCACAGAACCGCGCATTTGCCCAGCGCTTGCGTTATCCTGAACTGCCTTTGCCAGGGCCACTTGTCGAACCTGGCTTCATCCGTTCACGAACTGCCACAACCCGAAGGAACCCATGCTCACCCTACGCAACTTCGCGCTTTTGTTGACTGCCGGCCTGCTGGCCGCCTGCACCACAACGGGCAATGCGCCGCAGCCCGTGCCGTTGGTGAAGCAGGAACTCAAAGTCATCATCTTCCCGGGCGGCTTCAACTGGCCGATCTGGGTTGGGCAGGAACAGGGCTTTTTTGCACGCCAGGCTCTGGACGTGAAGACCATCAACACGCCCAATTCGACCTTCCAGCTCACCGGGCTCATCAAAGGCGACTTTGACATCGCCATGACCGCGCTGGACAACATCATTGCCTACCGTGAAGGGCAAGGCGCGCCGGGTGCCGACGGCAGCGACCTGGTGGCAGTGATGGGTGCCGACAATGGCTTTTTGCGCCTCGCCAGCACGGGTGATGTACGCACGGTGGGCGAGCTCAAGGGCAAGCAGCTGTCGGTTGATTCGCTCACCACCGGCTACGCCTTTGTGCTGCTGGAAATCATGGCGCGCAATGGCATGCAGATCAACCGCGACTACACCACGGTTTCAGCCGGTGGCGTGCTGCAACGCTACAACGACCTGGTGCAAAAGAAACATGCTGCAACCATGTTGATCGCGCCTTTTGATGTGATAGCCAAGGCCCAGGGAGCCAACGTGCTGGTCGATGCGTCGGAAGCGCTGGGCAATTACCAGGGCCTGGTGGCGGGCGTTCGCAAGACTTGGGCCAACCAAAACCCGCGAGCGGTCACGGCCTACATCAAGGCCTACCAGGAGTCGCTGAACTGGCTCTACAACCCGGCCAACAAACCAGCGGCGCTGGCGCTGTTCATGAAGAACGTACCCAACAGCACCCCGCAGGCGGCAGAAACGTCTTACGGCATCTTGCTGGACGCCAAGTCGGGTTTCGAAAAAACCGCCCGCATCGACCTGAAAGGCGCCAACACGGTGGTGCAACTGCGGGAGAAATATGGTCAACCGGGCAAGAAGCTGCAACCGGCCGGTGCCTATTACGACGGGCGCTTTTTCGAGGCCGTTCGTTAGACGCCCATTATTTGCGCACGGCCGCGCGGGCGGTTGCCACCCGCTGGTCCAGGTACGCCCCGTAAAAGTCTTCTGAACCGATGCCAACCAGCCGCTCGGTCACTTCAGCACCGTTGCGGCCATAAAAAATCAGGGTCGGGGCGATGTTGATTTTGAGCTCGGCAATGAGTAGCTCCTGGGTTTTGCTGGCGCCCCGGACGTCTTTGACCGGCGCCTTGTGCTGCATGTTGATTTGCACCACACGCAGGCCCTGCTCGCGCACCAGCGGCGCAAGGTAGTTTTCGCGGGCGATTTTGCAAAAAGGGCAACCGTCCAGGCTGACCATCACCACCAGAGGCTCCCGGGCACCCAGCGCCAGTGCCAGTTCATCCTGCAGCGATACGGGCACCGGGAAACTGGCCAGCGCGGCCCATGCCGGCCTCGCCGCCACAAGCCAAGCCGCCACCAGCACTGAGGCTGCTTGCCTGCGGGTGGGCCTGGTGGCGCGCCTCATGCTCAATCGGCTTGCCGCTCCATCAGCAAATAGGTGTTGTAGGCGTTGACCCGATTGAGCACGCCAAACAGCGGCACGTTCTCGAACGCGGACCAATCGGTGGCTTTGTAGGCCTCATCAAACGGGTCCATGTTCTTGGCGGCTTTGCCCATGCTCAGTCGCAAGTGGGCCAGGTAGGCGCGGGTAAGTTCCATGTCGGCTACGGCTTGCGTGCTGGCGCCGCCGTGGCCCGGCACAACGACCTTCGGGCGCAGCGCCAGCATGTCGTTCAAGGCATTCACCCAGCGGCCACTGTCGGCCTGGCCGACGAACGGAATGCGCCCGCGAAACACCAGGTCGCCTGCGAACAACACTTCTTCATCGGGCAGAAACACCGCCAGATCTTCAGGCGTGTGCGACGGACCCATGGGTTTGATCTGGATGCGAAGGCCACCCAATGTCAGCTCGCGCGGGCCGGTCAGCCAGTCATCTGCGGGGACCACGCGGGTCTGGGCGTCTACCCAGGGGCCGATTTCCTGGCGGGACGTTTCGAGCCGGTTGGCCGCGAGATCCGAGCCCACATAGTCGCGCCCCTTCACGTGCGCGAGGATGCGTGCGCCGGCGGCCTGGAACACTTGCAGGCCGTAAATGTGGTCGGCGTGGTAGTGCGTCACGATCACGTGTGTCACCGGAAACGGCGTGATTTTCTTGATCTCGGCCAGCAGCTTGGTCGCCAAAACCGGCGAGCCCAGCGCGTCGATCACCACCACGCCCGCTGGCGTGATGACAAAACCGGCGTTGGAGATGAAATTCTGGTTTTGCGGCGACCCCTGGGCCGAAAGGCCCTGCACGATCCACGCCGATTTCGAAACCCGACGGGGCTCAATCGCCGGGCCGTCAGGACTGAAGGAACTGGCGCAGGCCGCGAGGCCTAGCGCCAGCAAAGCCGCCAACAAGCATCGAATAAGCCGCGAGGTCATGAAAAAAATTAATTGGGGTCAGATTCCAATTAAGTATGCATTCTTCGCATGGTTAATTGGAATCTGACCCCAATTGTTTGCCACGGGTTGTTTCAAGCCAGCGAGTCGGCCCAGATGTTTTGCGCCCAGCCAAAGGCATAAGTACCTTCCAGCGGGCTGGCCGCAGCGGAAACCCCACCCGCGCCGGCTACTACCGTCATGGTTTTGCCGGTGGCGTTGTAGGCATGCACGCTGGAGACGTGCACCACTTCGTCAGGGCTGACAAAGCTGTAGCAAGTGTTGTTATAGATCGGATTCTGGTTCGGCGTTTGGCCACCCAGCAACGCGACGACCGCTGCCGCGCAGGTCTTGGCATGCTGGTTGGCCATGTGCCCACTCTTGGGCATGAGCGCCGCCGTCTGAATCGAATCACCGAGCACGTGGACGTTTTTCGCGGCTTTGGATTCGAAAGTCAGGAAGTCCACCTCACACCATCGCCGGTTGGCCGTGGCCAAGCCCGATTTGACGGCAATTTCGCCGGCGCGCATGGCAGGCAGGACATTGAGCACGTCGGCCTTCTGGTCATTGTTGAACTCAAACTTCAGCGTATTGGTCGCCGCGTCGACGTCAACTACCGTGTGCTTGTTGCGGTACTCGATGATGCCGGCGTAACGGTCGGCCCAGGCCTTTTTGAAGAGCGGGCCTTTGGAGGTCACGTCGTCGTTGGCATCCAGAACCAGCACCTTGCTCCTGGGCTTGGCGGTCTTGAAATAACTGGCGATCTGGCAGGCGCGCTCGTAAGGGCCGGGCGGGCAGCGGTAAGGGGCCAGCGGAATCGACATGGCGTAAACACCGCCATCGGGCATGGCTTCGAGTTGCCGACGCAGGGCGACGGTTTGCGGCCCGGCTTTCCAGGCGTGCAGGATTTTGTCTTGCGCGCCCGGGCGGTTCATGCCGGGCAGGCTTTCCCACATGAAATCCACACCGGGTGAGACGATTAATCGGTCGTAAGGTAACTCGCTGCCACCGGCAAGTTTCACGGTGCGTTTGTCGGCGTCAATCGCCGTGACCATGTCGCGCACGACCGTGACGCCATGGCGGCGCGAGAGGTTGTCGTAAGGCGTGGTAATGTCGGCCATGGTTTTGCTGCCGCCCAAGACCAGGTTGGAGATCGGGCAACTGACGAACGCCGCATGGGGCTCGACCAGGGTGACGCTGATGCCATAGTCAGACCACATGCGCACGTACTTGGCCGCCGTGGCGCCTCCGTAGCCGCCGCCGATGACGACCACTTTGGGGCCGCTGCCACCGGTTGCGCAGCCGGCCATCAGGCCCAGCGTGCCGGCGGCGCCCATCAGGCTGACCGAGGTTTTGAGAAGCGAACGGCGATTGAGTGTTTGTGTCATGGCGTTCCCCTTATTTTTTCTGCGCCGCGAAATAACCGGCAATGGCGTCGATCTGCGCTTCGCTGTACCCCTTGGACAGCTGGTGCATGATGGTCGCGGGGCGGGCGCCGGATTTGAAGTCGGCCATGGCCTTGACCAGACCCGTTTTGTCGTACCCGGCCAGCGCCACCATGCCCGGCGCGGCTGCGCCATTGGTGCCGTGGCAGTTGGCGCACGAGGCCGCCAGGCTGCGGGCCTCCAGTGCGGCGGACTGCGCCAGCGCGCCGCCGCAGAATGCCGCCAGCGCTAGTGGCAACGCAAGGTGAATGGCAGGTTTGGTCATCTTCGCTCCTTGTTCAAAATTCTGGCTTCGCAAATCTATATAAGTAAATGGTAATACTTCCAGCCTTGTCACCCGATGCGGACAAACCCGTGCATTTACGTCCTGGCCTTTTTGCCTGGCTTCAAATCGAATAGTGATCACCTTCTATGGCGATCTGCATGCACACCGCTCGGCACATTTTGGCGGCGCGGTCGTCCACGATGCGGTAGAAAATCTGTACGCCGTCGCGGCGTTTGTCCAGCACGCCAGCCTGGTAAAGCGTGTTCAGGTGTTGTGACATGTTCGGCTGCGTTGTGTTGATTTCACTGAGCAGCTGGCCCACGTTTTTTTCCGAATTGCACAGGCTGCTGATGATCTTGAGGCGCATGGGCGCTGCCATCAGTTTGAAGAGGTCAGCGGCCTGCTCGAACACCTGATCGGGTTCGAGGGCAGTGCCATTTGCCGCAGATGGAGAGGATTGGGCCATGATGGGCGTGATATTACCGCTGCGGCTTCAACCGCGTGGCCCTCAGGGTCCGGCTCAGCAGGATCACGGGCAGCAGACCCACCAACACCAGGGCCAGCGATGGCAGCGCCGCCTCGCCCAGCCGTTCATCCCGCGCGAGCTGGTAGGCCACTACGGCCAACGTGTCGCTGTTGAAGGGGCGCAGCACCATCGTGGCCGGCAACTCTTTCATCACGTCGACAAACACCAGCAAGGCGGCAGCGGCGGTAGATCGTTTCAGCAGGGGCCAATGCACGGTGAGCGCCAGGCGCACGTCGCCAGTACCCAACATGCGCGCCGAATCGTCAAGGCTGGCCGGGATGCGTGCGTAGCCACTTTGTACCGACTGCAGGGCGACGGCGCAAAACCGCACCAGATACGCCCACACCAGCCCCAACGAGGTTGCGGTGACAACCAGGCCAATGCCACTTTGCGGGTAAGCGGCCTGCAGCCAACCCACTGGCAACAGCAGCCCCACCACCACCACCGCGCCGGGGATGGCATAACCCAACCCCACCAGCTGGATCGCCGCCTGGTTGAAAAAATCCGCGCCCCGGCGCACGCTGAAGGCCAGGACCAGGGCCAGCGCCACCGCCAGCACAGCAGTCAGCGCGCCCAGGCGCAGGCTGTTGAACGCCCATTCGGCAAAGCGGCCCCAAGGAAGCTCGCCACCTTGCGCCACCAACGGGCGCAGCATGAACAGCACGGGCAAGACAAAACCGAACAACACGGGCGCTGCGCACAAGGCCGTCACGCCAATGCGGGCCCTGCCTTGCAGCACCGGCAAACGCGCCGCAGCCGAATCCGAGCCGCCCTGAACTGCGGCAAAACGCATGCGGCTTTGCGCCTTGTATTCCAGTCGCAGCAGCAGCGCCACCAGGATGAGCAAAAACGTCGCCAGTTGCGCGGCGGCAATCCGGTTGTCCATCGACAGCCAGGCTTTGTAGATTCCGGCAGTGAAGGTCTGGATGCCGAAATAACTGGCTACGCCAAAGTCCGCCAGCGTCTCCATCAGTGCCAGTGCCATGCCTGCTGCCACCGCCGGGCGGGCCATCGGCAAGGCGACTTTGAGCAAACGCCGGCGCATGGACGCGCCCAGAAGCCGCGCCGCTTCCATCAGGTGCACAGCGCGTTCGGTGAGGGCCGTGCGCGCCAGCAGGTACACATATGGGTACAACACAAACGTGAAAACCCAGATCGCCCCACCCAGACTGCGCACCTCAGGCAACACCCGCCCCTCCAGCCCCAATGCCTCGCGCAACACGGTTTGCGCAGGGCCGGCGAATTGCAGAAAATCGGTGTAGGCGTAAGCGACCACATAAGCCGGCATGGCCAGGGGCAACAGCAGAGCCCATTCGAAAAACCGGCGGCCCGGGAAATCAAACAAAGTGACGGCCGCCGCCACCCCCGTGCCCAAAACCGCTACCCCCAGCCCCACGGCCAGACACAACACGACTGTTGTGACGGCATACGCGGGCAACACAGTCTGCGCCATCTCGCCCAGCACCAGGTAAGCCTCACCTGCTTGTGGCCCCAACGGCAACCAGGCCGCAAAAACAGCCAGTACGGGCAGCAGCAAAGCGGCAGCCAGCAAGGCCATCAGGATGTGGTGAGACAGGTGGCGAAAGCGGCGTTGGACCATGCAATCAGTGGTTTGTAAATGAGAATTGTACGCATTTGACTTGCCACGCCGCCTAGAATCCAGCCCATGTTTCTTGAAATCAACCAGCTCAAGGTGCAGTACCCCGGCCGCTCACATCCGGCTGTTCGGGATGTTTCCTTCGGTCTTCGCACGGGTGATATTGGTGTGCTGATCGGCCCTTCAGGCTGCGGCAAGACCACCTTGCTGCGGGCAGTGGCCGGTCTTGAAACGGTTGCTGGCGGACACATCAAGCTCTCGGGCCAAACCGTCAGCAGCGCCAGTGTGAGCCTGCCGCCGGAGGAGCGGCGCATCGGCATGGTTTTCCAGGATTACGCCCTGTTTCCGCACCTGGATGTGCGCCACAACGTCGGTTTCGGCATCCACCACTGGCCCAAGCCGGTGCGCCGCGCCCGCGTCGCCGAGGTGTTGGCGCTGGTCGGACTGGAAGGCTCGGAAAAGCGTTTTGCGCACGAACTCTCAGGCGGCCAGCAGCAACGTGTGGCGCTGGCCCGTGCCATGGCCTCCAAACCCCACTTGTTGCTGCTTGACGAGCCCTTCTCCAACCTCGACGTTGACCTGCGCGAACGGCTGGCGCACGAGCTGCGCAACATCCTCAAGGCTGCCGGCGCCACCGCGCTGTTTGTGACCCACGACCAGCTCGAGGCGTTTGCCATTGGCGACACCATCGGCGTGATGCATGAGGGCCTGCTGCACCAATGGGACGACGCCTATTCGCTTTACCACCGCCCGGCCACGCGCTTCGTCGCCGACTTCATCGGCCACGGCGTGTTTGCCCCGGCACGCATAGTCGAAGTGGCGGGTGAAGTGGTTGTGCAAACGCCGCTGGGCGATCTGGTTGACGTGATGGAGTGCCCCCTGCCCGGTGCGTTCCCGAACGGTGAATGTGACGTGCTGCTGCGTGCCGACGACATCGTGCACGACGATGACGCCCCGGTAAAGGCAGAGATTTTGCGCAAGGCCTTTCGCGGCTCGGAATTCCTCTACACCCTGCGCCTGCAGGATGGCCAGGAAGTCATGGCCCACGTGCCCAGCCACCACGACCACAAACTCGGCGAGTGGATCGGCATCCGCGCGGAAGTTGACCACGTGGTGACGTTCCCGCGCCGTTGAGCCGGGTCGATGGCGGTTTTGACGTTTTGTTTCAGGTGGCAATTGCTGCCCCACCTACAATTCGCCCATGCGCAATAACCCCGCCCGGCTGGCCGAACTGCGCCGCCAAATGATCCTGGACTCGTCGGCCGAGCAGGCCTTTGATGACCTGACGCGCCTGCTGGCGTCGGGCCTTGAAGTGCCGGTTGCCATTGTGAATCTGCTGGACGATGACCGCGACTGGTTCAAGTCCTGTGTCGGGTTGCCCAGCAGCGAATCCCCTGCCAGCACCTCCTTTTGCGAGGTTTTTTTCCAGACCTCAAAAGACGTGATCGTGGTGGAAGACACCTTGCTGGATCCGCGGTTTGCCAGCCACCCGATGGTGGTTGGCGCACCGTTTGTACGGTTTTACGCCGCCGCCAGGTTGACGTCACGGGGGCTTACGCTGGGCACCTTGTGCGCTTACGACATGAGCCCCCGAAAAATCACCCAGGAACAAATCCAGCACCTGCAGGTGCTGAGTACTGCGGCCATCGAGCTGATCGAACAAAGAACGCCCCTGCCCCGGTGATTTGCGGTGGGCGGACGTTGACGATCCCGGTGCCTTGGAGTACCGTTTGCAGCCCAACAGACACGGCGAGGCAAACATGGCCACCACCACGCACATCAAGTTTGACGGAATTGAGGGCGAATCCACCGACAAGGACCACAAGGGCGAGATCGAAGCCCTGAGCTGGAGCTGGGGTGTCAGCAACGCCGGCCCATCCAGTGCGGGCGGCGCAGGTGGGGGCTCCGCTGTTGGCAAGGCCACGCCGGGCGACTTCCACTTCATGCACCTGTACGACAAGGCCTCGCCAATTCTCGCCAAACTCTGCGCCTCGGGCAAACGGGTCAAGTCGGTGGTGTTGAGTGTCCGCAAGGCGGGCGAAGGCCAGAAAGACTTCCTGAAAATCACCCTCACCGACGTCATCATCACCTCGGTGGCCGCCAGCGCTGGTGGCGACGCCGTGATGGAAAGCGGCGCCATGGCGTACGCGAAGATCGCCGTCGCTTACCAGCCCCAGGATCCACGGGGAACCCTGGGCACCCCGGTGAAGTTCGGTTGGGACATCAAGACCGGCGCGGTCACCTGAGGGCGCAAAAAAGCCCGGCGAATCCGGGGAAGAATTTGGTGGTGATAGGTGGACTTGAACCACCGACATCAGCATTATGAATGCTGCGCTCTAACCAACTGAGCTATATCACCAAAGCGCAAAATTATAACAAACCGGCCGGTTGACGGCGGACTACTGCAGACTATTGGTTCCTGAAAACCGCTTTGCGTTTGTTCACGAAGGCGTCCATGCCTTCTTTTTGGTCGCTGGTGGCAAACAGCGCGTGAAAAATGCGCCGCTCGAACATGATGCCGTCGTTGAGGTTGCTTTCAAACGCGCGGTTCACCGATTCTTTGGCGGCCATGGTGGCCAGCTGGGAAAAATCGCAAATCTGCAGTGCGGCGCCCAAAGCCTCGTCCATCAGCTTCTCCAGCGGCACCACACGGCTGACCAAACCGGCGCGTTCGGCCTCGTCGGCGTTCATCATGCGGCCGGTGAGCGCCAGATCCATCGCCTTGGCCTTGCCCACCGCGCGCGGCAGGCGTTGCGTGCCACCGGCGCCGGGGATGATGCCCAGCTTGATCTCGGGCTGGCCAAATCGTGCGTTGTCGGCGGCGATGATGAAATCGCACATCATCGCCAGCTCACAACCGCCGCCCAGGGCGAAGCCGCTCACCGCCGCGATCACAGGCTTTCGGATGCTGCGGATGGTCTCCCAGTCACGGGTGATGTAGTCGGCCTTGTACACATCGGCAAACCCCCAGGTCGCCATGGCGCCGATGTCGGCACCGGCGGCAAAGGCTTTTTCGCCGCCCGTGAGGACCATGCAACCGATGCCTTGGTCTGCATCAAAGGCCTGCAGGGCCGCGCCGAGCTCGACCATCAGCCCGGCGTTCAACGCGTTGAGCTGTTTGGGGCGGTTCAGTGTGATGACGCCAACTTTTCCGGCCTCGACACGCACGGTAATGAACTCATGGGGCTTGTCGTGGGGCTTGTGGGGTTGATCGCTCATTCATGGCTCCTTAGCGCGGTGCTGTCTTGATGGTAAATTGTCACATCATTTGAAGGACAAACCCATGAGCGAATCCACCATTTTGTACAGCGAACAGGGCGGCGTGGCCGTCGTCACGCTCAACCGGCCGCAGGCCCTGAACAGTTTCACACCGGAAATGCACCGCGACCTGTGGGCGGCACTCGACAAAGCCGAGGCCAACCCGGCCATTCGCGCGCTGGTGCTCACCGGCGCCGGGCGCGGCTTTTGCGCGGGCGCTGACCTGGCGGTGTTTGACTTCACCCCGGGCCCAAACCGCATCGAACGTGCCGACCCGGGCCCAACGATCGAGCAAAACTTCAACGTAACCGCGCGGCGCCTGCAGAACCTGCGTTTCCCGACGGTATGCGGCGTCAACGGTGTGGCCGCTGGCGCCGGAGTGTCGTTCGCACTGGGTTGTGACGTGGTGTTCGCCGCGCCGAACGCCAATTTTATCCAGGCCTTCAGCGGTCGCCGGTGGTGGCGGGCGCGGCATGCGCCGCGTCACCGACGCTGCCGCGCTGCCGGAGGCCATTGAGGCCGCCAGCCGGGA
>JANNMM010000182.1:0-5038 GCA_031397915.1 Rhodoferax sp. | reverse complement strand
CATCTCAGAGGACGAAGCCAAAGCGATCGCCGAAAAGCGCGTGCCTGGTAAGGCCATCGATGTGGCGATTGAAAAGAAGATGGGAGCGAACCGTTACGTGGTTGAGGTGAAGCCCGCTGCGGGTGGCAAGGAGCTGGATGTGATCATCGACATGGCCAGCGGAAAAGTGCTGGGCGTGGAAAAATAGACGCTGGGGAGCGGGACCGAGCATGGAGGTGTGATGGGCAGATTGTCAAGAATGACGTTGACGGCAGCCGCAATGGCTGCCTTCAGCGCGGCCGCACAGGCGCCCGGGCCTGGAAGGGACGAGTTCGGCCTGACGTCCAAGCAGTTGGTCCAGTATGTTGAGCGGGTCGAATCAGGCATCGCCAAGTGCATGCGGGCGCAGGGGTTCGAGTACATCGCGGCCGACTACGAAACCGTGCGCAAGGGCATGAGCGCCGACAAAAAACTTCCCGGCATGAGCGAAGAGGACTTTATTGCCAAGCACGGGTTTGGCGCCGCCACCATGTATACCGGGGAGGCGATGCAACTGGCCAGCGGGTACAGCCCGGCCAAAGTTGGCCTGGGCGAGCGCAACGTCAACGTGTTCAAAAGTCTGTCACCCGTCAGTCAGGCAGCCTACAACCGCGCACTCTTGGGCCAGAACACCGACGCGACGTTTGCCATTGGTTTGGAGCGCGAAAATTTCTCGCGTATTGGTGGATGCACGCTGGAGGCCGTGAAACAGGTTTTCTCTGCAGAACAGCTCAGCGCGAGTTATTACAACCCCAAAGACGCCATCGTCAACAAAGACCCGAGGATGAAAACCGCACTGCGCAAATACGCCGCCGAAATGCGCAAACATGGCTACGACTACAACCACCCGGACGAGGTGGAGCCGGACGTGCGAAAACGCCTCGATACCCTGACCAAGGGCGGAAGCATCACGGTGGACAAGATGTCTGCTGAACAACTGGCCGCCTTCAAGACCCTGCAGAACTTTGAACGCCGTGTTGCCCTTAAAAACCATGAGCTGGCCGAAAAAATATTCAAGCCAGTTGAAGAGCAGATCGAAAAGGAAATGTTTGCGCGAGGCGTACAGTGAACCATGACCGGCAACCGGATAGTCGTCCTCAGCTCCGTCCTCGCTACCATTTCCGTGGCGGCGTTGATCGCCTGGGCGGCTGGTTCGCGCATTGAATCGCCGGCCGACGCGGCCGCACGCACCGCGCCACCGGCGCCCTCTCCCATACTGGTTCCTGTCGAGCAGCGCGTCTTGGGTGCGAATGTGGTGACACGGGGCACTGCGCGTTTTGGCCTGCCGCAACCGGTGTCACTGGCGCCTTCCAGTTTGAAGCCGCAAGGCAGTCTCATCACCACCCTGCCCACGCGCAATGCCCAGCTGGGTGAAGGTGCGGTATTGCTCACGGCTTCGGGCCGGCCTGTATTTATGCTGCTGGGTCAGGTGCCGGCTTACCGCGATCTGGCTCCGGGTGCTTCGGGCGACGATGTGCGCCAACTGGAGCAAGCCCTCAAACGCATGGGGTTCGACCCTGGCGCGGTGGACGGGGTCTACGATGGGCAAACCAGCGCTGCCGTGAGCCGGTGGTACGCGAAAAAGGGTTGGGAGCCCTTTGGGCCTACACGTGAGCAAATTGCAGCGTTGCGTACGCTTGAACGCGACGGGGCCGACGCAGAGAAAGTCCAGGTGGCCGCCATGGCGGCCCTGCTCTCGATGGGCCCGGCGGTGGATGCGGCGCGGGCCACAGCCGAATTCAACAACCGCACCGTCGCGGTCGATCTGGCCACCAAAACCACCGAGCTGCAGCGGCTGGAGCAATCGCTGCGCGCGGACGCCAACCTGACCGTGGAAGACGAACGCGCCAAGGCGGCCCACGGCAACAGCGCAGCCGACGCCGACGTCGCCGCGCAGATTGCCGAGCGGGCCGTGGTGGAGCTTGATCCACGCCAGCCGGAAACGGCGCGAATTTCCGCCAATGCGAAACTCGAAGTGGCGCGTGCTGCGGCCCACCGTGCCAGGGTGGGTGGGCAACTGGCAGTTCAAACGGCGGAGCGGGTAGCCCAAGGGGCCAACGACAAAATCCAGCAGGCAGCTGCGGCCCAGTCGGCAGCCGCCCTTGCAGAAAAAGCGGTTCGGCTCGAGGGAGAAAAGACCGTTCGCGCCGCGATGGATGCGCAGAAACTGGCCGCCGTTGACGCCAAACTGGCGGCGGAGCGGGCACGCCAGCTGGGCATTGACCTGGAACAGGCGAAACGCAAAATGGGCGTGCAGGTTCCGGTGGACGAACTCGTCTTCATACCCTCGCTGCCAGTGCGCGTGGAAGAAGTCAAGGCGCTGGTGGGTGGCGCGGCCGTGGGAACTGTTCTGACGGTGACAGACAACCAGTTGGCGATCGACTCGTCACTCTCTCTGGAATCCGCGCCACTGGTCAAACCAGGCATGCCGGTTGCCATCGACGAACAGGCCCTGGGTGTGAAGGCCACCGGCAAGGTGCAACTGGTGGCGAGCACACCCGGTACGCGGGCAGGCGTTGACCCGCTGCATGTGTACCTCGAGATCAAGGTCGACCCGACACCGGTGCGGCTGGAGGGCGCCTCGGTGCGGGTCACGATACCGATCAAGTCGACGCAAGGCGCGGTCACGGCGGTGCCCAACAGCGCCGTCTCTTTGGCGGCGGATGGCACCTCGCGGGTTCAAGTGAAGCGCAAAGATTCGCTGGAGTACGTGGTGGTGACGCCGGGCCTGTCGGCCGACGGGTTTATCGAGGTTAACGCCGTCAACGGCAAACTTGAACCGGGCGAACTGGTGGTGGTCGGCTACAACAACCCCAAAGCCGCAGATGATCCCGCAAAGATCAGTGCAAACACCGCCAAGCCGCCGGACCCGAAATGACGAGGGCTGGGCATCAAGCGCCGGCCAAGGTGCTGGAGCTCAGGAAAATAGGGCGCTCTTTTGGCACAGACCCTGCCGTCGAGGCACTGGTCGGCGTTGACCTCACGCTGGAGCAGGGGGACTGGCTGTCGATCACCGGCCCCTCGGGCGCGGGCAAATCAACCCTGCTCAACATCATCGGCTGCCTGGATCGCCCGAGCAGCGGCACCTACCTGATCGACGGCATCGACACCACCACACTTACCGATGATGAACGCGCCGGCCTGCGCAGCCAGCGCATTGGTTTCGTGTTCCAGTCGTTCCACCTGCTGCCCTACCGCACGGTGCTGGAGAACGTGATGCTGGCCGAGGTCTACCGCAAACAAAGCCACAAGGACCGAGAGGCGCGCGCCCTGGAGGCGATCAAGCGGGTGGGACTCGCGCACCGGGCCGACTTTCTGCCGCTCAAACTCTCGGGCGGTGAGAAGCAGCGTGTGGCCATCGCGCGGGCATTGGTGAGCAAGCCCAGCCTGTTGTTGTGTGACGAACCCACTGGCAACCTGGACTCGGCCAACTCCGCGTCGATCCTGGACTTCTTTGGCGAGCTCAACCGCGAAGGCCTGACCCTGGCGATCGTGACGCATGACCCCAATGTGGCCGACCGCGCTTCGCGCAAGGTGCGCATTGTGGATGGCCGCCTGACGGACCAGTCGGTGCCACGACCCGCGCCGCAAAACTCGCTTCAAATGCCACCCGCGCAAGCCCCTGCGCATGGGGCCAGCCCGGCCGGGCCCAAACCCGCCAGCGTTTCGCGCTCGGCCATGTCGGTGCGCGATTTGATCAACGAGGCTGTCGCCGGCATGTTTGCCCGGCCGGGCCGCATGGCACTCACGGTATTGGGTGTGGTGATTGGCATGTCGGCGCTGGTCGCCACCTTGGGGCTCACACGCACCGCTGGCAACCGCATCATCAGCCAGTTTGACCAGCTGGCAGCGACCGAACTTTTCGTCACAGCACGCCCGGGCGCGGCCTCCGGGCTGATTGATCCGAGGGCCATGCCATGGGACGCGCCCAGCCGCTTGTTGCGGCTCAACGGCGTTGTGGCCGCCGGTACCATGAGCGATGTGGATGTGGGCAACGAGCTGGTGAGTTCCTCGCCGGTGAAAGACCCGTTGAACCCGAGCGCCTTCAAGCTGGCCGTGCGGGCGGCGTCGCCCGACCTGTACCGTGCCGTGCGCGCCGAGCTCGAAACCGGGCGCTTCCCGGACGCGGGCCATTCCACGCGCGGCGAACGCGTGGCCGTGCTCGGGCCCGATGCCGCTGTTCGTTTGGGCATCACGCAGCTCGAACGCCTGCCGGCCATTTCGATTGGCGACCAGCTCTATATGGTGGTGGGCATCTTGCGGGACGTGGGCCGTCGCCCGGAAATTCTCGGTTCGGTGATCATTCCCGAGGGCACGGCGCGTCGTTATTTTGGCCTCGCGGGGCCGGGCCTGGTGGTGGTCGAAACGCGGATTGGCGCGGCCTATTTGATTGCCGACCAGTCCAGCCTCGCCTTGCGCCCGGACGACCCGCGTGCGCTCAAGGTGCAGGTGCCGCTGGAGCCCAAACGCGTGAAAGACGAAGTGCAGGCTGACCTGAGTGTGATGTTCCTCATGCTCGGCGGCCTTTCACTGATCGTTGGTGCCTTGGGTATTGCCAACATCACGCTCGTGGGTGTGATGGAGCGCACCGGTGAAATTGGCCTGCGCCGCGCCATTGGCGCCACCAAGGCGCATATTGCCGCGCAGTTTCTGGTGGAGAGTGCTTCGATGGGTGTGATCGGCGGCATCATCGGTGCGGCCGTTGGCGTGTTGATCGTGATCGGCGTGTCAGCGATCCAGGTGTGGACACCGGTGCTGGACCCGTTGGCGCCGATGCTCGCACCCGTGGTGGGCGGCGTGATCGGTGTGTTGTCAGGCATTTACCCGGCGATGCGCGCGGCCAAGCTGGAGCCGGCGGAGGCGTTTCGGCATTGAAGCGGTAAGGATTTGAAGTCGCCAAATGGCAGCTGTTAAATTGTTAACATGAGTATTAACAAATCCGCTGATTTTGATTCAATTGTCGTGTAGTAGCCATGTTATTCATAAATTTAGTTATAAATATAGTCATAAATACTATATT
>JANNMM010000156.1:0-4499 GCA_031397915.1 Rhodoferax sp. | reverse complement strand
CGAGCCAATCGCCGGCAACATGAATTTCGTGCGTGCTTCGGTGCCCTTCATGAAACGCTGCCGCGAGTTGTGCAGCCAGTACGGCGCGCTTTTGGTGTTTGACGAAGTCATGACCGGCTGCCGCGTGGCGCTGGGCGGCGCGCAGGCGGTGTACGCACGATCCATTCCCGGCTTCGCGCCCGACATGACGGTGCTGGGCAAAGTGATTGGCGGCGGCATGCCGCTGGCGGCCTTCGGTGCCAAACGCGCGGTGATGGAACAACTCGCGCCGCTGGGGCCGGTGTACCAGGCAGGCACCCTCTCGGGCAACCCGGTGGCCACCGCCTGTGGTTTGGCAACCCTGAAAGAAATCCAGAAGCCCGGTTTTTATGACACGCTGTCGCGCAAAACCCGCGCGCTGGTGACTGGCTTGCAGGGCGCAGCCGACCAGGCGGGTGTGCCCTTTTGCGGCGACTCTGAAGGCGGCATGTTCGGCTTTTTCCTGATGCCCCAATTGCCCCAAAACTACACGCAGGTGATGAAAACCGACAGCCCGCGGTTCAACCGGCTTTTTCATGGCCTGCTGGCGCGCGGAGTCTACATTGCCCCGGCGCTGTACGAGGCCGGTTTTGTCAGCAGCGCGCATTCGGACGCCGACATCGCCGCCACCGTCGCCGCCGCCGCGGCGGTTTTCGCTGATTTGGCCGAAATAGCTGCGAAGCAGGCTTGAGAACCGGCCCGAAACGGGTTTAATGGCGCTCTCAAATACTCCTATTTATATAGCAAACTATTAAATAAAATCGTGACTTAGGTTCCGATTTTTTCAGTATTTTCCGAGTTTCATTAAAAGTTGCCCTTTTCGTACCCAAATTGGGTATGTATGGGTCAAAAAAGCCGCCTAAAATGCGTTTGACAGCCCCGCTGTGCACGTGGCTTTTCTGTCAATCCGTGATTTTGTTACGCCAGCTTTACCCAGCGGACATTGATCTTGACAACCAGACGGCCTAGACTTGCGTTGAGGGTAGGAAGGTTGAGGCCGCGTGGTGCGGCGCCAGCCCGCACCCAAGGAGAATTCGCCATGAAACAGACCATTGTGTTCGCCCTGTTCGCCGGTGCCGGTGCCTTGACGGCGCCGGTGGCCTTCGCCCAGGAAGTCGGCCGGGTCATATCCAGCACGCCGGTGTTGACCCAGGTGGCCGTGCCGCGCCAGGTCTGCTCGCAGCAGCAAGTTCAGGTGCAAGGACAGAAATCAGGCGGCGGCGCCTTGATGGGTGCCGTGGCCGGTGGTGCCATCGGCAACTCGCTGGGCGGCGGCGAGGGCCGCGCGATTGCCACGCTGATCGGCCTGGTCGGCGGTGCCATGATGGGCGACCGCATCGAAGGCGGAGGCCAGACCCAAACGCAAAACGTGCAAAGCTGCACCACACAAACCTTCTACGAAAACCGAACCACCGCCTACAACGTGGTGTATGAATTCAACGGCCGCCAGTACAACGTGCAAATGCCGCAAGACCCGGGCCCCACCGTGCGCCTGCAGGTCACCCCGGTCGGTTCCGCAGCGCCCGCGCCGCAAGCCAGCTACGCGCCCGAAGTGCAAACGGAGGCGCCGCCGGTGTACGCCGAGCCGCCAGTCGTGTACCGCCAGCCACCCGTGGTTTACAGCCAGCCGCAGGTGGTGACCCAAGTGGTGCAACCGGTCTACCCGATCGCCTACCCGATCGCTTACCCCCGCGCCTATTACCCGCCGATTGGGGTGAGCCTGAACCTGGGCTGGTCGAACTGGAGTGGCCACCGCGGTCATGGTGGGCACGGCCATGGCCACGGCGGTCACAGGCGCTGAAGCATGAGGGGCTGGCTTAAGCCCAGTCAAACCTTCCGCGCGGCTTGGTGATGGCCGCAGGTCGCTCGGCTCAGTGCCGGAAGTGCCGCACGCCGCTGAAGACCATTGCCACGCCGCGTTCGTTGGCGGCGTTGATGACCTCGTCGTCGCGCATCGAACCACCGGGCTGGATGACGCAGGCAGCTCCCGCGTCCACCACCACATCGAGGCCATCCCGAAACGGGAAAAACGCGTCACTCGCCACCGCCGTGCCCTTGAGCGACAACTTCGCATGCTCCGCCTTGATCGCTGCGATGCGGGCGGAGTCGAGCCGGCTCATTTGCCCGGCGCCCACACCCATCGTCATGCCGTCCTTGCAAAACACAATGGCGTTGCTCTTCACGTATTTGGCGACTTTCCACGCGAAGAGCAGGTCTTGCAGCTGCGCCGGCGTCGGCTGAAGTTTCGTCACCACTTTCAAATCAGCCAGCACCAGCTCGTGGTTGTCAGCGGTTTGCATCAAGAGGCCCGAGCCGATGCGTTTTACATCGACCGCGTTCAAGCCACGGTCCCAGGCGGTGAGCTTGGCCGGGCTTATACCCGCAACCTCGGCCACCTCTGCGAGCGCGCGAGATGGTGGCAAATCGATCTGCAAAATTCGCACATTCACCTTGGATTTAAGTACCGCCAGCGCTTCGGGCGTAAACGCCGGCGCCATCAGCACCTCGGTGAACTGCTTTGAGATCTGCAAGGCCGCAGCTTCGTCCAGGGTGCAATTGAGCGCGATGATGCCGCCGAAGGCCGAGGTCGGGTCGGTCTGAAACGCCTTGCTGTAGGCTTGCAGCGCGTTGGCGCCCACGGCCACGCCGCAGGGGTTGGCGTGTTTGACGATGACGCAGGCGGTTTCAGAAAAACTCTTCACACATTCCCACGCGGCGTCGGCATCGGCAATGTTGTTGTAACTCAGCTCTTTGCCTTGCAGCTGTTTGGCCGTGACGAGTGAGCCCGGCGCGGGGTACAGGTCACGGTAAAACGCCGCCTGCTGGTGCGGGTTCTCGCCGTAGCGCAGGTCTTGCAGCTTGATGAAACGGCCATTGGACTGGCTGGAGAACAGGGCGTGGCTGGCGCCGCCTTTTTCGTCCAGCGTGATGCGCGAGAGGTAGTCGGAGATCGCACCGTCATATTGGGCGATGCGGTTGAATGCGGCCACCGAAAGCGCGAATTTGGTCGCCTGGCTTACCACGCCGTTTTTCTCAAGCTCGGCCAAAACGCCCGCGTACTGCGAGGCGTCGGTGAGCACGGCCACGTCTTTCCAGTTTTTGGCGGCGCTCCTGACCATCGCCGGGCCGCCGATGTCGATGTTTTCGATGGCCTCTTCCAGCGTGCAGCCGGCTTTGGCGACAGTGGCCTCAAACGGGTACAGGTTGACCACCAGCACATCAATGGTGTCAATGCCGTGGGTTGCGAGTGCCGCCATGTGCTCGGGCAAGTCGCGCCGCGCCAGCAGGCCGCCGTGCACGGTGGGGTGCAGGGTCTTGACGCGGCCGTCAAGCATCTCGGGAAAACCGGTGTGGTCGGCCACTTCGGTGACGGCCAGGCCGTTGTCGGCGAGGAGTTTGGCGGTGCCGCCGGTGGAGAGGAGTTGGGCGCCCAGAGCAGCCAGGCCGCGGGCGAGTTCGACGATGCCGGTCTTGTCGGATACCGAAAGCAGCGCGCGCATCAAATCAGTTCGTTCTCAATCAATTTCTTTCGCAGGGTATTGCGGTTGAGGCCCAGCCACTTGGCGGCTTTGGACTGGTTGTCGCGCGCGCGCGCCATCACCACGTCCAGCATGGGGCGCTCCACCACACGCAGCATCATCTCGTAAATGCCATCCGGCGGGGCACCGCGAAGGTCTTTGAAATACGCCTCCAGACTGGCGCGCACACAGTCTTCAATTTGTTTTTTGCTCATGTTGCTGCCCTAAGCGGTCTCCAGGATTGTCTTGCTGTTGTCGGTTTCATTATGCCCATCTATTGCCGGCGTGGCCGGGATTCGTTCGGCCCGGGTTTCCAGTTCTTCGAAGAATTCTGACACGGCCAGCACCTGGACCTCGCAGCACTCGAGCTGGTTCATGCGGTCTCGGAAGGCTGCGCCGCCCGGCAGGGATTTCACGTACCAGCCGATGTGTTTGCGCGCCGAGCGCACGCCCAGAAATTCGCCATACAGGTCGTAGTGGTCGTGCAGGTGGGCCACCAGCAGGCGTTTGACTTCGGCCACCAGGGGCGGCGCCAGGTGGGTGCCGGTGGCCAGAAAATGCGCGATTTCTCGGAAGATCCACGGCCGGCCCTGTGCGGCGCGGCCAATCATCACCGCGTCTGCGCCGGTTTTCAGCAGCACCTCGCGGGCGCGTTCGGGTGAATCGATGTCGCCATTGGCCACCACAGGAATGGTCAGGCTGGCCTTGATCGCGGCAATGGTTTCGTATTCCGCCTGCCCGCCATACCCTTGCTCGCGCGTGCGGCCATGCACGGTGACCATCGCCACGCCAGCGTTTTGTGCGGCCAGCGCGATGCGCGGCGCGTTTTTGTTGTCCTGGCGCCAGCCGGTACGCATTTTCAGCGTGACCGGCACGCGCTGTGCCGCGCAGGCCTTGACGACCGCCTCGATGATCTCCAGCGCCAAGGGCTCGTTTTGCATCAGCGCCGAGCCAGCCCATTTG
>JANNMM010000051.1:0-9560 GCA_031397915.1 Rhodoferax sp. | reverse complement strand
CGACCAGATTCCCGTGGCGCAGTCGTACCTGGAAGAGCCCTTGCGGCTGCTCCTGCACCTGATCATGAGCCTGCCCGAGTATCAACTGGGCTGAAAGGACGAGCCGTGCCACACAACAAACTGCAAACACTTCACCGCGTCTCCCGGGCCGACAACTTTGCCGCAACACCGCTGGGCCGTCGCGCGCTTTTGCGGGCCGGCCTGGCAGGCCTGGCCGTGAATGGCCTGCGTTATGGCGGCGTGCCGTTCGCACTCGGGCAAGCGGCGAATGTGCTCGCGCAAGATGCCGGCAACCCGAATCGGATCTTGGTGGTGGTCGAGTTGTCGGGCGGCAACGACGGTCTGAACACGCTGGTGCCCTATGGCGACGATGCCTATTACCGCCACCGCCCGACGCTGGGCATACGGGCACAAAGGCTGCTCAAGATCGACGACCACTACGGCTGGAACGCCGGCATGACGGGTTTCGAGAAGCTCTACAAAGACGGCAAACTGGCCGTGATTCACGGCTGCGGTTATGAGCAGCCTTCGTTTTCGCATTTCACCTCGATGGCCTACCTGCACACCGCGGCGCCCAACAGCGGCGAGAAATTTGGCTGGGTCGGGCGCCTGGGCGATGCCATTGCACCCGCTGCTGCGCGCAACCTGATCGTCAACATCGACGTGGCCCAGTCGCTGGCCGTGAACAGCCAGACGCACGTGCCTGTGGTGTTTGATGAGCCGGAACGCTTTGCGCGCAAGGGCAGTTTTCAGGAAAAGCGCCTGCTGGATGTGGTGACGCCATTTGAGGGAGATGCCAACCCCTCGCGCGCCTATCTCAGGGAAGCGGCCACGAGCGCCGTGCAGGCTTCGGGCCTGGTGCGCGAGGCCTGGGCGCGTTACCGCAGCCCCACAGACTACGGCATCGTGCCGATTGGTTTGCCCAAGGTGGCCGCCTTGATCGACGCCGGTCTGCCAACACGCCTGTATTACACCGGCTTTCGCAACAACGCCTTTGACACCCACGTGCAGCAGCCGGACCTGCACGGGCGCCTGCTCACCTACGCCTCAGACGCGATCATGGGTTTCATGCGCGACATGGAACGCATCGGCAAGGCGGACCAGGTGGCCGTGCTGGTGTTTTCCGAGTTTGGCCGGCGCGTTCCCGAAAACGCCAACCAGGGCACCGACCACGGCACCGCCAACCCGATGTTCATCATCGGCAAGCACGTCAAGGGCGGGCACTACGGAAAACGCGTGGACCTGACCCAGCTCGACGCGGGCGACAACCTGATGCACACCACCGATTTTCGCCGCGCCTACGCAACGATGACGCAGGGCTGGATGGGCTACCGCGACACGGAAAAACTGCTCAAAGGGCGGTTTGAGCCTTTCCCCGTGTTTGGCTGAGAGCGCGCCGGGAAAACCGGTCTGCCGGGACATGGCCTTCACTTCGCCCCGGCCGCTTCAAGCATCTTCACCATTTCAGCGTATCCCCGCGAGCGCGCCAGCTGCAAAGGCGTCGTACCGGTGCGGTCCTTGAGTTGCAGGTTGGCGCCGGCATCGATCAGCGCCTTCAGCGTGGCCTGGTGCCGTTTGCCACCGTCACCGAGAACGATGGATTCAATCACTGCGGTCCAGTGCAGGTTGTTCACGTGGTCCAGCGGCGCGCCGGCCTTGATGAGCTGGCGCACCACGCCGTCGTGCCCCAGGTGGGCGGCGGCGATCAGCGCGGTACCGTCGTAGCGGCTGGTGGTCAGTTTGGCGCTGGCGCCGAGCTCCAGCAAGACGCGCAGGGTTTCCTCGTCGTCGGCCACCGAGGCGATGGTGACGCCGTCATAACGGTCGTTCTCCAGCAGATTCAGGTTGGCGCCCGCTTTGGCCAGAGCTTTGAGGGCGTCGCGCTGGCGGGCAAACGAGGCCACATGGACGGGCGTGCGGCCATGGCCAGCCTTGGCATTGGGGTCGGCCTTGGCAGCGGCGAGTTTTTCGATTTGCGGTACATCGCCCTTGTGCGCGGCGGCATGCAGGCCGGTGAACGCAGCCGCTTCTGTCGGGCTGGGCCCGACCTGGGCTGCGGCAGGCAAGCTGCCGAACGCCAGCAGCACGACAGCAGAGATCAGGGCGGCACGGCGCAAGTTGAGCGCTTGGACAGGTCGTTTCATGGCTCAGTTTCCTTTCGGTTTGGGTGGTTATACGCAGACGGACCAGGCTTATTTCAGCGAATCTTTGACTTTGTCGAGCGCAGCCAGGGCGCATTGCTCGTCCATGTGGCCGCCAGGCGCGCCGCCAATGCCAACCGCGCCGATCACGTCATTGCCCACCTTGACGGGCACGCCACCGCCGAGCAGCAAGTAGCCTGGAATGTTCACCAGATTGGCAGCTGCCGGGTTTTTCTGCGCGGCTTCCATCATCGCCAAGGTGTTGTTTTTGGCCGAGGCCGATGTGTAGGCCTTTTGCAGGCTGGCCGCAAGGGTATGCGGGCCGGCGTTGTCTGCGCGTTGTACGGCACGCACAGTGCCGGCGCGGTCAACGACGGTGGCCGCAACGCTGTGGCCGTTGGCGGCGCAGGCCGAGACGCTGGCGGCAGCAATCTGGTTGGCCAGTTCGAGCGACATGTTTTTTTCGGTGCGCACCGCCTGCGCGTGGGCCATGCCGGAGATCAGGGTCAGGGCAATGGCAGAGGTGATGAGGGTCTTGGACATGGTTTTTTCCTTCAGTGGCAAACGGTTCAATCAACCGTGAGCGAACTTTAGTTTTGCACCGCCGCTATGGCCATTCGTAGCGCTACGCCAACGCCTCCGTATAACTACGCGGTGTGCCTGAGGCGCCTATGCCGAGGTATCGCCATCCACCAGAGCTGCATACTGGCGAATCAACTGCGCCAGGGACGGGGTCTCAAGCTTGGCAAACAGGTTGGCCCGGTGGGTCTCAACCGTGCGCGGCGAGAGCGACAGCGCGCGCCCAATCTCCTTGTTGGTCAGGCCTTCGACGATCAGGCCCAGCACTTCGCGCTCCCGTGCAGAGAGCTGCGCATAACGCTGGCGGGCCGCTTGGTCTGCGCGGTGCCGCTGGCGTGACTTGACGTGCTGGCGCACGGCGTTTTGAAGGGCCTCGATCAGCAGCTCGTCGTTAACCGGTTTTTCAAGGAACTCGGCGGCTCCGGACTTGAACGCGCGCCGGCACATCTCAACAGTGCCGTGCCCGGTGAGCATCAGGATGGGTTGGTCCACGCCCTGCGAAACCAGGGTGTCCAGAACCGCCAGCCCGCTGATGCCGGGCATGCGCACGTCCAGCACGATGGCACCAATGCTTTCGCGGTCGAAATCGGCCATGAAGGCCTGTGGGTCGGCCCAGGTCTGGACCCGCAGGCCCACAGTGCTGATCAACAGCGACAGGGCATCGCGCACTGCGGCGTCGTCGTCGATCAGGTGAATCAGTGGGGAAAGTGGGGCGTTCACGGTCAAACCCGTCAAGGGCGGGCGCAGGCCGGCAGGCTGAGCGTGAAGACTGCACCGCGGCGTGCCTGGTTGGCAACCGTCAATGTGCCGCCCATGTTGGCGGCCAGGGTTTCACACAGGCTCAGGCCCAGGCCCAGACCGCCTTTGCGGGTTGAATAAAAGGGTTCAAACACATGCGGCAACGCCTCGGGCCGAATGCCGGGGCCGCTGTCAGCAACCGTCAGGACAGCGAGCGGCGTGTTTGCCAACACCGCCAGATCCAGCCGCCGCTGGCTGGCGGGCACCTGCTCCAGCGCCTGCAGGGCATTGAGCAGCAGGTTGTGCAGGATCTGGTCCAGGGCAACGGGTTCGGCCATCACCCAGACCGGCGCATCAGCGGCCAGTGCAGGCTCAACCTGGTGCCGCGCCAATTCGGGCTGCAAGAGGTGCAACACCTTGCGCACCGCGTCGTGCAACGCGACAGGTTTGGCCTGTGCCGTGGTGTCGGGTTGCTCCACCAGGCTGCGCAGCCGGCCGACCACATCGGCTGCGCGGCGGGCCTGACCTGCGGCCTGCGCCAGGGCGCCACGCACGGTAGGCAGGTCCGGCGTCTCCTCGTCCAGCAGGCGCTGCGCGGCCTGGGTGTTGGCCAGCACAGCCGTCAGGGGCTGGTTCAGTTCGTGGGCCATGCCGCCCGCCAACTCACCCAGGGTGTTCAGGCGCGCCACCTGTCCGAGTCGCAGCAGTTCTTCAGCGCGCCGGCGTTGCTCGCGCTGGCGCACCAGCGCGGCCACACCCGCCAGTGCTGCGCCAGCCAGCATCACCCAGGCCGCCATCGCGAGCCAGGGCAATTGCGACCACGCGACTTGGCGCTTGGCCACCACATCAAAGGGTTGGCTGTCGGTTGCCAGGCGTTTGCGGAAGTCAAACTGCCAGCCGCCGCGACCCGGCTCGCCGGGCTGGATCACAAACGGCTGACCGCCTTGCTCGAGCAGCAATCTAGTGGGGCTTTTTTGGGGGTCTGCGGGCCACTCGCTCCAGGGCACCAGCCGGTTCATATCGATCAGCAGCGCGAAACTGGCCGGGCGGGCGGCGAGCACCAGGGTGTAACGACCGGCGGTGAAATCGGGCAGCGCCAAAGCGGGCTGGCCCCGGCCGCGCGACAGACTTTCAGCGTTTTCGAGATCCGTCTGGGGCCAGCGTGCCTCTGGATCGCGCCTTTGCACCGTCAGTATCTGCGGGTAAACCGAGGGCAAACGCCGCTCGGGCGGGTTGGCTTCAGCGCCTGTCTGCAGGAGTGCGAGCGTGGCCAGCACGGCGTCCAGCTCAACGGCGCGTTGGCTCAACAGCCGGTGGGCGATGCGGGCGTCGGTCTCAAAGGCGTCGCGCAGGCGGGAGATTTCGGCCTGGCCGATCAGCAATGCACCGACGGCGGACAGGGCAACCCAGGTGGCCAGCCACCAAGCCCCTGCACGTCTTAGCACATTCATGCCACCATTCTCACCCAGCCGGCTGCGGCACAATTGCGGCATGGCTCCAGACCCCAGGCCCGGCTCCGCTGGCTGGTTTTCTTCCCCTCAACGGATGTTGATGCTTTCGGCCGCGGCGGCGGTTGTCACCATCCTGCTGAAAACCGCCGCCTGGTACATCACCGATTCGGTGGGTTTGCTGTCAGATGCGATGGAGTCGTTCGTCAACCTGGCCAGTGCCTTGTTTGGTCTCCTGATGGTGACCATTGCGGCACGTCCGGCCGACCACGACCACCCCTACGGCCATACCAAAGCGGAGTATTTTTCTTCCGGCTTTGAAGGCGTGTTGATCATAGCGGCGGCCCTGGCGATCATCTGGGCGGCTGCTCACCGGATTTTTGTCCCCCAGCCGCTGCAACAACTCGGCTGGGGCCTGGCCCTGTCGGTGGCCAGCTCGGCGCTCAACGGCGGCTTGGCCTGGCTGATGTTCCGCGCCGCGCGGCTGCACCGCTCTATTGCGCTGGAGGCAGACGCCAAACACCTAGTCACTGATGTCTGGACGTCGGTGGGTGTGGTGCTCGGTATCGGCCTGGTGATGCTGACTGGCGCCTTGTGGCTGGATGCGCTGGTGGCGATTGGCGTCGCCCTCAACATCCTGCGTGAGGGTGGCCGCCTGGTCTGGCGCTCAAGCCAGGGGCTGATGGACGAGGCTTTGGAGCCGGAAGTGGTGGCCACCATCCGCGAAACCTTGCAGGTGTTTGAGCACCAGCGCGCCACCGATGACCCGCGCGGCGCGGCGCACATCATCCGGTTTGACCACATCAACACGCGCAAATCGGGCCAGCGGCGCTTTGTCGACCTGCACATGCACATGCCAGCCAGTTGGTCACTGGGCCGCGCAGCGGCGGTGCGCATGAGTGTGGAGCAGGCGCTGATGAGCGCGGTGCCAGGGCTGCGCGCGACGATCCAACTGTTGCCGTCAGACGTCGAGGCACATTTTGACGACGCCAGGGATCTGATCTGATCGCCTAAACTGGGTCACGATGCGGCGTTGGCAAGTCCAGCCCCAAATTGCCAAAGCAAGGGTGGAATATGCGCAAGAGTCTCGTAAAACAAGTCTTTCTAGCTATATTTTATGTAGCGTTTGGCGCCGCGTCGCTCGCTGTGCAGGCCCAGGCCGTGCGTGTTGAAACGCTCGCTACCGGACTTGAAAACCCCTGGGGTGTTGCGTTTTTACCGGACGGCAAGTTCCTCGTGACTGAGCGGCCCGGGCGCCTCCGGCTTGTGGATGCCACAGGCAAATTGTCAGCGCCCATTGGCGGTGTGCTGCCAGTGGCGGCGGGACGGCAGGGCGGTTTGCTGGACGTCCTCGTTGATTCGGATTTCGCCCAGAACCGCACCTTGTTTTTCTGTTTTTCGGAGCCGGGCACAGGGGCGAACTCAGGTGCCAACAGCACCGCTTTGGCGCGGGCGCGATTGAGTGCAGACGGCTCGAAGCTGGAGGATGTCAAAGTCATCTTCAGCCAGAAGCCCAAAGTCGCCAGCAGCCTGCATTTTGGCTGCCGCATCGTTGAAGGCCGTGCGCCCGGGCCCAACGGCAAACCCGATGGCTTGCTGTTTCTCACCTTGGGCGACCGGTTCTCCCGTAAGGACGACGCCCAGACGCTGGACAACCACCAAGGCAAAGTGGTGCGTATCCACAAAGACGGCAGCGCTCCCAAAGACAACCCGTTTGTGGGCCGCGCAGGCGCCTTGCCCGAAATCTGGAGTTATGGCCACCGCAACCTGCAGGGCGCAGCGCTGGCCCCCGACGGCGGTCTGTGGACCCACGAACACGGCCCGCAAGGTGGCGACGAAATCAACACCCCCAAGGCCGGCCTCAATTACGGTTGGCCCGTCATCAGCTATGGCGAGAACTACGGCGGCGGCAAGATTGGCGACGGCATCACCACCCAGGGCGGTATGCAGCAGCCGGTGCATTTCTGGGTGCCGTCAATCGCGCCATCGGGCATGGTGTTTTTGACCAGCGAGCGGTATGGCAAGGCTTGGGTTGGGAACCTGTTTGTCGGTTCGCTCAAGTTTGCCTACTTGAACCGCATGGAGTTGTCAGAGCCGTTCAAGGGGAAAGTGGTGCGCGAAAACAAGCTGTTGGAAAACGAAGGCCAGCGTGTGCGCGACGTGCGCCAGGGCCCCGATGGATTACTCTATGTCTTGACCGACAGCAACAATGGCCGCCTGATCCGCCTGCTACCCAATTGACACCCATGACAGACTTATCGACAACCGCTCCCCTGGCACAGGCCATTCCTCCCGGTTTCAAACCGCGCAAATTTGGTGACGGTTTCATCGGCGCCAACGGCCCGCTTTACACGCGTCTTCACGAGGGGCGATTGCAGGTGGGTTTTCTCGTGGAAGAACGCCACTGCAACCCCATGGGCATTTGCCACGGCGGCATGCTCGCGACGCTGGCAGACATGGTGTGCCCGATCACGGCGCATGTCACCTGTGAAGCGGCGAAAAACCGCTTTCTGCCGACCATCAGCCTGCAAATAGACTACATGGCGTCTGCCCAGCTGGGCGCATGGGTGCAGGCCGAAGCCCAGGTACTGCGCGCAACCCGCAGCATGGTCTTCATACAGGGGCAGATCAACGTTGACGATGCGGTGATTGCGCGCGTCAGCGGCATCTTCAAGATCGGCCCGGCCATGAATTTCCCCTCGCCCAGTACCTCGTCCAATCCCCAGCCCAGCTGACCGTGCACTAATCGATGGCCTACCAGAACGCCACCTACATGGTGCTACGCGACCTGCGTGCCACCCATGTGCGCCGGGCGCGCGTGATGGTGATGGTCAGCAGTGCGTTTCTGGTGTTGCTGGGCGGCGCCTATGCGGCCTACTTTTTTTTGCAAGGCGAATCGCTCGCCGCTGTGGTGCAGTTGTCCATGCTGGTGATCGGGCTTTGGGCCGTTGCGGTGACCCTCAAAGGCAATTTGCGTTTCGCCATTTTCCTGCTGCTGACCAGTTTGTTCCTGGTGTTTACCGGCATTGCGCTGTTTGTGGATGTGCCCAGCGCCCTGGTTCCGCGTTCGGCCCATCACGGTTTGTTGCCATTGGGTGTTGCAGGCTACCTGTTGCTGCGCACCGAAAGCATTTTTTGGCGCCATGGTTATCCGGTGGCCTGCATGCTGGCATTGGCGCTGCTGTCGAGCAGCAATTTCGCATTTGGCAACGAATTTGCCGGCCAGTTCGTCATGCCTGAAAATGCCCGCACGCTGGCCATCTGGGTCAACAACTTCAGTGCCTTTGGCATGTTGTACCTTCTGGTGCACATTTTTGTGGGCGACATCAACCAGATGGAAGGGTACCTGCTCAACGCCAACAACCGTTTTGTCAAGATGGTCAGCGGCATGTTTCCCAAAACCATTGCCGAGCGCTTGCTGGCCAAGGGAGAAACCTTCGCCGAACGCCATGTTGATTGCTCGATCCTGTTTGCCGACATCGTCGGTTTCACCAGTCTGTCGGAGCGCATCAGCCCGGTCGCGCTGGTCGAGATGCTGACCGAAATCTTCGCCCGCTTTGACCGGGTGGTGGACCAGAAGGGCCTGACCAAGATCAAGACGATCGGCGATGCCTACATGGTGGCGTCCGGCGTGCCAGAAGCGCGTGCAGACCATGCCAAGGTGCTGGTTGAATTTGGCCAGGAGATGTTCAAGCTGATCCGCGACATTGAGGGCATTGACTTGCGCATCGGCATTGCGTCGGGCGAGCTGGTGGCCGGTGTCATCGGGCAGTCGCGCCAGCTTTTTGACGTATGGGGCGATATGGTCAACACCGCCTCGCGCATGGAGTCCCACGGTGTGCCGGGGCGTATTCAGGTCTCTGAATCCACCTACCAGTTGACACGTGGCGCGTTCGACTATGAGCGCCGTGAGCAGATCACGATCAAGGGCAAGGACGGCAAACACAACGTGTATTTGCTGGAGGACCATGCACGAGCCGGTTGAAAAGCTCAGTTATCTGGCGGTGCAAAACCTGTCGGCCACCTACGCCCGGCGGGTTCGGGTGATGGTGCAGGTTGCCAGCCTGTTCCTGATGACCTTTGGCGCTGGCTGGGCGATTTTTTTCGGCTCCAAAGGGCAGTGGCTGGTGGTGGCGTGGGAGCTCTTGCTGATCGCCCAGGGCGTGGCTTCACTGCTGCTGGTGCAGCGCGGGCAGTTGCGCAGCGCCAAGATTCTGCTGGTGTTCAGCCTCTTGAGCATGTTTCTCATATCGGCGATTTTTCTGGACTTGCCCAGCCAGCAGGTGCCACGGTCGGCACACCAGGCCTTTGTGCCACTGGCGGTTGCGGCCTATCTCATCTTCAAAGGTGAAAGTGTCTGGCTGCAACACGGTGTGCCCATCTTTTGCCTTTGTGCCGTGGTGTTTTTTGGCGGCTCGGGCGTGGCCGTGGTGACGCCCTACGCGATACCCGACGACATCCGGGTGTACGGCGGCTGGGTCAACGGCATCGCCTCATTCGGGATTTTTTACCTGCTGATCCATATTTTCATTGGCGACCTCAACCGCATGGAGCGCGTGCTGCACGACACCAACAACCGCCTGGTGGAGATGGTCAGCCGCATGTTTCCCCAAGCCATCGCCGAGCGGTTGTTGTCGACCGGAGAGACCTTTGC
>JANNMM010000337.1:0-11706 GCA_031397915.1 Rhodoferax sp. | reverse complement strand
GGCGAGCCCGGTTGCATGGCCCCGGCGGCCAGCGGCGGTTTTGTGATTGCGATGCGCAGCGGCATTTACCGCGCGCGGCAGTGGCGCGGCCCGCTGGACCGACTGGCGGGTGCTCCCTACGACACGGCGCACATCCGCTTCAACGACGGCAAAGCCGACTCGAAGGGCCGGTTCTGGGCCGGCAGTTATTGCGAAGACAAAAGCCCGCGCGCGGAGTTGTATTGTCTGGACGCTCGGGCTGACCCAACGACTTCAAATACGGCCGTCGCTGCGCCTGCGAGCTTGCGCCGCATGGCCGGTGACGCGGCCAAGGGCTACGCCACGGGTGCCAACGGCCTGGCCTGGTCGCCCGACGCGCGTGTGCTGTATTGGGCCGACACGGCCGCGCACGTCGTGCGCGCCTGGGAATGGGACGCAGCAGCCAATACCTTGATCGGCGAGCGCGTGTTCCACCAGTTTGCAGCCAAAGCGTCGACGGCCAGCCAGGCTGGCCAGGCGCCTTACCAGGGCCGACCGGACGGCGCAGCGGTGGACGTGCAAGGTAATTACTACGTCGCCATGTACGAAGGTGCGTGTGTTAAAAAACTGTCGCCCCAAGGGACACTCTTGGCAAGCATTCCCGTGCCTGCGATGTGCCCGACCATGCCGTGTTTCGGTGGCGACGATTTGCAGACGCTGTACCTCACCAGCGCCCGCCACGGCCGCCCGGCGCAGGAGGTGGCGGATTTGCCGCTCTCCGGGTGCGTGTTGTCCATGCGTGTCGACGTGCCGGGTTTGCCGGTCAACTTTTTTCAAGACTGAGCACACCGGATGAATACGCCTCTGAACCGAATAACCGACCAGGTGCGCGCGGCCATCGCGGCCAAAACACCGCTGCGCATCCGGGGTGGCGGAAGCAAAGACTTTTACTGGCCAGGCGGCGCGCCCGATGGTGTATCCGGTAGTGAGGGCCAAGGCGACACACCAGCTGGCCAGGTGCTCGACACCACGCCCTTGAATGGCATCGTCAACTACGAACCCAGCGAGTTGGTGGTGACCGTGAAGGCCGGCACACCGCTGGCTGAACTTGAAGCCGCGCTTGCGGGAAAAAACCAATGCCTGCCGTTTGAGCCACCCCATTTCGCAGGCGGCGCGACGGTGGGCGGCATGGTCGCCGCAGGCCTTGCCGGACCGGCCCGTGTGGCCGTGGGCGGTGTGCGTGACTACGTGCTAGGGCTGGAGCTGCTCAACGGCCGCGCCGAGCTGCTGCGTTTTGGCGGCACGGTGATGAAGAACGTGGCGGGATATGACGTCTCGCGCTTAGTGGTGGGCGCCATGGGCACACTGGGGCTGATCACCGAAGTCTCGCTCAAGGTGTTGCCCTTTGCCACCGCTGAAGCCACGCTTCGGTTTGTGATGGATGAGGCCAGCGCCATTCACCAACTCAACACCTGGGCCGGGCAGCCCTTGCCGCTCAATGCCAGCTCCTGGGTGATCGACGCGGGCGTGCCGACGCTTTACCTGCGCTTGCGCGGCGCCGTCGCGGCGGTCGAGGCGGCGTGTGTGATGTTCATGGCGAAACACGGTGCCGTGCGGGTGGATTCGCCAGCCACCCGTACCGACTGGTCCGCTGCGCGCGATTTGAAACTGCCCTGGTTTGAGGCGGGTTACCAGCGTGGCAAGGACCTGTGGCGCATCAGTGTGCCGCCAACCGCAAAGCCGTTGAACCGGGGCGACACGATGATCGATTGGTTGGGTGGCCAACGCTGGTTGTGGTTGTCACCGGGCGATGCCACTGGCGCGCAACGCCTTGCAGAAAGTGCCCGAGGCGTGGGTGGAAGCGCTTCATTGTTTATAGCTGCTAACGCCAATAATTCGAGACCTGAAGGCCTAAATCTTCAAAAACCGCCAGATGCAGCTGTGGCGGTGCCTGTCCCGGCCATCACTGCCATCTCGCGACGTCTGAAAGTCGAGTTCGACCCGAGCGGCATTTTCAACCGCGGCCGCTTGACGCCCGGCCAATAGCCGCGCTCCAAGCCTGATCGTCACCATGCAAACCAATCTCGCCCCCGAATACCAAAACACTGCAGACGGCAAAACCGCCGAAGCCATTTTGCGCAAGTGTGTGCACTGCGGCTTTTGCACTGCAACGTGCCCCACCTACCAATTGCTGGGTGACGAGCTCGACGGCCCGCGCGGCCGCATCTATTTGATGAAACAGGTGCTCGAAGGCGAGACGCCCACGCGCAAAACCCAGCTGCACCTGGACCGCTGCCTGACCTGCCGCAACTGCGAAAGCACCTGCCCCAGCGGCGTGGATTACGGCCATCTCGTCGATATTGGCCGCAAGCTGGTCGACGCCAAGGTGCCACGGCCCGCGTCCGAAAAAGCCCTGCGCTGGGCATTGAAGGAAGGCATGAACTCGCCGCTGTTTTCGCCGGCGATGAAGGTGGGGCAACTGGTGCGCGGCCTGATGCCCGAGTCGCTGAAAAACAAGGTGCCCGAAAAGCAGAACGCGGGGGTGTGGCCCACCCGCAGCCACGTGCGCAAGGTGCTGTTGCTCAAGGGATGCGTGCAGCCATCGATGATGCCCAATATCGACAGCGCCACGGCGCGTGTGCTGGACGCGGCGGGCATCCAGAGCGTCGTCGCCAACAAGGCCACGTGTTGCGGCGCTGTGAAGTTCCACCTGAATGACCACGACGGTGGCAAAGTGCAGATGCGCGCCAATATCGACGCCTGGTGGCCGTTCATTGACGGATCAACCGGGGCTTTTTCCCCGGTGGAGGCCATTCTGATGAACGCCTCCGGCTGCGGCGTGATGGTCAAGGACTACGGCCACGTTTTGCGCGATGACCCGCTGTATGCGGCCAAAGCGGCGCGCATCAGCGCCCTGACCAAAGACCTGAGTGAATGGTTGCCCGAGCTGGCGGACAAGTTGCAAGGAAGCCTCAAGCGGTCGAGTCAATCAGTCACGTTCCACCCACCATGCACCTTGCAACATGGCCAGCAGCTGCGGGGTGGCGTAGAAACCCATCTGGTCAAACTGGGTTTTGACGTGAAACCCGTTCTCAATGAGTCCCACCTTTGTTGCGGCTCGGCCGGCACTTACTCGGTGCTCCAGCCCGAGTTGGCTTACGCGCTGCGCGACCGCAAACTCGGTCACCTGAACGACACGCAAGCGCAGGTGATTGTGAGCGCCAACATTGGCTGCATCACACACCTGCAAAGTGGTACGTCAACGCCGGTGAAACACTGGGTGGAGGTGCTGGACGCAGCCCTGACGGAATCCAGGACTCAAAAAGCAACCCCGGGCTGAGCCCAGCGTGCCTCGATCTCGGGGCGTTTCTTCGGGTCGACGTTGACGCGCCTCAAGTCGCCTTGCACATGGGGCAAGGCCATCAGCCGGTGGTCCATTACCTTGAACCACCAGGCCGGAATGTAGGAGAGCGGAAACATGCCAAAGTAACCGCTGGGTAACTGCGGCACCTCTTCAAAATGCCGCAATGACTGGTAGCGCCGAAGCGGGTAGGCATGGTGGTCGGAATGCCGCTGCAGGTGAAACAGCGCCAGGTTGGTGATGAGGTGGTTGGTGTTCCAGGAGTGGTGCGGCTTGGGTGTTTCGTAATGGCCGTTGGGCAGGCGCTCGCGCAAGAGCCCGTAGTGCTCCACGTAGTTGGCCGAGGTCAATTGCCACCAGGCGATCAGGTTGTGAAGCGCCAGAAACGGCAGCATCACCCAGCCGAAAGCGGCAATCAAACCGAGTTGTAGCACAGCACTGATGGCGTACGACTGCAGCATGGTGTTGTGCCGGCTCCATATGGGTTTTTTCAACTGCGCCAGCCGTTCGCCCTCCAGTTGCCACGCGCGCCGGATGCCGCCGGGCAGCTCCCGCATGGCGAAACGGTAAATGCTCTCACCCATGCGTGCGCTGGCATGATCTTCAGGCGTTGACACAAAACGGTGGTGGCCCCGGCCATGCTCCACGGTGAAATGGCCGTACACCGGCACGGCCAGTACCAGGCGCGCCAGCCACTGCTCGATGGCATTGTTTTTGTGGCCCAACTCGTGGCCGGTGTTGATGCCCAGGCCCGAATCGGTGCCGGCGACGTACGCCATGATGCCAACCGCCCACCACGACAAATCGTGTGTGCCCACCCACCAGGCGCAGCCGATGAGCGCGATGAAGTGCATCGGCACGATGGCCCAGGTCAACCAGCGGTAATACCGGTCTTCCTCCAGTTGCGCTACCACCGCCTCGGGCGGGTTGCTCTGGTCTTCGCCGATCAGCGCATCCAGCAGCGGCATCAGGCCATAACTGATCAAAACTGGCAGGGCCAGCGCAATTTGCAGGCCACTGGCAGCGTGTGCCGCCATGCCGGCAAAGGGCAACAGGGGAAAGGCGACCGACAGCAACCACCACACGCGTTTGCGGTCGCGGTATTCAACCGGGCCCAGGTTTGCGTCGATCGCTCGGTAGACTTTGCTCATGCCTCCTTTATAGCTGAGCCGGCGACGGACTTCAATCCGCAGGTAGCGCCCGTGTTTACGCCACCAGCGGCAGGCTGCGGTGGCGCTTGCCTGTCAAGGCAAAGACGGCGTTGGCCACGGCCGGTGCCAGCGGCGGCACGCCGGGTTCTCCCACGCCGCTGGGCGGGCGTGTGCTGGGCAGGATGTGGGTTTCAACCACCGGTGCCTCTTGGAGCTTGACCATCGGGTAGTTGTTGAAGTTGGTCTGCTGCACCACACCGTCGATGATGTCGATCTTGCCGTAGAGTGCAGCGGTGAGGGCGAAGATCACCGAGCCTTCCATCTGCTGCGCCACGATGCCTGGGTTGACCACCGTGCCGCAGTCGACGGCGCACACCACCCGGTGCACGCGTGGTTTGCCATCAACCAACGAGACCTCGGCAACTTGCGCGATGATGGAGCCGAAGGACTCATGCAGCGCGACACCGCGCGCCCGGCCTGCAGGCGGCGGTTTGTCCCATTGGGCTTTTTCAGCGGCCAGGTTCAGCACTGCCAGGTAACGCGGCGCGTCCTTCAGCAAGGCACGCCTCAATGCGAGCGGGTCCTGTTTGGTTTCAAAGGCGATTTCGTCGATGAAACTCTCCGATATGAAGGCGTTTTGCGAATGCCCGACCGAGCGCCAGTTACCAATCGGCACGTGGGTGCGTGTGGCCACGTGGGCCATGTGCTGGTGCGCAAAGCCATACGGCAGGTCGAACAGCCCTTCGGCACTCGATTTGTCCGGCGGATCAAGCGGGCCGGCCATGGCGGGCAGGATGCGTTCCAGAAAGCGGGGCGACATCGCATCACCAGCCGACCTGATCGACAGGGTGCTGTACTGCCCCGGCACATCAACCGAGGCTTTCAGGTGCGCCACCTGCATGGGACGGTAGAAGTCATGGGTGGTGTCTTCTTCGCGCGACCACACCAGTTGCACCGGGCGTCCACCACAGTCCATCGCCACCCGCACGGCCTGCGCCACGTAGTCCACTTCCAGGCGCCGGCCAAAACCACCGCCCAGCAACATCGCATGCAGCGTGACCTTGTCCAAATCAACCCCGGCCACCTTGGCCGCGACGGCGCGGGCCACTTCGGGCACTTGCGTGCCGGTCCAGAGCGTCACCTGACCATCTTTGACCTGGGCCGTGCAGTTCATCGGCTCCATCGTGGCGTGCGCCAAAAAGGGTGCGCTGTAGGTGGCCTCAATCACGCGGCTGGCTTGTGCATGTGCCGCTGTTACATCGCCTTTTTTGTGAAAACTGAAGCCGTCTTCCTGACTGGCCATCTGGCTCAGGTGGGCCGCAATGGCTTGGCTGTTCAGTGCACCCAGGGGCCGCTGCTTCCAGACCGCCTGTGCGGCAGCGGCGCCTTGCAAGGCATGCCAGGTGGTTTTGCCCACCACCGCAAACCCCGCGCTGCCGCCCGCGTAACCGGGCAACATCACAAAACGCTCGACACCCGGGATGGCCATGGCGGCTTTTTCATCCAGGCTGCCCAATGAGCCGCCCAGCATGGGTGACTGCCGCACGGTGGCAAAGACCAGGCCTTCGGGCCGCGCGTCCAGGCCAAAACGGGCGCTGCCGTTCACTTTGCCCGGCACATCAGGGCGCGGTGCTGAGGTGCCAATCAGCTTCCAGTCCCTGCGGTCCTTCAGCTTCGCTTCCGTCAGGTTCAAGGCCAGTGCGGCCCTGGAAAATTCGCCATAGTGGCCCTGTTTGCCGGACGCGTGCTGGATCACGCCGTTGACTACTTTCACTTCAGAGACCGGCACCTTCCAGGCGTCAGCGGCCGCGTTGACCAGGCTGGCGCGTGCCAGGGCGGCCGCCATGCGCAGGTGGTCCCAGGCGTCAGACACACTGCTGGAGCCGCCGGTGGCGTTCAGGCCGAGCTCACGCACGGCCTTGTCGAGCAACCAGTGCGTGACCTTGATCTTGAGCGGCTTTTCGTCACCCTCCATGTCCAGCGGATGGAACGGCAAGGCCAGCCGCATCATCAGCACGTTGCCGTAGATCGAATCGGCACCAGCCTGTTCCAGCCGCACTTTCGACAGGGGAACGTCCAACTCCTCGGCAACGAGCATGGGCAATGCGGTGTGCACACCCTGGCCCATTTCGGCCCGCGCCATTGCCAGCACCACGCTGCCGTCCTGCGCAATTTTGATCCAGCCGTTGAGCGCGACTTCGCCTTGTGTGGGTGCCAGCATGTGGTGTGGCTTGCCCAGGCGCGAGCGCATCGGCAGGGCACCCCAACCCACAATCAACGCGCCCGCGGCGCCCAGGCCGCCCAGTATCCAGGTGCGGCGCTTCATGCGGCGGCTCCAGTGGTGCCGGCAGCGCGGTGAATGGCTTTGCGCACGCGCTGGTAGGTGCCGCAGCGGCAGATGTTGGTCATGGCCGCGTCGATGTCGGCGTCAGAGGGCTTCGGGTTCTTTTCCAAAAGCGCGGCAGCGGCCATCAACATGCCGCTTTGGCAATAACCGCATTGCGGCACCTGTTCGGCGATCCACGCAACTTGCACGGGATGGGGTTTTTCGGTTGAGCCAAGCGACTCGATGGTGCGCAGCTGTTTACCCGCCGCCGCAGACGCCGGCGTCACGCAAGAGCGCACGGCCTGCCCGTCCACATGGACGGTGCAGGCGCCGCAGGCGGCGATGCCGCAGCCAAATTTGGTGCCGGTGAGGTTCAACACATCGCGCAGCAGCCACAGGAGTGGCATGTTCGGGTCGGCGTCGGCCTGGGTCGCCTTGCCATTGATGTTCAATTCCATCGAAGCTCCTGTTCATGGGGCGTGTGCGCCCCGTGTGTCGGGCATTGTTGCGCATATTGCGAAGGCGGGCCAGACGCCGCAATGCCTTTGGGGGCGCTTCCCTAGGGCGGACCGTTCAAGAAACGCCCAGCGAGGATTGCGTAAAGTCGGGGCTGCTGGCAACGGCTTTCTACATTCTCAGGCGCGAAGGAACAACATGCACAAAGGTGTCTTCAAATACCTCAAACAGGACAAGGTTCATTTTGGTGTTCCGGCCAGCGAGGCCCTGCTCGAAGAGGCCATCCAGCGGAAAGCACAGCGCATATTTGTCGTGACGGGCCGGTCATTGAACCGCCAGACCGATGCCGTCTCCCGAGCCGTCAGTCAGATCAAAGACCGCGTCGTCGGAACGTTTGACGAATGCATCGAACACACGCCGCGCCAGACGGTGCTGGCGTTGGCCGCCCAGGTGCGTGACGCCCGCGCGGACCTGATCGTCAGCATCGGTGGCGGCACCGTGATCGATACGGTGAAAGTGGCCCTGGTGGCGCTTGCCGAAAACCTGACGGACGTTGACCAGCTCGACAACTGGCACATGAAGATGAATGCGGACGGCAGCCGGTTTGTGCCGGTGCCGCGCATGCCACCGTGTCGGCAAGTCGCGGTGCCCACCACCCTGTCGGGCGCCGAATTCAGCGACTTGGGTGGCTGCACCGACACCCGTTTTGGCACCAAACACGGGTTCACGGGTGACTACATCGGGGCGGCCGCCGTGATTCTGGATCCGCAAATGACGGTGCACACGCCTGACCGCTTGTGGCTGTCCACCGGCATTCGCGCGGTAGACCACGCCGTGGAAGCGCTGTGTTCGGTGAACGCCCAACCGCTGATCGACGCCACCAGCGTGCGGGCGCTGAGCCTGCTGTCACGATCCCTCAAGGCCTACACCGGCGACAAAAACAATCTGGACGCGCGGCTGGAGGGCCAGCTCGGCGCATGGCTGGCCGCCATGAGCATCCGCCGCGCTGAATACGGCGCCAGCCACGGCATGGGCCATGCCTTGGGTGCGGACGCGGGTGTGCCGCATGGCATCACCTCTTGCGTGTTGTTGCCCACCGTGATGCGTTTCAACGCATCCGTTTGTGGGGCGCAAATGGCCGAGGTCGCCGTTGCCATGGGTGACGCCAGCCAGTCAGCGGCCGACCAGGTGGAAGCGCTGATCGCCAGCCTGGGGTTGCCAACCCGGCTGAGCCAGCTCGGGATGGAAAAAACGCGCCTGCCCATCATTGCGCAAAAGGCCATGGCCAACCCCTGGGTCCACACCAACCCGCGAAAAATCGCCAGCGAATCAGTGCTGCTGGAGCTGTTGGAGCAGGCCTGGTGACGTTTCGACTCAAATCATACCCAATATGGGTATGATTGGGGCCTTAAAACGGGTGCAACGGCAAATTTCAAGAAAAATCCGCGATCAAGTCACGTGAAATGGCCATAATTTGCTATATTAAATATAGCAACAACAAGCCGCGTCAAACGATGCGGCTCTGCCCGTGCCCTTGCCAATAGGCGTCGCGCAGCGGCCGTTTGTAGAGTTTGCCGGTGGGCAGCCGGGGCAAAACGTCGATGAAATCCACCGTGCGGGGGCATTTCATCGGCGCGAGATGCTGACGGCAAAATGCGATCAAGGCTTGGGCCAACGCGTCATCGGCCACCACGCCCGGCATCACCTGCACCACCGCCTTGACCTCTTCACCCAGGTCTTCGTTGGGCACGCCGAACACGGCCGCGTCGGCCACCTGCGGGTGGGTGATGAGCAGGTTCTCGCACTCCTGCGGGTAAATGTTGACACCGCCCGAAATGATCATGAAGGTGGAGCGGTCGGTCAGGTGCAAAAAGCCATCGTCGTCCAGATAGCCGACGTCACCCACCGTGCTCATGCTGCCGTCAGCGGAACGGGTGGCAGCGGTGCGTTCGGGGTCATTGAAATAGACAAAGGGCGAGGCCGTCTTGAACCACAATTCGCCCGGAGCGCCTTTGGGCGCGGGTTGGCCGGCTTCGTCAAACACATGCAACTCACCCAGCAGCACCCGGCCCACGGTGCCGCGGTGCGCAAGCCATTCGGCCGAATTGCAGGCGGTAAAGCCCATGCCCTCGGTGGCGCCGTAGTACTCGTGGATGATGGGCCCCCACCAGTCGATCATCTGCTCTTTTACCTGCGCCGGGCAAGGCGCCGCAGCGTGGATGGCGATTTGCAGGCTTGACAGGTCGTACTGACGGCGCGTGGCCTCGGGCAGCTTGAGCATGCGGCTGAACATGGTTGGCACCAGCTGCGTGTGGGTGATGCGGTGTTTCTCCACCAGGGCCAGGTAATGCTCGGGGTCAAAGTTTTCCATGATCACCACCTTGCCGCCATTGCGGATGGCGAGCGCCACGTTGGCCTGCGGCGCCGAGTGGTACAGGGGCGCGGGCGAGAGGTACTGCATGGCGTCACTGCATTGCCACAACTTGTTGAGGAAGTGAAACAGTGGCAGCGGCTCCGAGGGCGGGGCTTCGGGCAGGGGTCGCAAAATCCCTTTGGGCAGCCCCGTGGTTCCTGAGGAATAAAGCATGGCGGCACCCAGACCCGGGTCGGCGATGGGGGTGTCGGGGTAGGCGCTGATCGCCTCTGCGTAGTCGACAAAACGGGGGTCCTTCAGGGCGCGCACGGCATTGCCGCCATCGACCACCAGGCAACGCCGCACGCCCTCGCACTGCGCCAACGCGGCCTGCGCTACGGGCAGCTTGGCCACGGACGTGATCAATAACTGTGACTCGCTGTTGTCCAGGATATAGGCCAACTCTTTTGCCGTGAGAAAGGAGTTGATGCAGGTGTAATACAGGCCCGAACTTTCACCGGCGCCGTTGCATTCCAGGTAGCGGTTGTTGTTCTCCATGAAGATGGCGTAGTGGTCCAGGCGTTTGAGGCCTTCCGCGCGCAGCAGGTTGGCCAGCCGGTTGGTGCGGCTGACCAGCTCGGCGTAGGTGACGGCTTCGCCGGTGCTCGCCATGACAAATGCGATCCGTTCCGGGTTTTGTGCGGCGTGCTGACCTGCGTACATGCGAAATCCTCCTGGGGTTGTGGGGTGTTCGGCTCAGGCCGCCAAAGCGGCTTCGATGTCTTGGGCCATGCTGGCGGGCGTATCGGTCGGCGCATAACGCTTGAGCACACTGCCGTCTTTACCCACCAGAAACTTCGTGAAGTTCCACTTGATCGCCTTGCTGCCCAAAAGGCCTGGCGCCTCCGCGGTGAGCCACTGGAACAGGGGGTGGGCACCCGAGCCGTTCACGTCGACCTTCTCCATCATCGGGAAACTCACGCCGTAATTGAGCTGGCAGAACTCGGCGATCTCGCCGTTGCTGCCACTGTCTTGTGCGCCAAACTGGTTGCAGGGGAAGCCGAGCACCACCAGGCCCTTGGCGCCATAGGCCTTGTGCAGCTCTTCGAGCCCGCCAAATTGCGGTGTGAATCCACAGGCGCTGGCAGTGTTGACGATCAACATCGCCTGGCCCTTGAACTTGTTGAGCTTGACGCTTTTGCCCTGGATGCTGTTGGCGGAAAACTCGTACACGGTGGCCATAAACTTCCCCTTGGTGAAATTGCTTGAATGCGGCAACACAGGGCCTGTGACTAAGCCCGCCTGCCAACCACTGAGAGCAATGATGCCAGCAAAATCAAAGCCCCGCCGATGGCGGTGCGAAGGGTGATTTCGCCCGCGCCCAGCAGGCTGGCGGATGCGCTGGCGTAGATCACCTCGGTGAGCATGATGAGGGATGTGGCGCTGGCAGAGAGGTGCGCGGCCCCGTATTGCAGCGCCAGGTTACCCAGCAGAAAAGCCACGCTCAGGCCCAAAGCCACCACCAGCCACGCCAGTGCAGGGGCGGGCGGCAGCGGGACCAGGCCCGAATTCAGGTTGAGCAGCGCCACAGCCATGGCCATCACCGCGCCGCCGCCGAACATGGCCATCATGCGCGAGGCCTCGGGCGTGTGGGCGAGCTTTTTCAGCAACACATTCGTCATGGCAAACGAGAAACCGCCCATCAAGGCCAGCCAGTCCGGCAGACTCTGCGGAAACGGCCAGGGCGAATCGGGCGTCTTGAGCACGACCAGCACACCGGCCAGCGCCAGCGCCATGCGCAACAGCGAGCCAGCGGTGGGCCGCTCGCCCAGCAGCACCCAGGCCACCAGCACCGTCCAGGCGGGCATCAGGTAAAACAGCAGAACCACCCGCACCACGTCGCCCACGGTGACGGCCCAGTTGAAACCCACATTGGTCAGCCCCGAGGCGGCAAACAGCAGCCACAACAGGGGTGCCTGGCCAAAGCCGCGCCATCCGCCGGGTCGCCACGCCAAAATGCAGATGACAGAGAACACAAACATGAAGGCGGTGGCCCACAGCGGGTGCAGGCCGTGGCCTTGAAGGGCACGAAAGGGCCACC
>JANNMM010000326.1:0-5086 GCA_031397915.1 Rhodoferax sp. | reverse complement strand
GCTATAAATAATATAGCAATAAAACGCCATTTCACGTGACTTCAGCGTTGGTTTTTCTTGAATATTGATGCAAAGCGGTATTTTGAACACAATCAACCCCAAATCGGGTATGAATTCGGCATGACGCAAGTTGTCCAACGCGTCGATCCACCCCTGTGGCAGAAGCTCCAGGCGGTGGCGCGCGTGGTGCTGGCGGTGCGCCAGGGCGGCTCGGTCACCAAGGCGCTGGAGCAGACCAGTGTTGCCCTGCGTGCGGGTGTGCAGGCGCTGTCGTTTCAGGTGCTCCGAAACCTCGGACGCGCCCAGGCGCTTCGCAGTGAACTCGCGCCCCGCGCGCCACCGCCGGCTGCCGACGCGCTCCTGTGCACCAGTCTGGCGTTGGCCTGGAGTGACGAACACGCGCCTTTTGACGTTCACACGCTGGTGAACCAGGCCGTTGAAGCGGCCAAGCGGCAAGCCGCCACCAAGGCGCAGGCCAATTTCATCAATGCATGCCTGCGGCGTTTCATGCGCGAGCGGGCAGCGCTTGTGGCGCGCACCTCGTTGCAGGAAACGGCGCTCTGGAACCACCCGGGCTGGTGGATCAAACGCCTCAAGCTCGACCATCCCGATCAATGGGAATCCATACTGACGGCCAACAACCGCCAAGCGCCTATGACGCTGCGGGTCAACCCCGCCAGGTCGACCCGAGACGCCTACCTTGCCTTGCTGGCGCGTGACCATATCGCGGCCCGGGCGAACGGCACCCAGGGCGTCACCCTCGCCAAAGCGCTGGCGGTGGCATCGATTCCCGGCTTCATCCAAGGCGTGGTTTCGGTGCAAGACGGCGCTGCGCAAATGGCGGCGCCTTTGTTGCTGGGTGGATTGCAAAACCTGAAGGCGCTCAGGGTACTGGACGCCTGCGCCGCTCCTGGCGGCAAAACTGCCCAGCTTCTGGAATGGGGCGTGGGCGAAGTCACGGCCATCGATGTAGACGCCACGCGCATCGACAAGATCCACCAGACCCTGAGCCGAATCGGTCTGTCTGCCAACGTGCTCACCGCTGACGCTGCGCAACCAGCGACGTGGTGGGCCGGCACCCCGTTTGACGCCATCCTGCTCGACGCACCCTGCACCGCCTCCGGCATCGTCCGGCGCCACCCTGACGTGCGCTGGCTGCGCCGCGAAACCGATATTGAGCAGCTCGCACGAACCCAGGCCAGCCTTCTTCGTGCGTTATGGCCCCTGCTCAAGCCGGGCGGGCGAATGGTGTATGGCACCTGCTCGGTTTTCCGCGCTGAAGGTGACTTGCAGGTGCAAACGTTTCTTGCGCACAACACAGACGCCGCGTTGTTACCGTCACCGGGCCATATATTGCCCTTTTTCGGGGCAAACCAGGAGGCTGTCCCGGACAATTCAGCGGATGACCACGACGGGTTTTTTCTCGCGCTGCTGGAAAAACGTGCGGCTTGAATGGGCCGCCCTGCTGGTTTGCGCCGCCCTGTTGAATGGCTGGGCAACCCTTGCCCATGGTGCACCCGGCGACCCGCTGAACTCGGCCGGCGCCGAAATCAACCAGTTGCAGATTGAGCGAAATGCCGACGCGGTGTACCTCACCGCCGCCATCCGTTTCGATTTGCCGACGGCCGTCGAAGACGCCCTGTTCAAGGGTGTGCCGATGTTTTTCGTCGCCGAGGCCGATGTTTTCCGCTCCCGCTGGTATTGGTACGACAAGCGCATGTTGTCGGCCGAACGGCATTTCCGCCTGGCCTACCAGCCGCTCACGCGCCGTTGGCGCATCAATGTGGCCTCGGGCGCCATCACGGCAGGCAGCCTGGGCCTCTCGCTAAACCAGAACTTTGACACCTTGCCCGAAGCGCTGTCAGCCATCAAGCGGATTTCCCGATGGAAGATCGCCGATGCCAGTGATGTCGAAGGCGACCAGCGCCACAGCGTGGAGTTCCGCTTCCGGCTGGACCTCACGCAACTGCCCCGGCCTTTCCAGATCGGTGTGTTGGGCCAGGCTGACTGGAACATCTTTGCCTCGGCGGTTCAGCCGCTGGGCACACCTGGCGCCAAGTGAGCCGGCGCGAGCTTCACTTTCCGATCGCGTGATGACACCCCACGTGCACCCCATGCCGCCGCAAAGTTCGCGCGCCATGCGCTGGACCCTGGGTGTCGGCGTAGCCGCCATGGCCGCGATTGGCCTGGTGCTGCTGTTCCTGTTGACCCAGGCCACCAACAACCGCGAGTTGTACGAGCGCAATTACCAGTTGCTGTTCCAGCTCAATGTGGTGGTGGCCGTGTTGCTGCTGGGCGCCATCGGCTGGATCGCCCTTCGGCTGTGGCTGAGGCTGCGCCAGGGCCGGTTTGGCAGCCGCCTGCTGGTGCGGCTGGCGGCGGTGTTTGCCTTGGCCGGGTTCGCGCCGGGTTTGTTGATTTATGTCGTGTCGTACCAGTTTGTCTCGCGCTCGATTGAAAGCTGGTTTGACGTCAAGGTCGAAGGTGCGCTCGATGCGGGCCTCAATCTCGGCCGCGTCACGCTGGAAACGCTCACCAACGATCTGGCCAACAAGGCCAAGTCGGCCGCAACACAACTGGCCGATGCGCCAGACGCCACGGCCGCGCTGCCGCTGGAGCGCATCCGCGACCAGCTGGGCGCAACCGATGTGGTGTTGTGGGGCGCCTCCGGCCAGGCCATCGGTGGCGCCGGCCAGTCGCGCTTCCAGCTCAGCCCCGAGAAACCCACGGCGCAGCAGTTTCGCAATGCGCGCAGCCAGAAATCCACCACCTGGGTGGAAGGCCTTGACGAAGCCACCGCCAGCACGGTGGGCAACGCCCGCATCAAAGCCCTGGTGCCGGTGACCAGCCCGCGCTTCGAAATCCAGGGCGAGCAGCGGTTTTTGCAGGTGACCCAGTCCTTGCCCTCCACGCTGGTGGTCAACGCCCTGGCCGTGACCGAAGCCAACCGCGAATACCAGGAGCGCGCCCTTGCGCGCGATGGCCTCAAGCGCATGTACATCGGCACGCTCACGCTCAGCCTCTTTCTGGCCGTGTTTGGCGCGGTGTTGCTGGCCGTTCTGATAGGCAACCGGATAGCACGGCCCCTGCTGCTGCTGGCCGACGGTGTGCGCCAGGTGGCCGCCGGCGACTTCACCCCCAAGGCGGCGTTGCGCGGGCGCGATGAACTCGGCGGGCTCACGCGTTCCTTTGCCGACATGACGCAGCAGCTCTCTGACGCGCGGCAGGCGGTGGAAAGCAGCATGGCCCAGGTCAACGCCGCGCGCGCCAACCTGCAAACCATCCTGGACAACCTCACCGCAGGCGTGATGGTGCTGGACGCTGACGGCGTCATTGTTTCGTCCAACCCCGGTGCCACACGCATCCTGCGCTCTCCGGTGGCCGCGTTTGAGGGCCGCCGCCTCGCGGAAATCGAGGGCCTGGAGGAATTTGCCGCCAACGTGCAAGACCAGTTCAAGCTGTTTCTGGGTGACCGAAAGGCGCACGGCCTGGACCATTGGCAGCAGTCTTTTGAACTCGGTGTGGCCCAGGGCGGCATGGTTGGCCAGCTCTCCCAAAACGCGACGACCCTGGTGGCACGCGGTGCCGAACTGCCTGGTGCAAACCGCCTGCTGGTGTTTGACGACATCTCCGAGATCGTCTCTGCGCAGCGCTCGCAGGCCTGGGGTGAAGTGGCGCGCCGACTGGCCCACGAAATCAAGAACCCGCTGACACCCATCCAGCTCTCGGCCGAGCGCCTGGCGATGAAACTCGGCGGCAAAGTCGAAGCCGCTGAACAGGCGATCCTGACCAAATCGGTGAAAACCATCGTCGACCAGGTGGACGCGATGAAGCGCCTCGTCAATGAGTTCCGTGACTACGCCCGGCTGCCTTCGGCCGACCTCAAACCGCTCGACCTGAACAACCTGATCCAGGAGGTGACCCACCTCTACGCCCCTGAAAACGCCCGGGTGCCGGTGCAACTCGAGCTCGATCCTGCTTGCCCCGAGATACTGGGCGATAGCCAGCAATTGCGCCAGGTGGTGCATAACCTGCTGCAGAACGCGCAAGACGCAACCCTGGCCGCGGGCGCGCAAGATGCCAGCGTGGTCGTGCGGACCAACTGGAATGAAACCTCAAAACGGGTCCGTTTGACGGTGCTGGACTGCGGCGCCGGGTTTCCCGACAACATCCTGGCCCGTGCGTTCGAGCCCTACGTGACCACCAAAGTCAAAGGTACCGGTCTCGGCCTGGCGGTGGTGAAGAAAATCGCTGACGAACACGGCAGCCGTGTCGACATTGCCAACCGCACGGTCGACGGGAAGGTGTTGGGTGCCCAAGTGTCGTTATCATTCGCAACAGTTGCGAAAGACGCAAACCTGCCGGGTTGACCCGCCGGCGCCGACCTTCGAGGAACAGCGAAACAAACATGGCAAACATTCTGGTGGTGGACGACGAACTCGGGATTCGGGACTTGTTGTGGGAGATCCTCAACGACGAAGGCCACACCGTGGAGCTTGCCGAAAACGCCGCGCAGGCGCGCGCCGCCCGCCACAAGGAACGCCCCGACCTGGTGTTGCTCGACATCTGGATGCCCGACACCGATGGCGTGACGCTGCTCAAGGAGTGGTCCTCCGCGGGCGTGCTCACCATGCCCGTCATCATGATGAGCGGGCATGCCACCATCGACACCGCCGTTGAGGCCACCAAAATTGGCGCGCTGGCTTTTCTTGAAAAACCCATCACCCTGCAGAAACTGCTCAAAGCGGTGGAGCTGGGCCTGGTGCGGGGTGCAGCGCGCAAGGCACCCCTGCCCGTGCTGGCGCAGCCCGTGGCGCATCTGGTTGAAATAGCCCTACCGGCCGGGCAAACGCTGGTGCCGCTGGCAGCCGGTGGCAACCAGGCCTGGCAAAGCTTCATGCTCGACAAGCCGTTGCGCGAAGGGCGCGACGAGTTTGAGAAAGCCTATTTCGAATACCACCTGGCCAAGGAAAATGGTTCCATGACGCGCGTGGCAGAAAAAACCGGCCTCGAGCGCACCCACCTCTACCGCAAACTCAAACAGCTTGGCGTTGACTTGACGCGAGGCAAACGCAACGCTGCGTGA
>JANNMM010000301.1:0-2462 GCA_031397915.1 Rhodoferax sp. | reverse complement strand
GACATAAGTATGTCGTTTGGGAGGAAGTTCAACCACGGAGCCATGGGTTGAGGCGATGAGGTATTGGTGTTGCGCGCCGATGGCGACCTGGGTCGACAGCATGCAGCTCTCGCAGACCAAATTCCTGCTGCTCGTCAACGTGATGTTCCTCATACTCGGCTGTTTCCTTGACGTCTCGGTGTTGCTGCTGGTATTTGTACCCATGCTTTTGCCGGCCGCAAAACTGCTCGGTGTGGATCTGGTGCATTTTGGCGTGCTGGTCGTGTTGAACATGATGATCGGCCTGATCCACCCGCCCTTTGGCATGCTGCTGTTTGTCACCAAAGCGCTGACCGGCATTCCCATCGGTGAGATGATGAAAGAAGGCTGGCCCTTCCTGCTGATGCTGCTGGCGCTGCTCCTGGCGATGACGCTGTTTCCGCAGATCGTGTTGTGGTTGCCGCAGACGATGGGTTATGGCGCCAAATAGTTTGATTGAAAGATTCTTCAGAAATTTAAATCCATGCCGGTCTTCACCTCCCGCCTGAAACCCAAGTCCGACGCCTTCCAGCGCAACGCCGCACGCATGCTGGGGCTGCTCGGCGAAGTCCAGCGGCTGGAGGGCATCGTCATCTCCGAGTCCGAATCCAAACGCGCGCGTTTTGAGGAGCGCGGGCAATTGTTGCCGCGTGAACGGGTGGCCCGCCTGCTGGACCGCGGCTCGCCGTTTCTCGAAATCAGCCGTCTCGCCGGTCTGGGCATGCACGACGACGATGGCGTCAAGTCGGTGATGGGCGCAGGCTCCATCGTCGGTATTGGCGTGGTGCAGGGGCGCCGCTGCCTGATCACCGCAAACGACAGCGCTGTCAAAGGCGGCACGGTGGCGCCGATGGGCCTGAAAAAGTCACACCGGGCGCAACGCCTGGCGATGGAGAACAAACTTCCGCTGATCTATTTGATAGAAAGCGGCGGCGCCAACCTGCAATACCAGGCCGAAATTTTTGTCGATGGCGGGCGCGGTTTTGCCAACCAGTCGCGCATGTCGGCCATGGGTCTGCCGCAGGTTGCGGTGGTGCATGGCTCGTCCACCGCAGGCGGCGCGTACCACGCGGGCTTGTCAGATTACGTGATTCTGGTGCGCGGCCGCTCGAAGATTTTCCTCGCCGGGCCACCGCTGGTCAAAGCCGCGATGGGCGAGGACTCAGACGAAGAGGCACTGGGCGGCGCGGAGATCCACGCCAACGTCACTGGTCTGGGGGAATACCTGTGCGAAGACGACGCACACGCCATCGCCATGGCGCGCGAGGTGATGGACAAGCTCAAGTGGGACGCCGTGCCGTCGCCAGATAAATTTGAGGAACCCCACTACGACGAGCAGGAAATGCTCGGTGTGGTGCCTGCCGACGACCGCGAGCCGTATGACGTGCGTGAGGTCATCTCCCGCCTTGTGGATGGCTCGGATTTCCTCGAATTCAAGGCCACCTACGCGCCCGACATGATGTGTGGCCACGCGCGCGTGCACGGCCATCTGGTGGGCATTCTGGGCAACAACGGGCCGATCCAGCCGAATGGTTCGATCAAGGCGGCCCAGTTCATCCAGCTCTGTGACCAAAGCAACACGCCGCTGGTGTTCCTGCAGAACACCACGGGTTATATGGTCGGTACTGCGGCCGAGCAGCAAGGCGCGGTGAAACACGGCAGCAAGATGGTGCAGGCGGTGGCCAACGCGCGTGTGGCGAAGTTCACCTTTGTGATCGGCGGCTCGTTTGGCGCGGGCAATTACGGCATGTGCGGGCGTGGTTTTGACCCGCGTTTTATCTTCGCCTGGCCGACGGCGCGCACGGCGGTGATGGGCGGCGCACAAGCGGCGAAGGTGATGGACATCGTCAACCGCGCGAAGCTGGAGAAAAGCGGCCAACCTGTGGACGACGCGAAACTCGAAGCGATGTCTGACGGCCTGCGCAAGCTACTCGATAGCCAGTCCACCGCGCTCTTTGGTACCGCGCGTTTGTGGGACGACGGCATCATCGACCCGCGCGAAACGCGGCGCGTGCTCGGGCTGTGCCTGGCGATTGTGAAAGAGGCTGACGAACGCACACTGCATGGCAACACCTTTGGCGTGGCGCGGTTTTGATTCGGGCAGACACAACCATGACCTACGCCAAAATCCTCATTGCCAATCGCGGTGAAATCGCCTGCCGTGTGATCCGCACTGCGCGCAAGCTGGGATACCAAACCGTCGCCGTGTTCAGTGATGCGGACCGCCACGCGCCCCACGTGAGCCTGGCTGACGAGGCGGTGCACATCGGCCCGTCTCCAGCGGCCGAGTCCTATTTGTCTATGCCCAAGTTGCTCGAGGCAGCCCGCAAAACCGGTGCCGACGCCATCCATCCCGGCTACGGTTTCCTCAGCGAAAACGCCGCATTCGCGCAAGCCTGCCAGGACGCCCGCGTGGTCTTCATCGGCCCGCCTGCTTCAGCCAT
>JANNMM010000032.1:0-8740 GCA_031397915.1 Rhodoferax sp. | reverse complement strand
ATGCGAAGATTGTCCCGCAAAAGGGCAAGTCTGCCTCTGGGCTGGGGTATTCTTGCGCGTCGTCATCCAATAATTCAGGAGCCAATCCATGCAAGGATTAATGCAAAGCCAGAACCTGTTGATCTCGTCGATCATTGATTTTGCCGAACGCCACCACCGCAGCGGTGAGATCGTCTCGCGCCGGGTCGAAGGGGACATCCACCGCTCCAACTACAAGCAAATCGCCCAGCGCGCCCGGCAGGTCGCCAATGCGCTGGACGGTTTGAAGCTCGGTTTTTCAGACCGCGTGGCCACGTTGGCCTGGAACGGTTACCGCCACCTGGAGCTGTACTTTGGCGTCAGCGGCTCGGGGCGCGTTTTGCATACCTTGAACCCACGCCTGCACCCCGACCAGATCGTCTGGATCGCCAACCACGCCGAAGACTCGGTGTTGTGTTTTGACATGACGTTTTTGCCCATCGTCAAGGCCGTGCACAGCCGCTGCACCACCATCAAACATTTCATCGCGTTGTGCGACGCGGATGCTCTGCCAGCCGATACCGGCATCCCTGGTTTGCAGAGTTACGAAGCCTGGATTGGCAAAGCGCCCACCACCTACAACTGGCCGCAGTTTGACGAAAACTCGGCCTCCAGCATGTGTTACACCAGCGGCACCACGGGCAACCCCAAAGCCGCGTTGTACAGCCACCGCTCGACCATCCTGCATGCGTACGCCGCGGGCATGCCCGACGTGATGTGCATCAGTGCGCGGGATTCGATCTTGCCCGTGGTGCCGATGTTCCATGTCAACGCATGGGGCATTCCGTACACGGCGGCCATGACCGGCGCCAAACTGGTGTTCCCGGGCGCCGCGCTGGACGGCAAATCGGTCTACGAGTTGATCGAGTCCGAAGGCGTGACATTTGCTGCAGGCGTGCCCACGGTGTGGCAGATGATGCTCGGCCACATGAAACCCGCCGGGCTGAAATTCAGCAAGCTCAACCGCACGGTAATTGGCGGCAGCGCCTGCCCGCCGGCCATGATGGCGACTTTCAACAACGACTACAACGTCGACGTGCTGCATGCCTGGGGCATGACGGAAATGTCGCCGCTGGGCACGGTTTGTGTTCTGAAAAACGCGCATCAAAACCTGTCGCCCGAAGAAAAAACAAAAATCCGCCTCAAGCAGGGTCGTGCCGTGTACGGCGTCGACATGAAGATCGTCAGCCCCGATGATGGCAAAGAGCTGCCGTGGGATGGCAAAACCTCAGGCGATTTGCTGGTCAAAGGCCCCTGGATCATCGACCGGTACTTCAAGCAAGAAGGCGGCTCGCCGCTGGTGGATGGTGGCTGGTTCCCCACCGGCGACGTCGCCACGATTGACCCCGAGGGCTTTTTGCAGATCACCGACCGCAGCAAAGACGTGATCAAGTCGGGCGGTGAGTGGATCAGCTCCATTGACGTGGAAAACATCGCCATGGCGCACCCGGCAGTGGCCATGGCCGCGTGTGTGGGCATGCGCCACCCGAAATGGGACGAGCGGCCGATCATCGCGGTGGTCAAAAAGCCGGGCCTGGAGGTAACGAGAGACGAGCTGATCGCCTTCTTTGACGGCAAAACCGCCAAATGGCAGATTCCGGACGACGTGGTGTTTGTTGACGCCATTCCGCTGGGCGCTACTGGCAAAATGCAAAAGATGAAGCTGCGTGAGCAGTTGAAGGATTACAAACTTCCCGGGCTTTGAATCCAGGCCAGCTGGGCGCAAAATGTCCCTGCTGTGACAAGCCCGGCCCTAAAAACGCACGACCGTTCTTTTTTGTTCGCTACCATCCGAGCCTGATCTCATGAGAGTTCATCAGATCGAATTTCCACCCAAAGGAATCTCCCCATGACCGCAAGTTACCAAGTTGAGGGCAATGTCGCCGTCATCACATTGAACAACCCGCCCATCAACGGCCTGGGTTACGTCACGCGCGCGGGCATTGCCGACGGCCTGGCCAAGGCCAACGCAGACGCCGCCGTCAAAGCCATCGTTCTCACCGGCGCGGGGCGGGCGTTTTCAGGCGGCGCGGACATCAAGGAGTTCAACTCACCCAATGCGTTGAAGGAGCCGAATCTCCTGAGTGTGATCCTCGCGTGTGAATATTCAGCCAAGCCGGTGGTGGCCGCCATGCACACCATTGCCATGGGCGGCGGACTCGAGCTGGCGCTGGGCTGCCATTACCGCATCTGTGCGCCAGGCTGCGCAGTAGCGTTGCCTGAAGTGAAGCTCGGCCTCATCCCGGGCGCCGGTGGCACACAACGCCTTCCGCGTGTGTTGGGCGTCGAAGTCGCCATGAACATGATGGTCAGCGGCGAGCCGGTCAAAAGCGAAATGCTGGCCATGTTGCCGGGGCAGAAACTGTTCGACAAGATGGCCAAGAGCACCGAGAGCCTGTTGGGCGAAGCCATCGCCCTGGCGCGTGAAAAAGCCGACGTGCGTCCGTTGCCACTGGTGCGCAACCTCAAGAGCAAACACCCGCTGGGCGACGCGTATTTCCAGTTTGCCCGCAATATGGTGGGCGGCATGTCGAAAAACTTCCCCGCGCCGCTCAAGAACGTGGACATCGTCGAAATCGCCACCAAATCCAAATTTGAAGATGGCATGAAGGCCGAGCGCGAGATCTTCATCGCGCTCATGCAAACGCCCGAGAGCAAAGCCCTGCGCCACATCTTCATTGCAGACCGTGCTGCATCCAAGATCCCTGACGTGCCTGCAGATACACCTCAGCGTGATATCAAATCGGTAGCGGTCATTGGCGCGGGAACCATGGGCGGCGGCATTTCGATGAACTTCCTCAATGCCGGCATCCCGGTGAAGATTCTTGAAATGAAGCAGGAGGCACTCGACAAGGGCGTGGGCATCATGCGCAAAAACTATGACAGCCAGGTCAAACGGGGCAAGCTCAAACAAGACAAGCTGGATCAGCGCATGGCGTTGCTTACCACCACGCTGGATTACAACGACCTGAAAGACGCCGATTTGGTGATCGAAGCCGTGTTTGAGGAAATGGGCGTGAAGGAAAAGGTCTTCAAGGAACTGGATCGCGTCATGAAACCCGGTGCGATTCTGGCCAGCAATACCTCAACTCTGGACGTGGACAAGATCGCTGCGTTTACAAAACGCCCGCAAGACGTGGTGGGCCTGCATTTCTTCAGCCCGGCCAATGTAATGAAGCTGCTCGAAGTGGTGCGCGGCGCCAAAACCGGCAAAGACGTGATGGCTACCGTGATGGCGGTAGGCAAAAAAATCAAGAAGACTGCCGTGGTTTCGGGCGTGTGTGACGGCTTCATCGGCAACCGCATGGTCGAGCAATATGGCCGCCAGGGCGGCTTTTTGCTCGACGAAGGTTGCACCCCCGAGCAGGTGGACAAAGCGATCGAAAAATTCGGCTTTGCCATGGGTCCGTTTCGCATGGGCGACCTGGCCGGCAACGACATCGGCTGGGCCATCCGCAAGCGCCGCGTGGTTGAGAAGCCTGACATGAAATACAGCAAGACCGCTGATCTGCTCTGTGAAAAAGGGCGTTTTGGACAGAAGGTTGGCATGGGCTGGTACGACTATGTGGCCGGCAAGCGCGACCCGATCCCCAATGCTGAAGTGGTGAAGATGATTGAAGACTACCGTGCCTCCAACGGCATCCAGCCACGCAAGGTGAGCGACGAAGAAATCGTCCAGCGCCTGGTCTATGCGCTGGTGAATGAAGGCGCACGGATCCTCGAAGAAGGCATTGCCAGCAAGGCCAGCGACATCGACATGGTCTACCTGATGGGTTATGGCTTTCCGCTGTACCGCGGTGGCCCGATGTGTTACGCCGACGGCGTCGGTCTTTTCAATGTGATGCAAAGCATGAAACGATTCGCCCAGAATCCGCTGGACGACGCCAAGTTTTGGGAGCCGGCGCCGTTGCTGCAGAAGCTGGTCGCCGAAGGCAAGACTTTCAACTGATCCATCCCGTTAACAATCCACGAGTCAATCCAACAAGGAGCCAGTCATGACATCAGCCGTAATCGTTTCTACCGCCCGCACGCCGCTTGCCAAAAGCTGGAAGGGCGCTTTCAACATGACCCACGGCGCCACGCTGGGCGGCCATGCCATTGAACACGCCGTTAAACGCGCCGGCATCGAAGGTGCCGAGGTAGACGACGTCATCATGGGCTGCGCCAACCCCGAAGGCGCCACGGGCGCCAACATTGCCCGCCAGGCCTCCTTGCGCGCCGGATTGCCGATCACCACCTCCGGCATGACGGTGAACCGTTTCTGTTCGTCGGGCCTTCAAACCATTGCACTCGCGTCCCAGCGCATCATTGCCGGCGAAGGCGACATTTATGTGGCGGGCGGCGTCGAAAGCATCTCCTGTGTGCAACAGGAAATGAACAAACACATGATTGCAGACCCGTGGCTGGTGGAGCACAAACCTGAGATCTACTGGAACATGTTGCAAACTGCAGAGCAGGTCGCCAAGCGCTACAACATTGGCCGCGAAGTGATGGACGAATACGGCGCGGCCAGCCAACAGCGCGCCACGGCAGCGCTTGCGGCTGGCCTGTTTGACGCTGAAATTGCCCCCATCACCGTTACCGCCGGTGTAGCCGACGCCGTGATGGGCATGACCACCAAACAAGTCACAGTAAGCAAAGACGAAGGCATCCGCGCCGGCACCACCAAGGAAGGCATCAGCGGCATCAAGCCTGCCATTCCTGGCGGCGTGATTTCGGCGGGCAACGCCAGCCAGTTCTCCGACGGTGGTGGCGCCTGCGTGATCATGAACGAGACCATGGCCGAACGCAAAGGCTTGAAACCCATTGGCCGGTTTCTCGGCTTTGCCGTGGCCGGTTGTGAGCCCGACGAAATGGGCATTGGGCCGGTGTTTGCCATTCCGAAAGTGCTCAAGAAATTGGGCCTCACCGTCAACGACATCGACCTGTGGGAACTCAATGAAGCCTTCGCCGTTCAGGTGATCTACTGTCGCGACAAACTCGGCATTCCGGGCGACCGATTGAACGTGAACGGCGGTGCCATCGCGGTGGGCCATCCCTACGGCGTGAGCGGCCAGCGTTTGACGGGCCACGCCCTCATCGAAGGCAAACGCCGTGGCGCCAAGCGCGTGGTGGTGACGATGTGCATTGGTGGCGGCATGGGCGCGGCGGGGGTGTTTGAGGTTCTCTAACCCCGGCTGACCGAGTCTGGTATGAGCCTTCGCCCCACACTCGATTTTTTGTTGTACCAGTGGCTAGACGTCGAGTCATTGGGCCTGCGCGAACGGTTCAAGGACCATTCGCGCGAAACGTTTGACGCAGTGCTGGAGACCTGCGAGCGCATCGCCCGCGAGAAATACGCGCCATTCAACCGCCTGGTCGACACTGAAGAGCCGCGTACGGTGGCAGAACCAGACGGCAGCCTGCGTGTGGTGTTGCCCCAGGCGACCCACGATGCGCACGCGGCCTACGCCGGCTCGGGCATGTTGAGCGCGTCGCAGGACCATGACATTGGCGGCATGCAACTGCCATTCACGGTTGAAGCGGGAGCAAATTCAATTTTTGCCATGGCGTCGGTGAGCATCGGCGCAGGCTTGTTGTCCGTGGGCAATGCCAATTTGTTGATGAAACACGGCACCGAGGCGCAGAAGCGGGTGTTTGCGCTGAACGAGTTCTCCGGTCGATGGTCTGGCACGATGTGTTTAAGCGAACCCCAGGCGGGATCGAGCCTGTCGGATATCACAACCCGTGCGGTACCGGATACGGGTGACTTCAAGAACGACCCCTTGGGTCCGCGTTACCGCCTCAAAGGCAACAAGATGTGGATTTCAGCCGGTGAGCATGATCTGACTGAAAACATCGTCCATCTGGTGCTGGCGAAGATCCCTGGCGCAGATGGCCAGCTCATTGCCGGCACCCGCGGCATATCGCTTTTTGTTGTGCCCAAAAAACTCGTTGACGGACAGGGCGCCTTGACCGGCCTGCGCAATGACGTGGCGCTGGCCGGGCTGAACCACAAACTCGGCTGGCGCGGCACCACCAACACGCTGCTGAATTTTGGTGAAGGTCAGTTTCCCGTCAACGGGCAGCCGGGCGCGGTGGGTTATCTGGTCGGTAAACCGCACGAAGGCCTGCGCTGCATGTTCCACATGATGAACGAGGCGCGTATCGGCGTTGGTACGGCGGCCACCATGCTCGGCATGGCGGGTTATTACGCGTCGCTAGACTACGCCAAGACCCGCACCCAGGGCCGGCCGATCAAGGGTGCTGGAAAAGACGCGATCCAGCCCCAGGTGCCACTGATCGAACATGCCGACATCAAACGCATGCTGTTGGCGCAAAAATCCTATTGCGAAGGGGCGCTGGCACTTGAGTTGTATTGCGCGCGCCTGGTCGATGAACAACACACTGGCAGCGCACAGGACGCTGACGATGCGCGGCTTTTGCTCGAAGTTCTCACGCCCATCGCCAAAAGCTGGCCCAGCGAATGGTGCCTGGAAGCCAACAGCCTGGCGATCCAGATCCACGGTGGCTACGGTTACACACGCGATTTTCCGGTGGAGCAATACTGGCGCGACAACCGCCTGAACATGATCCACGAGGGCACCCACGGTATCCAGGCGGCTGACCTGCTCGGGCGCAAAGTGCGCATGGAGGAGGGCCGTGGCCTGGCGCTGCTGTCCGGACGTGCCATGGCCACGGTAAGCCGCGCAAAATCGTTTGCGCAGCTCGAAGAGTTTGGCGACGCCCTGACACAGGCCCTGCTGCGTGTTGACGCGGTCACGCGTGCGGCCTGGTCGACCGACAACGCGGGTGAGGCACTGGCCAATGCGGTTCCTTATATGCAGGCGTTTGGCCATACTGTGCTGGCGTGGATCTGGCTGGACGTTGTCTGTGCGGCCCTCGCGACCGATCCAGATGCGGCGCAAGTGAAAACGACCGGCCTGCTGCACGCCACCCAATACTTTTATCACTACGAGTTGCCCAAAATCGGTGCCTGGTACGGCGTTGTGGAGTCCCGAGACATGACCTGCGCCAACATGGCTGTCGAGGCGTTTTGATGAGCTCCCAAATCGCCGTGACCCGTATCGAATGGCTGATCTGGATTCTGGTGTACGGCGGGCTGCTCACGTTCGTGGTGTCGCTGTTTTTGCCACCAGAAGAGGACGCGCTGGCCACCTGGATGACCGTCTGTGGTCTGGCGGTCGCCGCGACCGGTTTCGTGTGTGTTTATATTCGTTCCAAAATGAAAGTTCCCAAATGAGCCGAACTGTCCAGCAACTTTTTGACCTGACCGGCAAGACCGCGCTGGTCACAGGCGGCTCGCGTGGCCTGGGCCTGCAGATGGCGCAGGCGCTGGGCGAGGCGGGTGCCAAAGTGATGCTCAGCGCGCGCAAGGCCGATGAACTCGAGCAAGCTGCGGCGCAACTGCAGGCGCAAGGCATCGACGCGCGCTGGATCGCTGCCGACTGCGCCAAGGAGGAAGACCTGCGCCGTCTCGCTGACGAAACGCTCACGCGCATGGGCGACGTGCATATCCTCGTGAACAACGTGGGCGCCAGCTGGGGCGCACCGGCTGAAGACCACCCGGTGGCCGCCTGGGACAAGGTGATGAACCTCAACGTGCGCGGGTATTTCATCCTCTCGCAACACATCGCCAAACACAGCATGATTCCGGCGAAGGCCGGGCGCATCATCAACATCGCGTCAATTGCCGGCCTCAACGGCAATCCGCGTGGCATGGACACCATTGCCTACAGCACGTCCAAAGGCGCGGTCGTGAATTTCACACGCACGCTGGCGGCCGAATGGGGCAAGTACAACATCAATGTCAACGCCATTTGCCCCGGATTTTTCATGACCAAACTGGCCGCCGGACTGATCACGATACTGGGTGAAGAAAAAATGGCCGCCTCCGCGCCGTTGGGTCGCCTTGGAGACGATGAAGACTTGAAGGGCGTCACGCTCTTGTACGCTTCTGACGCGGGCAAACACATTACCGGCCAGTGGATGGCCGTCGACGGTGGCGTAAGTGTCGTCACGGGATAGATATGGCCCCCACGCTTGTCACTTTGTGTACTGCGCTGCCCCCCGAGGGGGCTAATTTTCCTTGGGGCGGCCCGGCGGAAAATTGCCCGTCAAAACCATGAAAACCGCAAACTCCGGCTTCGGCCTCAAAATTCCCTTCGTTGAACACCTGGGTTTTCAACTCACCAAATTCGAAGGCGGTGAATCGGAAATCACCTTCGACGCCAAACCCGAGCACCAGAACACCTTCAATGTCACCCACGGTGGCGCGGTGATGACGCTGCTGGACGTCTCGATGGCCACAGCGGCGCGCAGTGTCCAGGATGACATGGGCGTCGTCACGATCGAGATGAAAACCAGCTTCATGCGGCCCACGCGCGGCGCGGTGACGGCCAAAGGCCGGCTGATGCACCGCACGACGTCGATGGCCTTCACCGAGTCAACGATTTACGATGCCAAAGGCAACGCCTGCGCGCACGCCATCGGCACCTTCAAATACGTGCGACGCAACGACAGAGCCGCACCTAACGCGGCGGGAACAGGTGAAATATCTACTGACTGAGACTTCTCATTAATTGTGTGGGCAATCAAGTCGCGAATTTATTGATATTGCTGCTATAACTATTTTATTAAAACTGAGTAACTAATATGCCAAAAAATAGCCAAATTCACCTCGTAACGAGACCAGGCTCAGAAGCCGGCGCAGACAACTTCG
>JANNMM010000287.1:0-26179 GCA_031397915.1 Rhodoferax sp. | reverse complement strand
CCCGCCGCCAGCCCCTGCGCGCCTTCAAAAACTTGCGCCGCGCCGGTGAAACCGTCTTGCGCGAGTTGCGCGGAAAACAAACCTGCTGCAGCGGCGTGCGCGGTGTGCAACTGTTTTGAATCGGCGCCGGTGCGCAAAAACTCCCAGAGCCCGGCCGACTGCGTGCCCGCCGAGCCCAGCGCATGTTGCATCTGCTGCGCGTCCAGACCCAGCAGGTTGCCCGCGGCAGCAGCAGCAGCCAGCGTGCCCGCCGTGCCAGTGGTGTGAAAAACCTTGTAATGCGAGCGGCCCAGAAACTCGCCCGCGCGGATGCCCACTTCATAACCCGCCACTGCCGCCGTGAGCAGGCGTTTGCCGCTCAAACCGAGCGACTGCGTGAGCGCCAGCGCCACCGGAAACACCACCGCCGCCGGGTGGAACACCGAGCCGTTGTGCACGTCGTCCTGCTCGACGACATGCGATGCGGCGGCGTTGACCATCGCCGCGAAATAGGGCGAGGTCTGCACGCGGCTGACCAGTTGTTCGGACTTGCCGGTGGCCGGGCCCATCTGCGACGCAAACTTGGCGATCGACTCCACCGGCCGCGCGCCCTTGCCCGCCAGGCAGGAGCCAAACCAGTCGACCAGCAAGTCTTCGGTCTTGCGGACGACGTGGTCGGGAATGGCGTCGTAACGCAGGTTGGCCGCAAAGGCGGCAATGTGGGCGCTGGGGTGGGTGGTCATGGGCTTGTTGTGTGGGGAGTGGCCAGGGAAAGACGATGTTTAGGTGAATTGCTACTTTATTAATAGCAAACTATTGTTATTATTTGTGACTTGGAGGCTGATATTTCTTGAAATTGGCAAAACCCGCGGTTTTTAGCCAAATAATTAATACCCATGTTAACTTTTACGTGAATTCGCCCTTTTTTAGAACGAACGCGGCAATCCGAGCAAATGCTCCGCCACATACGAATAGTTGAGGTTGGTTGAAATCGGCGCCACCTGGTAGAGCCGCGTTTCCCGGAATTTGCGCTCCACGTCGTATTCACAGGCAAAACCAAAGCCGCCGTGGGTTTGCAGGCACACATTGGCCGCTTCCCACGAGGCCTTGGCCGCGAGGTATTTGGCCATGTTGGCCTCCGCGCCGCAGGGTTGTTTGGCGTCAAACAGGGTGCAGGCCTTGAAACGCATCAAATTGGCGGCCTCGGTTTCGATGTAGCTGTCGGCAATCGGGAACTGAATGCCCTGGTTTTGCCCGGTGGGCCGGCCGAACACGACCCGTTCACTGGCGTATTTGCGCGCCTTGTCGATGAACCAGTAGGCGTCGCCAATGCATTCCGCGGCAATCAGGGTGCGCTCGGCGTTGAGGCCGTCTAGGATGTATTTGAAGCCCTGCCCTTCCTGGCCGATCAGGTTTTCGGCTGGGATTTCCAGGTTGTCAAAAAACACCTCGTTGGTCTCGTGGTTCACCATGTTGGCAATCGGGCGGATGGTCATGCCCTTGCCGCCCCTTTCAGGCAGGGCGTCTTTCAGGTTGACGATGAAAATCGACATGCCTTCGGACTTCTTTTTCACCTCGGCCAGCGGCGTGGTGCGTGCCAGCAGAATCATCAGGTCGGAGTGCTGGATGCGCGAGATCCACACCTTCTGGCCGTTGACCACATAACGGTCACCCTTCTTCAGGGCGTTGGTTTTGAGCTGGGTGGTGTCGGTGCCGGTGGTCGGCTCGGTCACCGCCATCGACTGCAGGCGCAGCGCGCCGGTGGCGATTTTGGGCAGGTAAAAGGTTTTCTGCGCGGCCGAGCCATGGCGCAGCAGCGTACCCATGTTGTACATCTGCCCGTGGCACGAGCCCGCGTTGCCGCCGGCGAAATTGATTTCTTCCATGATCACCGAGGCCTCGGTGAGGCCAAGCCCTGAGCCGCCGTATTCAGAAGGAATCAACGCCGCAAGCCAACCGGCTTGGGTCAAGGCCTCCACGAAGGCCTCCGGGTAGCCGCGCTCAAAGTCAACTTTTTGCCAGTAGGCGGAATCAAAACCGCCACACAGGGCGCGCAAGGCTTCGCGCATTTCCTGGTGCGCGTCGGGCGTGGGAATTTGGGTTTTCATAAAACGCACTTTAACCGCTCAATTCGCGGCTTCCGGGGCCGCATTTTTTTGCCGGGAAATGCAACAATGGCCCGATGAAGCGAGATCAGATTGAAGCGTTTTTTGCCACGCTCAAACACGCCAACCCAATGCCGGTGACCGAGCTCGAATACACCAGCGTGTTTGAATTGCTGGCGGCGGTGTTGTTGTCGGCGCAGTCCACCGACGTTTCGGTCAACAAGGCCACACGCAAACTGTTTGCCGTGGCCAATACGCCGCAAAAAATGCTGGCGCTCGGCGTTTCGGGTGTGGAGGCGCACATCAAGACGATTGGCCTCTTTCGCAGCAAGGCCCGGCATTTGTTGCAGACCTGCCAGATGTTGGTGGACCGGCACCACTGCCAGGTGCCGCTGGACCGCGACGCGCTTCAGGCGCTGCCCGGTGTTGGCCGCAAGACCGCCAACGTGGTGCTGAATTCAGCCTTCGGTGAACCCACGATGGCGGTGGACACGCATATCTTCAGGCTCGCCAACCGCACCGGCATGGCCCCCGGTAAAACACCGCTGGAGGTTGAACTTAAATTGTTACAACGCATTCCAAAAGAGTATCTGGCAGATGCGCACCACTGGCTTATCCTGCACGGGCGTTATGTGTGCCAGGCCCGCAAACCCCTGTGCGCACGGTGCGCGGTGATTGAGCCCTGCGGTTTTGGTGCAAAACGCGCCCTACAATAATTCTGCAAAACGATGATTGGCCCCTGTTCCGGTAAGTCCTGATATGTTCCGATGAGCCTGTTTGACACCCGTACCATCTTTCTCCTGTGTGGCGTCATGGGTGGGCTGATGGCATTGGTGCTGTATTCACTCAAGCGCAATTACCCGCCCTCGATCAAAGGGCCGGGCGAGTGGTCAACCTCCCTGATGTTGATGTTTGTGGCCGGCGTTCTGACAGCCGGCCGTGACCGCATGCCCCAGGTGTTGACGCTCACGCTGTCCAATATGGCGTTTTTCGGGGGGCTGTATTGGGGTTATGTGGGAACGCAGCGGTTTTTCAGCGTTGCGCCCAACCACCGACCGTGGCTGACCGTCATCGCTTGCACGGTCGCTGTCCAGGTCTGGTTCACATTTATCCAGGAATCGTTCCTCTCTCGCTTGGTGGTGGTCAATTTAATGGGTGCGATTTTCATGGCTGTGCATTGCGCCCTGATCTATAAACACAAGCCCATCAGCTTTGCCAAGGGCCTGGCCTTGGGCTCGCTGGCGGCCGCCAGCGCCTTGCAGGTTCTGCGGATGGCGCTGGCCCTGACGCAGTCAATGGACAACAACATCATGGGCACATCGCCCATTCACCAGATCTACGCGGCCGGATTCGCACTGTCGATCCTGGTGTTTTCGATCGGCCTGATCCTGATGGCCACCGACATGCTGCGTGCCGAACTTGAGCTGCTGGCCACTCGTGATTCACTCACCAACGCGCTCACGCGGCGTCATTGGGCCACTTTGTTTGAAAGCGAACTGGAGCGCGCCAAACGCAGCGGACGCAGCACAGCAGTGATGGCGCTGGACCTGGACCACTTCAAGGCGGTGAACGACACCCATGGCCACCAGGCGGGAGACAAGGTTTTGGTCGCCTTTGTCGCCCACATCAACCGGTACTTGCGTCAAAACGACCGGCTCGCACGTTTTGGCGGCGAGGAGTTTATTTTGCTCTTGCCTGAAACTTCGCTGGAACAGGCCCAGAACGTGGCTGAACGCATCCGCGCCGGCCTGGCCGGCTCCACCGAAAAGCCGTCGTGCACCGTGAGCATTGGCGTCACCGCCACGCGCGATGGCCACGAAACCATGGACGCTGTTCTGGCGCGGGCCGACGCCGCCATGTACCGGGCCAAAGACGGTGGCCGCAACCGGGTTGAAACCGGTTGAGCGGCAATTACCCTTGAAACTCAGGTCTGGGTTTCGAGGCGGCCCAGGGTGGTGTCGGTCAATTCACCCACATCCACAATGCGGTCACGGCCCAGATTTTTGGCCTGGTAGAGGCCTTTATCGGAGAGACGAATCCACTCCTCAACACTGGTGATGTTGGCCGTCAGTTGAATCATGCCGAAACTCGCGGTGACGATGGCCTCGTCCACCAACGGGTTGTCGCGCATTTCGCGGCGCAGGCGGTCAATCACCTCCCACGCCTCCCGGATCTGGGTGTTGGGCAGCAGGATGCCAAACTCTTCGCCCCCATACCGCCCACTCACATCGGTTTCGCGCAGCACGCGCCGAAACGCCGCCGCCAGACGGCGGATGGCTTCGTCGCCGACGGCATGGCCAAACGAGTCGTTGAGGCGCTTGAAATGGTCAAGGTCGGCCAGTACCAGCACGGCCGGTTCACCATGCCGCTGGAACCGTGCGAACTCCGAACGCACCTGCTGCTCCCAGTGCATGCGGTTGAAGAGGCCCGAGAGACCGTCATGCTGGCTAATACGCTCGAGCTCGTAACGTTTCTTGTTGAGTGAACGGATCGCCGTAAACGCCACATATCCAACGGCCAGGGGCTGAAACACCAGAAGTGGCACGCAGAACACGATGGTCATGAGGCTGGTTTCCGGCACAAAACGAAAACCGTAAATCAACACACCCACGGCCACACCCACCGCCAGCAGCACCAGGCCGCGAAGGGCCAGTGACCAGCCGCCGCCCGCCATGCTGTTCATGCTGGTCATCACCACCGCCAGAATACAGGGCAAGAGGCTGAACTCCATCGGAACCAGCCAGATGCCGATCAGGAACTGGTCGGCCAGCAGGTTCAGCCGTTCAACATCGCGCGGGTTGCCTGAACGCCGCGCGAGCCGCCAGGCCAGTGGCGGCCAGGCCGCGCAATACAGCGTGGGCCCGAGCCAGACCCAGAGCGAAACGTCTTTTTGCAGCATGACGCCAGCAAACATGATGCAGGCCCCGGCGAGGCCCCCTGTGCGGGCGAAATAACTGCGCCGCGCAAACCCGAGGCGCGACTCGCGCACCGCGTCTTGGACATCGGCGCTCAGGCCAGACATGGGTGGAACAGCCTTTTCAATGTCTGGCTCAGCCCGCAGTTGTTGACAGCATGGAAATCAGTCTATCAGTCCCTCCCGCATAAAACCACTGATAAGTGACCATGGTTCCGATGCGGGTAATTTGTCACAATATTTGACCTTCGCACACGCCATTCATATGTCCAAAAATGGGTGTGCATCAATGCGGCAAGGTTACAAAATGTGTTCCCAGCGCGTGGATGGTGACGCGGTTGTGAAACACGGCTACCAGTGCGCGGTGCATGCCAGCGTCGCTGCAGGCACCCGCCGCCGCGACGCGCCCGGCATCCAGCACTACCAGATGGTCGGCCTGCAAGGCCATGCCCAGCTCGTGCAAAACGCTCACCACGGTTTTCCCGGCTTGGGTCAATGCGCGCACGATTGCCAGCCAGTCTGCCTGATGCGGCGGGTCCAGGTTGGCCAGCGGCTCGTCCATCAGGTAAACCTCGGCCTCGCCAGCGAGCGCCCTCGCCAGCAACACCCGCTGGCGTTCGCCGCCCGAGAGTGTGCCCAGGGCACGGTCGCGCCAGGCCCAGGCCTGGGTCGCGTTCAGCGCGCGTTCACACGCCGCTTCGTCTACAAGGCTGGGTGAGGCCAGCCAGCGCTGGTGCGGCAGGCGCCCAAGCATCACGACATCCAGCACACTCAATTCGTCCCCCCCGTACACCTGCTGGCCCAGCCAGCAGAGCTTTTGTGCGCGCTGCCTGGCACGCCACGCCGGCATGGCCTGTCCAAGCAGGGTCACCTCGCCCGTATGCGGCAACAAACCGGCCAGCACCTTGAGCAGGGTTGACTTGCCCGCGCCATTGGGGCCGACCACACTGGTCCAGCGGCCTGCGGGGATTTCCAGGTCAATCGCATGAAGCACTTCGACCGCGCCGAGACTGGCCCCCACAGACTTCGTCAAGAGTGCGATTTTTGTCATGGCAATGTGCCGCCGGGCGTGCGCCGGTGCATCAACCACAATAGGTAACTGCCGCCCAATACTGCCGTCATCACGCCCACGGGCAACTCCTGTGGCGCAATGAGCCAGCGCGCCAGCAGGTCGGCCACCATGAGCAACAAGCCACCCATGAGGCTGCTCAGGAGCAACAAGTGGTTGTGGGTGGACTTGACGATGGCGCGCACCAGATGCGGCGCTGCCAACCCGACAAACGCAATCAGCCCGGTCTGTGCGACCGCCGTGCCGGTGGCCAGGGCCAGAATGGCCACCAGCGCAGCCCGCAGCGGCACCAATGGCAGGCCCAGGCTCAGCGCCGTGGTTTCACCCAAGGCCAGGCCATCGAGCACACGGCTCAGGCTCCAGGCCAGCAGCAGGCAGGGGAACAAAACCGCCAACAGCAACACACAGGCGCTCCAGCCAATGAAGCCGGTGCTGCCCAGCGTAAAAGCCTGCATCGCCTGCAAAATGCCCGGTGCAGCGAGTGCCACCAGTTCCTTGACGGCACCCAGCACCACGCCCACGATGACACCGGCCAGCAACAGCCGCAGCGTGTGCTGAACCCCTTTGGCCAGCAACAAGGTCAGCATCACGCCGCCGACGGCACCCAGAAAACCGGCGCCTGTGAGTCCGGCCTGAACCAGCCAGTGCGCCGCTTGCGCCGGCATGGCGCGATCGGTACTTGAATAGAACGCCAGCGCCAAAGCCACTGCCAGCGATGCGCCACTGGCACTGCCGAGTAAAAATGGGTCAGCCAGTGGATTGCGAAAAAGCCCTTGCGCCACGGCACCGGCCAGGCCCAGCAAGGCGCCGGTTGCCCAGGCGCCCAGCGTGCGCGGCAGGCGGATGTCCCACACAATTTGCCAGGCCACTGGGTCGCTCGACGCTTGCACAAGGCTCTCAAACCCGGCGCTGCCCACACTCAGGCCCAGAACCAGCAGTGCCGCCGCCGCGAAGCTCAGGGCGAGCGCCAGGAGCCGTGCCCGGCGTTTCATGGCGCCTTGTCCTTGAGGCATTTCGCCATCAATTGCGCGCCCTCGGCCATGCGCGGGCCAGGGCGCACCAACACGTCAATCTGCTCGGGCGAGAAGCGGCAAACCCGGTTTTCACGGACCGCACGGATGTGCTGCCAGCCGGGGCGTTTGGCCATGTCGCGCGCGGTCTCGTCGCTGGCGATGATCACGTCCGGGTTGGCCCGCACCACAAACTCGGGACTGAGTTTTGGAAACACCCCCATCGCTGCCGGCACGATATTTTTGACGCCCAGCCGCGCCATGGTTTCGCCGATAAACGAGGCCTCGCCTGCCCCATGCGGCGCATTGCTCACCGGGAAGAAAACCTGCGCCGATCGGGCAGACGCGGGAAGCACGTTGGCCGCGGCTTCGATGGCCGTGTCGATCCCCTGCCACAGCGGCTTTGCATCCGGCACCTGCAAAACCTGCGCGAGGCGGTCAATCACCGTACGCATCTGCGCATGGGTTTTGGGCTCCAGCGCCACCACCTTGAGCCCCAGCGCCTCGAGCCGCCCGGCCGCACGTGAGGAGCCTGCCAGCAACACCACGTCCGGTTTTTTGGGCCACCACGGCTTCGATGCTGGGGTCCAGCCCACCGCCCATCTGAGGCAGCTTTTTCAAGGCGACCGGGTAGTTGGAATAACGGTCGACACCAACCAGGCGCGCGCATTGCCCCAGCGCACACACGGTTTCAGACAGTGACGGCAATAGGCTGACGATGCGTTGCGGAGTGCGCTCAAATTGCACCACCACACCCCGGTCGTCAGTGACCTGAAAGGCGTTGGCGGAAGCTGCCCAAACCGGCGCTGTTGCAAGAAAGGCTGAACTGGTGACGAGCACGCTGAATGCCACATTTAATATAGCAATAAGCTCAAGTTTTACGGGACCCAATCTGGTATCAGGCATAAACTTTCGCCCATTGCGCCACCTTCGCATGCAACTGGGCAACCCCATCGGTCAGGGCGGCCGGGCCGGGTTGCAGAATATCCGCCGACTTGATCTCGAACAGCTGGTGGGTTTTGACCGCATTCACCTCTTGCCAACCCGCGCGTGCGGCAACTTTCTCCGGGCGAAACTTTTTACCGCACCAGCTGCCAAAAATGATGTCCGGGTTGCGCCGCACGATTTCCAGGCTGTCTGCGATGATGCGGTTTTTGCCGAGGGATTCGACGGAAAGCTCGGCGAAACAATCGTCCCCGCCTGCGACTGTCACCAGCTCCGACACCCAGCGAATGGCGCTGATGTGCGGCTCGTCCCATTCCTCAAAATAGACTTTGGGGCGGCGCGGCAGTTTGGCCGCAGCGTCGCGAATTGCATCGAGGTCCCGGCAGATGCCTTCAATGAAGGTCTGCCCCAGCGGGGCCTGCCCCACCATCGCCGCCACTTGAGTCATCATCGACAAAATCTCGCTGACGCTGCGTTGGTTGAACACCGTGACCTGGATGCCGGCGCGGATCAGTTCTGCGGCAATATCCGCCTGCAAATCGGAGAAGCCGAACACGCAATCGGGTTTGAGCGCGAGGATCTTGTCGATCTTCGCGCTCAGGAAAGCACTCACGCGTGGTTTCTCCGCACGCGCCCGTTTGGGCCGCACGGTGTAGCCAGAGATGCCAACGATGCGGTGTTCCTGCCCCAACAAATACAGCCACTCCGTCGTCTCCTCGGTGAGACAGACGATGCGCTGCGGGGAACGGTCAACCGCCATCGCGTGTTACCGGACGGGTTGCCAGCTCAGTCCGGCAAACACCTTGGTGCCGCCGGTGTTGTAGCCATAAACGGTTTCGTATTTGGCGTCCAGCAGGTTGTCGATGCGGCCAAAGAGTTTCACCGCGGGTGACCATTTGTACGACACCGAAATGTCTGCCACGGTGTAGGCGCCCAGTTTGTTGACGCCGTCGAGTCGTTCGCCGGCGTAGCGCACTTTCGCGCCCAGTCCCCAGGCGCCCATGCCGTGTTCAACACCCAGATTCGCCAGGGTTTGCGCGCGGCGGTTCAAGCGGGTGTTGGTGGTGAGGTTCATCGGGTTCTGCGCTGTGTAGCCGCCGGTGACGGTGGTGTCGCCGAATTTTCCGCGGTAACTGATCTCAGCGCCGTTGTTGCGCGCCTCGTTCACGTTGACGCTGTTGAAAAACGCATCCAGGCCAATCAAGTCCTTGAAGCGGTTGTCAAACACGACCAAGCGCACCTCTTGCGTAGCCGTTGCATATTGGAGCGCGATTTCGGCTGATTCGACTTTCTCCGGCCGCAAGTTGGCGTTGCCGCCAAACGGGAAATACAGGTCGTTGAAAGTCGGCGCGTTGAATCCCGTGGAGGCCTGCGCGCTGACGCGCCAGGCGTCGGACAGGCGAAATCCATACCCGGCCAGCCAGGTCGATGCGCTGCCGAAATCACTGTATTTGTCTTCCCGCAGGTTGAGCTGAACCTGGTGGCGATCAAAGTCTCCCAGGTAGCCCAGGCGCGCTGAATTCTGGGTGCGCGAAGCGGTGTTGTAGACCGTGTCGCTCTCAATCGACTGGCGGGTCGACTCGATGCCAGCCGTGAGGTTTTGGCCCGGTGCCACCTGCCAGCGCAAGCCGGCGCTGGCGCCCTCGCCTTTTGAGTTCACGAAATACGGGAAGGCCGTAACATCGGCATTGAGCCGGTCGGCCTGGGTAGTGAGTGCCACATCCAGCGAGACGGCGCTGCCGAGTTTGAACTGCCCCGTCAACGCAGCGCCCTGCAGGTGGAAGCGGGACTCATCGGCTTGTATGGCCGGGCCAAACTGGCTGTCGTAAGCGGTAAGGCCAGTTGACTCGCGCGCCGAAAGTCCGATTTTTCCGATGCCGATATCCTGCGACACGCCGAATGACCAGGAACGGCGCGAATAACCATCGTCGTCCGGGTTGGTGCCGGGGCGTTTGGCCTGGTCAATTGCATTGAAGCCGTTGTCCTTGAGCGCTTCAGCGGTAAACGACAAACGCGTGCCGCTGCCCAGCTTCACGCCGGCGCCTGCCTGAAGCTGCCCAAAGCCGCGCGAGCCGGCCTGCACGGTGATGCCGCCATACGGCACGTCGATGGCCTCGCGCGTGAAAATCTGGATCACGCCGCCCAGCGCCGAACTGCCGTACAGCGCAGAGGCATTGCCACGCACGACTTCGATGCGCTCGATGTTCGACAGCGGAATGTGCTCCAGCGCGGCGGTGTTGAAATTCAGGTTGTTGACGGGCACACCGTCCACCAGCACCAGGGTGTGGCGCGACTCTGCGCCGCGAATGAAGGCAGTGGCCAGGGTGCCGCTACCGCCGGTTTGCCCCCACTCGACGCCGGTGGCGCCTTTGAGCAGGCCCGGCAGGTCAATGGCCTGGGAACGATCAATGTCTTCGCGCGTCAACACCAGGTTGGCCTGAAGCGCGTCGCGTGAGCGTTGCTCCAGCCGGCTGGCGGTAACCACGGTGTCTTTGAGCTGGTTTTGAGCCAATGCGGGAAAAGCGCCGGCGGCGGCGATGGCGATGGCGGTTGGCAACACGGCCAATGGAGTGGAAAGGGAGCAGTTTTTCATGGTGATAAAGGTACAAAGAGCCCTCGCCGTCGTCCCCGACAGCGCATGGGCAAAACTGGAAGGCGTTTTTTAAGACGCGCATCCACCGTGTTGGCCGGTATCCGGGCTGACGGAACCACCTTCGTCGCCTTCCCGGGCGCGTGTTCAGAACGCCCAGTGGCTGTGTGACGAGGGCTGGATCAGCGCCCCCTCCAGGAAATATTCCTGGGAGTTGGGGCGCAGACCCGTCCGTTTGACCGTTGCGGGGGCAGCGCAGGCAGGCGAACTTCAAGTGACGAAACACGCTCCTGCTTCCCGTTGAACTGCGGCATGTGAACCACACCGCGAGCACCAACGTGTTGATTTTAGGCGGTATTTCGGGCACAAACCCTACAATGCGGGGTCTATGCCGAACCTGGTCCAAATCGAACAAATCGCCGAACGCGTGGAGCGATTGCTGGTTCGTTATGAAGAACTTCAACGCACCAACACGCTGCTGGCGGCGCAGGTTGACGCCTTGACGCAGGAGCGCGATTCATTCAAATCGCGACTGGGCGCGGCGCGCGCCCGCGTCGACACCTTGCTGGAGCGCCTGCCCCAGCCCAACGGCAACCCCCATGGCAATGCCAGCAACAAAGCCAGTGCATGAAACAGATTGAAGTGCAGATCATGGGGCAAAGTTACCTGCTGGGCACCCCCGAAGGCGGTGAATCGAGCCTGCTCGATGCCGTGGAGCGGGTGGACACGGCCATGTGCAAAATCCGCGACGCCGGCAAAGTGCGTGCGCGCGAGCGCATAGCCGTGCTTGCCGCGCTGAACCTCGCGTTCGAATTGTCTGGCCAGGCCGCTTCAGCGCCAGCACCGGCAGCCCCACTGCAATCAACGGGCGTAGCCGCTGCGTCATCGCGCAACGACCCCTTGCTCGTGTCCCTGCTGGAGCGCCTCGACAGCGCCCTGGGCGACGACGGCCGCCTGATTTGATCCGGATGTGAATCGCGCGGCGGTTTCGTCCTAGAATGAAACGGTCTGCGGTGCCATCGGGCTTTATATTTCTGCAACCAATGATCGAAAGATCTCGGGCCTGGAACATCACTGATCAGGCGTGAACATCTCGCGTCAGATGGTCCCAACGTTCAGTTGCCCTCGCCCACCTGAACCGTGGTTCAGGATGCCGGTCTGGTGGAACGCCGCAGACACCATTCTTTTCAGGCGCCTCCAATGATCGATCTTTATTACTGGCCTACCCCCAACGGCTGGAAGCTTTCCATCATGCTCGAGGAATGCGGTCTGCCGTATACGCTCAAGCCCGTCAACATCGGCAAGGGTGAGCAGTTCACGCCAGAGTTTCTGGCGATCAGCCCCAACAACCGCATGCCGGCCATCGTCGACGACGCGCCTGTGGGTGGCGGCGCGCCCATCAGCGTGTTTGAAAGCGGCGCCTGCCTGTTGTACCTCGCCGAAAAAACCGGCCGGTTCCTTCCCCCTGATATGCGCGGGCGCTACAAAGTTGCCGAGTGGCTGATGTGGCAAATGGGCGGCCTGGGCCCCATGGCCGGGCAGAACGGGCACTTCCAGCTCTACGCGCCCGAGAAAATCCCCTACGCGATCGAGCGCTACAGCAAAGAGGCCGACCGCCTGTATGGCGTGCTCGATGCGCAGCTTGGGCGCACCGGCGCGTATGTGGCAGGCGGGGACTATTCGATTGCCGACATGGCCATCTTCCCGTGGATCCGCACCTGGAAAGCGCAGAAGATGGACCTGCCGAAATTCCCGCACATCACGCGCTGGTACGACGCGATGTTCCAGCGCCCCGCCGTCAAACGCGGGCTCGACGTCGGCAAAGACCTGCGCGCTCCCGCCATGACGGAGGAAGCGCGCAAGGTGCTGTTTGGGCAAACCTCTGAATCGGTGCGGGGCTGACATGATCGAACGAAACATCGAATTCTTTTTTGACATCAGCAGCCCGTGGACGTACCTGGCGTTTCACAACATCCAGCCGCTGGCCAAAGAGCTGAACGTGCCCGTCCGCTGGAAGCCGATTCTGGTCGGCGGCATTTTCAACAGCGTCAACCCGAGCGTTTACGCCATGCGTGAGAACCCGGTTCCCGCCAAGTGGGCTTACATGAAGAAGGACCTGCAGGACTGGGCGCGCGAGGCGAAGCTGAACATTGTGATGCCACCCAAAGTGTTCCCAGTCAACAGCGTAAAGGCCATGCGCGGCTGCATCTGGCTGGATCAGCAAACGCCTGTCGGCGAACCATCACAGATGTTGCCCTTCGCCCGCGCCGCATTTGAAGCCTATTGGGCGCGCGAGGAAGACATCTCGCAAGACGACGTGTTGGCCGACCTGTGCGAGCAGTGCGGTATCGAGGTGAAAGCTTTCTTCGCCGCCATCGGCCAGGCGGTCATCAAGGAGCAGCTCAAGGCCAACACCGAAGAAGTCATCCGCCGGGGCGGCTTTGGTTCACCCACGATGTTTGTCGGCGACGACATGTTTTTTGGGAATGACCGCTTGCCGTTGCTGCGCTCTTCACTGCAACGGGTTTTGGCATAAAATTGACATGGGTATTAACTTTATGACCAATAATTAACACCCATGTTAATTATTGGCCATCAATGCCATTTTTTATGAGTTTTCGGACGCTAAGTCACGTATTTATTTAATAATTTGCTATATTTAGCATAGCAAATTACCGTGTTGGCAACTGACAGCCCGGCCGCGGCGACAAGGCAAGCGGCATGCGGTTTTGGTGTGAAATCACGCGCGACACGAAAAATCTGTGCGACGCGGTGGTCGCCAATTTTTTGTTAATTCCGCCAAGCGGGCTTCCAGGCGCCTTCCACTCCAAAGCCCGGTCCCCTTTCCTTATCACCACGGCCTATGTTGGTGTGTTTTTCGCTTCCATGAATACCAGCGCAGTTATCGACGCACTGTTGATGGCTTGTGGAAAGTAGCGAAGCCTGCGCCACGTTGCCCGGAACGCAACCATTGATCCAAACATGCTTTGCAAACCGCATGACTTTGAACCAACGAGTACTCCGAGCCCCTGAATTTGGGATTTGCCGCTTTCCAAAACGACCACTGAGCGCGGTGAATGGGCTGTGCGACCGGGCTTTGGAGTGGAAGGCGCGTGGAAGCTGCCTGTCAGTCACCATAAAAAAATGGCCAAGCGCCAGCTTGACCCATTTTTTCTGGCCGCGCGTGATTCCACTCCAAAACCGCATGCGCATGGCCCGGTCGCCGCTCGGACGTCAATGCCAAGCCGAGCCTCTCAAAATCGGACCCCATAAAAAAACCCGCCGAAGCGGGTTCTTCAAAAGCGCGAAAGGCAACTCAGCCCATGTGCAACCCACCGTTGACCGAGAAGTCAGCCCCCGTGGTATAGCCGCCCTCTTCCGACGCCAGCCAGGCGATGATCGAGGCGATCTCGCTGGGTTTGCCCAGGCGTTTGACGGGGATGGTAGCGACGATTTTCGCCAACACGTCTTCACGGATCGCGTTGACCATGTCGGTGCCGATGTAGCCCGGGCTCACGGTGTTGACCGTCACGCCCTTGGTGGCCATCTCCTGCGCCAGCGCCATCGAGAAGCCGTGCATGCCGGCTTTGGCGGCAGAGTAGTTGGTCTGGCCGGCCTGGCCTTTTTCGCCGTTCACCGAGCTGATGTTGATGATGCGGCCCCAGCCTTTTTCAACCATGTCGGCCACGACCTGCTTGGTCACATTGAACATGCTGTTGAGGTTGGTTTCGATGACGCCGTCCCAGTCTTCGCGGGTCATCTTCAGGAACATGCGGTCTTTGGTGATGCCGGCGTTGTTCACCAGCACGTCAATCGCGCCGTGTTCGGCCTTGGTCTTGGTGAAGGCTTCCACCGTGGAATCCCAGGCGCCGACGTTGCCGACGGATGCGTAGAAGGTGTAGCCCAGCGCAGCCTGCTCGCCGATCCACTTCACGTGGTCGCGCGTCGGGCCGCAGCCGGCGATGACCTTGAATCCCTCTTTGTGCAGGCGCTGGCAGATGGCGGTACCGATGCCACCCATGCCACCCGTGACGTAAGCTACTTTTTGACTCATTTTGATCTCCTCTTTGGTTTACAAAAATATGGACTTTGAAGACTCTACCGCTCGATGGCGAGCGACACACCCATGCCGCCACCGATGCACAAGGCTGCTACGCCCTTCTTCGCGTCGCGACGCTGCATTTCGTGCAGCAGCGTGACCAGAATGCGGCAACCAGAAGCGCCGATCGGGTGGCCGATGGCGATGGCGCCGCCGTTCACGTTTACGCGGGCCGGGTCGATGCCCAGCTCCTTGTTCACGGCGCAGGCTTGCGCGGCGAAGGCTTCGTTCAATTCAAACAGGTCGACGTCAGCCGCGTTCCAGCCGGCGCGGGTCAGCGCCTTGCGGGTGGCCGACACCGGGCCCATGCCCATGGTGGCCGGGTCGAGGCCCGTGGTGCCAAAGGCGGCGATGCGCGCCAGCGGTTTCAACCCGAGCGAGGCGGCTTTTTTGGCGCTCATCACGACAACTGCCGCGGCACCATCATTGAGGCCAGAAGCGTTGCCGGCGGTCACGCTGCCCGCCTTGTCAAACGCGGGGCGCAAACCGGCCAGGCCTTCTGCGCTGGTTTTCTTGTTGATGAACTCGTCGGCGTTGAAGAGGATCGGGTCGCCCTTTTTCTGCGCCAAGGACACGGTGACGATTTCATCGGCAAATTTGCCAGCAGCCTGCGCGGCAGCGGCTTTGGTCTGGCTGCCCAGCGCGAGCGCGTCCTGCATGTCGCGGGTGATGGCATGGGCCTTGGCCACGTTTTCGGCGGTAACACCCATGTGGTACTGGTTGTAAACGTCCCACAGGCCGTCCACGATCATCGAGTCGATCATCTTCCAGTCGCCCATGCGCTGGCCGTCGCGCGAATTCAGCAACACGTGCGGCGAAGCGCTCATGTTTTCCTGGCCGCCGGCCACGATGATTTCGCTGTCGCCCCAAGCGATGGACTGCGCAGCGAGCATCACGGCCTTCAAGCCTGAGCCGCACACCGCGTTGATGGTGAGCGCCGGGGTTTCTTTGGACAAACCGGCTTTGAGCGAGGCCTGGCGCGCGGGGTTCTGCCCGGCACCGGCTGCCAACACCTGGCCCATGATGACTTCACCGACCTGCGCCACATCCAGCTTGGCGCGGGCCAGGGCTTCCTTGATGACGATGCTGCCAAGCTCGGTGGCAGCCGTTTTGGCGAGTGAGCCGCCAAATTTGCCGACGGCGGTGCGGGCGGCTGAAACGATGACGATGTCTTCCATTTTCTATCTCCTGATTGAATAAGAATTAAAACTGTATGCCCAGGTTATGCCTTGGCTTTGACGTAGCGGCCCGGTGCGGGCTCGATGGCCTTGTATTTGACCTTGCCTGCAGAATTTCCGTAGGCCTTGGGCGCAGCCACCTGTTTGCCCGCATGGCCCTTGAGCCAGTTGGCCCAGTCGGTCCACCAGCTGCCCGGATGCTCCTTGGCCGAGGCGAGCCATGTGTCTACATCGGCCGGAAATTTGTTTTCCGGGCCGATCCAGTGGCTGCGCTTGTTTTTGGCGGGCGGGTTGATCACACCGGCAATGTGGCCCGAGGCACCCATGACAAAGCGCTTTTTGCCGGGGAACAATTGGCTCGATGCATATGCGCCGCCAATTGGCACGATGTGGTCCTCTCGTGAGCCGTAGATGTAAACAGGAATGTCAATCTTGCGCAGGTCGATTTTTTCGCCGCATACAGTGACTTTGCCCGGCTTGATGAGGTTGTTTTCCAGATAGGTGTTGCGCAGGTACCAGACGTTGAAGGGCCCGGGCAGGTTGGTCGAGTCGCTGTTCCAGTAGAGCAAGTCAAACGGCGGCGGCGTCTCGCCCTTGAGGTAGTTGCCCACCACGTAGTTCCACACCAGATCATTGGGGCGCAAAAATGAGAAGGTGGACGCGAGGTCACTGCCCTTCATCAGGCCGCCCTTGCCCATTTCCTGTTCGCGGTATTTCACAAACGCTTCGTCGATGAAGAGGTCAAGAATGCCGGTGTCGGTGAAATCGAGCAAGGTGGTCAACAAGGTCAGGCTGGCGACCGGTTTCTGTTTGCGCGCCGCCAGTACAGCCAACGCGGTCGTCAAGATCGTGCCGCCGACACAGAACCCCAGGGCGTTGACCTGCTTGGCGCCGGTAACTTCCTGAGTGACGCTGATAGCCTTGATGGCCGCGTGCTCGATGTAGTCGTCCCAGGTTTTGTGGCCCAGCGACGCATCCGGGTTGCGCCAGCTCACCACGAAGGTGTGGTGCCCGTTGGCCACCAGATGGCGGATGAAGGAGTTCTCGGGCTGCAGGTCAAGGATATAGAACTTGTTGATGCACGGCGGCACCAGCAGGAAGGGTTTTTCAAACACCTTGGCGGTGAGTGGCTTGTATTCGATCAGCTGGAACAACTCGTTTTCGAACACCACCGCGCCTTCGGTGGTGGCCACGTTGCGGCCCACCTCAAACTGGCTTTCGTCCGTCATCGAGACGTGGCCCTGTCGGATGTCGTGCAGCAGGTTCTGCATGCCTTTGGCGATGCTCTCGCCCTGGGTGTCGATGGCTTTTTTCTGCGCGTCGACATTGAACGCAAGGTAATTGCTCGGCGCCGAGGCGGCCATCCATTGCTCAACGGCAAAGCGGATGCGGGCGCGCGTTTTGCTGTCGGCGTCCACCGCGTCGGCCAGGCCCATCAAGGTGCGGGCATTGAGCAGGTAAACCGCCGCCGCCAACCCTGCGACCGGGTTGGCGGCCCAGGCTTCGCCGGCAAAGCGCTTGTCAGTCCGCGCCTTGCTGGCGCCACTGGCCGCACCGCCGGAGAGGCTATCGGTCCAGAGGTCCAGCGCTTCCTGGGTGTATTGCTGCTGAAGGGCCTGCAATTTGTCCGCCGAAAACTTCAGTGCCGGCGTTGCAGAAGGCTTGCCCATGCCTCCCATATCGAGGCCTTGAAACGATTGCAGGGCTTTTCCCCAACTCTCGCTGAAAGCCTGCTGCAGGTTTTGTTGAATCTGCTGGGCCGATTGAGCCCAGAATTCCGGGGTATGCTGGTTCATGTTGTCTCCTCGCGCACTCTGTGTTGCGGTTATTGAATAAGTAGTAACCCTAGTGTCGCAGAGTTTTCATTCGTGAAGCTGACACCCATTCTGACATTTTTGAAATAAGCATATGTACATCGTGCCCATCGCCTGGCTTTACGTGTCAATGATGATGGCTGTGGCAGAAGGCACCAACAGCAATGGCAGTGTGTTGGGTGCTGTGATCACCTTTGTGCTGTACGGCTTGGGCCCAGTGGCGCTGGTGCTGTACGTCATGGGCACACCGGCGCGTAAACGCGCCATCAAGGCGCGCGAGGCGGCACAGCAAAACGCGCCAGCCGCTGAGGCGGCGGAAAACCCCTCCCCGCAACCCTCAGCTCAGCCAGATACTGGCGGCCATGCGTCCGCTGCCGCCCAGGCTGATGTGATCACGGCGGTACGAAAAGAACCGTGAGGGGTTGCTCACCGTGCACCAGGCGTCGCTGCCGTCGTTGCCGTAAATCTGATCAACTCCCATGGCCTTGAGGCGTTGGCGCGCAAGGCCCGGCAGGTCGGCCAGCCACTTGCCGTCGCCGGCGTCCTGAAACAGGGGTTCGGCCACGCCGCTCATCGCCAGGAACGCTGCACGCACGTCGTCGCCGACTTCAAATTTGCGTGGCCCTATGCAGGGCCCCAGCCACACCAGAATGTCGTTGACCACCTGTTTGATGGCAACCGTACGAACGTTTGAGACACCCACCGCCACCACTTTTTCATGGCAATTCTCCAGCACGCCCACCGGTCCGTGTGGTGATGCGCCGCCCAGCAACCCGCGCCAGCCGGCGTGCGCAGCGGCCACCACTGTGCCCAGGCGGTTGACGAACAAGACCGGCAGGCAGTCTGCCACCATGATGGTGCAGGCCATGCCGGGCGTCTGGCTGATGCAGGCGTCTGCCACGGTGTGTTGCGCGGTGCCCCGTGTGATCGTGGCCACGTCAAACCGGTGCACCTGGTTCAGAAATACGGGCTTGGCGCCTATCTGCAATGCAAAATTGGCGCGGTTCGCGGTGACATCTCCTTCTGCATCACCGACGTGGGAACCCAGGTTCAGCTTGTCAAAAGGCGCTTTGGAAACACCGCCCGCTCGCGTGGTGCACACCGCACCCACCCAGGGGGGAGCGGGCCAGTCGGGGATGATCCAGTCAGCGTTCAAGACAGCCTTCAAAATCTACAGCGACCGGCGCTACAGCCTCAGGCCTCGTTGTCCGGGCAGTGCGAGGGCTGTGCTTGCACAAAGGCGTCGAGCTTCATACACGCGTCGAATGCGGCCATGGTGCGCGGCAGGCCGTCCAAATTGGTTTTGAATCTTTGGGCGTTGAAGATTTGCGGCACCAGGCAACAGTCGGCCAGGCTTGGCTTGCTTCCAAAACAGTAACTGTTTGAGGCTTCGTGGCCTTGCACAAGCGCGAGTTGGCGCTCAAAACTCTCAAGGCCAACACGCACCCAATGGCGGTACCAGGTGTTTTTGGCGTCTTCATTCACGCCCAGTTCCCGAGTGAGGTATTTGAGCACCCGAAGGTTGTTGAGCGGGTGGATTTCGCAAGCGATGGACTGCGCCAGGGCACGCACTTGGGCCCGCCCCAAGCTGTCGCGCGGTACCAGAGCAGGCTCGGGAAACTTTTCGTCCAGGTATTCGATGATGGCCATCGACTGCGACAGGCGCTGCCCGTCTATTTCCAGCAGTGGCACCAGATTGTCGCCCGACAAGGCCGCAAATTCGTCCTTCTTGTGGTCACCCTTGGCAATGTGTACGGGTATGTACTCGTAGGCCAGGCCTTTGAGGTTGAGGGCAATGCGCACGCGAAACGAGGCGCTGGAGCGGAAGTAGTTGTAGAGCTTCATGGCCACGGAATATAGCGAATCAAGCCTTCGACAACCGGCCCGGGTTGCGCTTCGTCAGTCCCGATTTTCCCTGCGTCGCTAAAGCGATAAGTTCACTGGCCTGGCGATGCACCACCAGCGTTTGCAGGCAGGCCAGCGCGGCTTCAGCGCCTTTCACAACCAAATGGTCGTGGAAAAACTTCTGGTGCTCGTCCGATTCATGAAACTGCAAGGGCGTGAGCACCACTGAAAACACCGGCACGCCGGTCTCGAGTTGCACCTGCATCAGCCCGCTGACCACCGCATCGGCCACAAACTCATGGCGGTAAATGCCGCCGTTCACCACGAATCCACAAGCCACAACCGCCGAATATTGGCCGGACAGCGCCAGCTGTTTGGCCAACAGCGGTAGCTCAAACGCGCCGGGCACTTCCAGCAGGTCAATGCTGCTGCGCGCAACACCCTGGCGCTTGAGCTCGGCCAGAAACGCATCTCGCCCCTGGTTGACGATATCGCTGTGCCAACCGGACTGGATGAAGGCCAGACGTTGCGTGGGGCCAAGGCTGTTTTTAAGGGAGGGAGACGGACGCATGGAATTGCCTCAAAGAAAATAAACCGAAAACGGGGCCTGCATGGTTAAACAAGCTGATTGGCAGAAATTTTACGGGTCGGCGGATTCAAACCCGACGGGCTTTGTCGCCGGGGCGTCTTGTGTTTCAATCCGGCCATGAACGCAACAGGTTTGCCCGCCAATTCGTCGGTTGTGATGTTGGGCGCGAGCGGCGCGGTCGGCAGCGAAGCGCTGAAAACCTTGCTGGCGTTGCCAAAAGTGGCAAAAATCACCTTGCTGGGCCGGCGCGCCATGGCGGGCCTTACCGACGACCGATTGGCGCAAAAGGTCGTTGACGTGTTCAACGCCAACACTTACCAGGCATTTCTGCAGGGCCACCATGCCGCCATTTGCACCTTCGGCGTCGGTGAATCCAGCAAAGTCAGCAACGACGAGTTTGTGCGGGTTGACAAAACCGCCGTGATTGCGTTTGCGACCGCCTGCAAAGCCGCGGGTGTGCGGCACTTCGAACTGCTCAGCGCCGTGGCTTCCAATGCCCGGTCGGCGTCGTTTTACCTGCGCACCAAGGGCGAACTTAACAACGCCCTTGCCGCGCTGGATTTCGAGCGACTGAGCCTGTTTCAGCCCTCCATGATCCTCACGCCCACCAACCGCTATGGCGTCTTGCAGGGCTTGACCCTGGCGGTGTGGCCCCAGCTCAAACTGGCGCTGGCAGGCCCCTTGCGCAAGTACCGCGGCATTGGCGTCAACCAGCTCGGCCGGGCGATGGCGAACAACCTGTTTGTCGCTGGTGGCAAAACCGAAGTTCTGCATTGGGACGAGTTTGTGACACTCGCCCCCTGACGCCGCCTGGCCACCGCTTTGTCGCCGCCATGCCGCCGGCTCAGTCCTAGATGATGCCGGCACGCACCAGCACGTCGCTCACCAGTTCCAGACGCACCAGCGGGTTGTCCAGTGACATCAGTTGCTGCTTTTGCGCGGGCGCCAGTGGCAGCAGCTCACACCAGCGGTTGGCCACCCAGGCGCAGTCGCCCAGGTAGTGCGGAGGCTTAAACGGCAATTGGGCCTCTGGCACGCCGCGCGACTTCAGGCTGATGATGACTTTGTCGAGCGCGTCAGCTACAGGCTGCAAATCTGGCGGAATCGCCATCAGCGTGTCGTCGGAAATCCGGGCCACATCCGCGATCCACAAGCCATAGTTCAGCCGCTCCTGGCGTTCGATGCGAAAGCGTTGGGTGCCGTTGCAGCGGATCACCATGAAGCCCGGCTGCGGCACCGCAAATTCGGTGATGGTGGCCAGCGTGCCGATGTTCTGGAACGATTCCGGCGCATAGGCTTCGGCGGCTGCGGCTGGCGTCACTCCCGGTTTCTGCACCTCGGTACCGCTGGTCAACGAGACCACACCAAAAGGCGCGCCTGCCTTATGGCATTTGCCGATCATGTCAAGGTAACGCACTTCGAAGATGCGCAGCGGCAAGCTGCCACCCGGAAACAGCACCGTGCCCAGCGGAAACAGTGGCAACGACAGGAGTGTGGTGGGTTCCGCCATGGTTGGCCTCATTTTCCCGCAGAATACCGCCATGAGAGCAGAACAAAACCAGTTGATCACGCGAATCGGGCCCGGCACACCCTGTGGCCAGTTGATGCGGCATTATTGGCAGCCCGTTGCGCTGCTCGACGAGTTCGAGGCCGCGCTGGACCCGGCCATGGGCCTGCGCCCGGTCAAAGCCGTGCGCGTGCTCGGCCAGGATCTGGTGTTGTTCAAAGACGCGGCCCGGGCTGGCCTGCCCGACGAATTTGGCCTGCTGGACCGCGACTGCCCACACCGCGGCGCCGACTTGTCTTTCGGGCGACGTGAACCGGCCAGCCAGGGTGGCGGCTTGCGCTGCCCTTTCCACGGCTGGAAATTCGCACCCGATGGCCAATGCCTGGAAACACCCGCCGAGCCCGCGCGCGCCGACGGCAGCAAACTGTGTGATGGCATCCGCCAACGCAGCTACCCGTTGTTGCAGCGGGCTGGCGTCTTGTTCGCGTGGCTTGGCGAGCCCGGCAGCCCGCCGCCACCCTTCCCTGAGTTTGATGGTTTCAAGGCACCTGCCAGCCACAGCTTTGCGTTCAAGGGCCTGTGGAACTGCAACTGGCTGCAGGCCTTTGAAGTGGGCATCGACCCGGCGCACCCGTCGTTTCTGCACGTGTTTTTTGACGATGAGGCGCTTGACCAGACCGGCGACAACAAGGCCGGGCGGCAGTTTCGCTCTGGCAGCGCGGGCGACGTGAACGGCGAGCGCTGGCCGATGTCGCGCATCATGCGGGAGTTCCGGCAACCAGAGATCTCGGTGGCGCCGACCGACTTCGGCATGCGCCTCACGGCCTTGAGAAAAATGACCAGCGACCTCACGCATGTGCGGGTGACCAACGCCATTTTTCCCCACACCTTTGTGATCCCCCTGTCTGAAACCGTGACGATCACACAAATCCATTTGCCAGTGGACGACACCCACACGTATTGGTATTCGATTTTCACCAGCTTTGCCGGGCCCCTGGACCACAGCGCCATGCGCCAGCAGCGCCTGAAGGCCAACCCCCTGCCCGCCTTTTTGCCGGTGTCGGGCCGCCACAACCAGTGGGGCTTCAACGCCCAGGAGCAACACGAGCAAACCTTCTTGGGCATGGGCGACGACGACATCAATGTGCATGACCAGTGGGCCTGTGAAAGCATGGGCGCCATCGCCGACCGTACCCGTGAACACCTGGGCACGAGCGACCGCGCCATCATTGCCAATCGCCGGGCACTCGTCCAAGCGATAGAAACCGTGCAGGCCGGCGGCACCGCTCCGGGTGTCGCCAACGCCGCCCTGGTGGCCGCCATGCGCGGGCCGGATACCGTGGACGGCATCGCACCTGCCGACCGCTGGGAGGCGTTCTGGCACGACGCGGCAGCCGCCAAAAGGGCCAAGGCGCCGTGGCGATGAGTTTTGCCGAACGCTGCGGCGCCGATTCACCTGCGCGCCAGGCCGCCTGCGCCCGTTTGCTGGCTTTGATCGCCGCCAGTGGCACCGAACAAATCCGCCTTTCCTGGTGCGACCAACACGGCCAGTTGCGCGGCAAGACGCTCACCGCGCGGGCGCTGGCCAACGCGCTGCAAGAGGGCATCGGCATGGTCAGCACCATCTTGCTCAAAGACACGTCAGACCGCACCGTCTACAAAGTATTTGAAGAAGGCGGCGTGGCCGACTTGCCCGGTTTCGAGGCCGCCAGCAATCTCGTGTTGCTGCCCGATCCAGCCAGCTTCCAGCAACTGCCCTGGGCCTACAAAACTGGCTGGCTTCAATGCCAGGCCTGGTTTCAAAACGGCCAGCCGGTTCTGCTGGACACCCGTCGGATTTTGCAAACCGCGCTGCACACCCTGAACCAACGCGGATTTGCGATGCAATGCGGCCTGGAAGTTGAATTCCACATTTACAAGGTGGCCGGGGATGGCTGGAACAACACGCTTGACCCGGCGCAGGCCGCCTGGCCCGGTCAGCCACCGGCCGTGCAGATGGTTCACCCCGGCTACAACCTGCTGAGCGAAGCCTGGGCTGACATGAGCGCGGAGCCCCTGCGCATCGTGCAGCACACGGCACAGGCGCTCGGCTTGCCCTTGACCTCACTCGAAATTGAACTTGGCCCCAGCCAGGTCGAAGCCGTGTTTGACGCAACGGATGCCCTCACCGCCGCCGACAACATGGTGCTGTTCCGAAGCGGCGTCTCTCAGGCCCTGCGCCGCGCCGGTTACCAGGCCACCTTCATGTGCCGCCCGCCGTTTCCGAACATCATGTCCAGCGGGTGGCACCTGCACCAGTCGCTGGTGCAGCTTGCAGATTCGCACCAGTCGCTGCTTGATGTGGCAAACGGCCGCAACGCCTTCTGCCGCGAGCTTTCGGGTGATGGTACGAGTCCCCGCGATGCCGAGCACGCTCTGAGCACGGCTGGCGCACATTACCTCGCGGGGCTGCTCGCCCACGCGCCAGCCATGGCTGCACTGGCAGTGCCCACCATCAACGGTTTTGAGCGTTTTCGCCCCAACGCACTGGCGCCGCAATCCATCTGCTGGGGCCCCGACAACCGGGGAGCGATGTTGAGGGTGGTGGGCGCGGCAGGCGTTGCTACCACCCATATCGAAAACCGCATCGGTGAACCGGCCGCCAACCCCTACCTGTACATCGCGTCGCAGATTCACGCCGGGCTTGACGGCATGGCGCGGCAACTAGCGGCGCCGCCAGCCACTGCCTCGCCGTACGCGGATGGGCAAACGTTGCTGCCCACCTCGCTTGCGGCAGCCCTTGAAGCCCTTCAAAATGACACCACTTACGAAGCAGGATTCGGAAAGCATTTTGTGGACTACTACTGCCGTATCAAACAGTCTGAAATCGACCGATTTGCCCATGCGGACGACAAGGCCGACTGGCAGCGGCGAGAATATTTCAGCCGCCTTTGAATCGTCTAGTTGCTACTATTTATATAGCAATAAAACGCCATTTCACGTGACTTGATTGCCGAATTTCTTCACATTTCTCTTCAGAATGCCCAATACCATGCAAATCAACCCCATTTTGGGTACGAAACCTCTCGGCTTCCCCTGGCCCACCGTTGACCCATTTCTTTTCTGCGTCTACCACGACGACCTCTATCCCAAGGGCCGCGCCGACATGACGCCAGACGCGTCACTCGCCGGGCGCAACATGGGCCAAGACTTTGAAGGCATCGGCGGCTGGCGCATGTACCACGGCATGACGGTGCCCGGTTTCCCGTCGCACCCACACCGCGGTTTCGAGACGGTAACCATCGTGCGCAAGGGCCTGATCGACCATTCCGATTCACTCGGCGCCACGGCGCGTTTTGGCAAGGGCAGCACGAGTAAAAATACCGGCCCGGCTGGCGACCCCGCTGGCGATGTTTGCGGCGACGTGCAGTGGCTCACTGCCGGCAAGGGCATCGTGCATTCCGAGATGTTCCCGCTGCTCAATCAAGACAGCAACAACCCGCTGGAGCTGTTCCAGATCTGGCTCAACTTGCCCGCCAGCCACAAGATGGTGGCGCCACATTTCACGATGTTTTGGGACGAGAAAATTCCACGCCGCGCTGATACAGACGCGAATGGAAAAATCACGGCCGTCGCGTGCATTGCAGGGCGGTTTTCAGCTGGAAGCGCCATGCAGCCGCTTGCGCCCCCGCCCGACTCCTGGGCCTCTCAGCCCGCCAGCGATCTGGCAATCTGGACGTTAAAAATGCAACCTGGCGCCACCTGGACAGTGCCGCGCGCCACGGGAGCAGACACACGCCGCACGTTGTACTTCTTTAAAGGCGCGAGCGTTTCCGTGGGCGGCCAAACCGTGAAGCAGCACGCCGCGGTTGAACTCAATGCGGCGCTTGACGTTGAACTCGTCAACGGGGAAGAAACCGCCGAGTTCCTGGTCCTCCAGGGCAAACCCATCAACGAACCGGTGGCCCAATACGGCCCCTTCGTCATGAACACCCAGGCCGAAATCCACCAGGCCTTCGCCGACTACCGCCGCACAGAATTCGGAGGCTGGCCGTTTCCTGACTCTGCGCCAGTGCATGGGCGGGAGACGAAACGGTTTGCGAAACATGCGGATGGGAAGGTTGAGGCGGTGGCCTGAGCTTGGGCGTTTTCAAATCTCCGGGGGTCACTGGCAATTTTCGGGCGCGCTGTCCGCTAGACCGCTGCCACCAGCGAGTCATTGCGCCGCCGCTCCTCATAAGTCGCAGGCGCTCACGCTATCGCGTTCACTGGCGCCACAAATCGTCGGGACGGCGCAATGCCACGCTGGCGGTGAATGATCGGGGCGGCGTAAAGACAGGTACGCCGATCAATGCGCCGACTTTGCCGTAACCAATATACCTGTTGATTGAGGCGGCTATCATGGCAAGCCCATGTCAACATTGGATTTTTTTGAAATGAGCCCCCCACGTTATCTGGCGAATCGCCATGTTATTCAGTGGTTTTGCGGGATATTACAAAGTTAGCGATCAGAGGAGCGAACCTTGTCTGTGGAAAATGTCGCAATTGCCGTCGTG
>JANNMM010000269.1:0-1665 GCA_031397915.1 Rhodoferax sp. | reverse complement strand
GTCCACCCCGAAGGTGTCGATGCGGCGCTTCGGAAACTTCACCCGCCAGGCGTCGGCAGTGGCGTCGCACACCTGTTTTCGGCGCCCGCAGATGGCAACGTCGGCGCCTAGGCTCAAAAAGTGTTCGGCCATCGACTGGCCCAGGCCCGTGCCTCCGCCGGTGACCAGAATGCGCTGGCCGCTCATCAAGTTGGGTTGGTACATGGTGTTCACTTTCTTGAATTGGCGAAGGTTTTTCGTCAATCATCATACGATAAACGCTCAACCATGGCGGCGGGTCCATCAGTGTAAAACTGACGCCATCCGCATCAATAATTAACATGGGTGTTAATTATTTGCAAATAATTGCCTCGTTGGCCAAAAATCAGGAATTTTCGGGGCCTAAGTCACGTTTTTATTCAATAGTATGCTATATAATAAATAGCATCGATCAAGCGGGTAAGGGCAGGGCAACATTCAGCTTGGACGCCCAAGGCACCAAGCTCGGCATGATCGACGGGTACAAGTCCACACCGTTTTGGCTTTGGCTGGCCGCCAGCTTCAAGCCGCGCTCACCCGGCGTGCGCACCGCCTGGCCTGCCCTGGCAGGCCGCGAGGCGTGGCACAACTCGGCTACCTTGTCGGTTTGCCGGGTAAAGGCCGCAAGACCCGAAAACGCGGCCGGGTCGATGACCTGTAAAAACACGGTGGCACCCCAGCCTTCCTTCGGGTCGGCACGGCCCAGGCCCGCGAGGCCGCCGGTGAGTCCTTCGACCAGCCAGGTCATGCCGTAACCTTTGTGGCCCGAATCGAGCCCGCCGGTGGGCAGGATCGTGCCTTTGGGCTCCCGGAACAGCGCGCCCGGGTCGTCAGTGGCATTGCCATGGCCGTCCAGCACCCACGGCGCGGGCAGCTTTTTGCCTTCGGCATACAGGCGATTCGTCAGGCCGTTGGTGGTGGCGGAGCATGAAATGTCGGTCACCACTGGCAGGCCGCTGGTGGGGATGCCAGCGCTGATCGGGTTCGGCGTGAACACCGCATCCAGCCCGCCAAAGGGCGCAACACTGGCGTTGTTGAAATCAGAGCAGGTCAGGATCATCATCAGGCCCTGGTCGGTGGCCCGTTTGTGGAACGAGGCGAGGCTGGCGATGTGGTGGCTGCGCCGGATCACAACGCTGCACGTGCCTTGGGTGCGGGCCCGTTTCGCTGCCAGCGCCATCGCCTGCAACACCAGCCACGGCCCCGGCAAGCGCTGCCCGTCCCAGGTCACTGCGGCGGGGAAGTCGCTCACCAACAGCGGTTCGCCTTCTTTGCGCATGCTGCCTTTTTCCAGCTCGCCCAGATACGGCCCCAGCTGCGCCAGGCCATGGGTGGTGTGGCCCATCAAGTCGCCTTCGACAAGGATCTCTGCAACAGCCAGCGCTTTGCTTGCTTCAAGCCCGCATTTGAGGAGCAGTTGAGTGGCGAATTCAATCAGATGGGTGTGTGAATATTTCATGGACAAAGCATATCGCAAGGGACGCGGATTGGCCCCGGCTAGGGTAATCCACGGTTTGTGGGCGGCCCCCACTGTGCCTAGAATGAATTTGCTTTTTTGATTGCAGCCACCTTTGGCTGAGTCGTTTTTCAACTCTGAATTGGAGACCCCATGAACCCCAAATTAAGCAATCGCCGCCAGGCGTTGGC
>JANNMM010000019.1:0-36242 GCA_031397915.1 Rhodoferax sp. | reverse complement strand
TTGCCGGGTGTCAATGGCCACCACGGCCAAGCCGTAGTCCACCTGGTTGAGCGCCGCGCGCAGCAGGCTCAACTCGAGCGAGGTTTCACCCTGGAGCGAGCTTCCGATTTCTGGTTGCGTCATTTTTTTCCCCTTGCTGCGCACTGTGCAGGCTGTTTGCCCGGGCTTTTCAATGCGCTGGAAGAAGCTTAAGAAAAAGGTGCTTCGGCGGGCGGTAAATTTGGCACCCGCGTTTTGTGACAAATGCACAAACTGCCGCTTTCGGGGAACCCAGGTCTGTTTTGTACCTAAAAGATGGGATGCGTGAACACTTGTAACTCCAGACACTGATGACACCCCGAGATCAATGCGGACCAGGGGAGGTCTCGATTGCATTCGCAACTTCATTCTGGAGGTCATCATGAACAATCAACTCAAGCGGCTGTCACTGGCTTTGGCTGGTGCGGCATTGGCCACCTTGGCCGGCTGCGGCGGCGGCAGCGGCGCTGCGCCGCCCTCAACCACCACCAGCCTCACCACCAAGGTGATGGACGGCGTGGTGCGCAACGCGCTGGTCTGCGTCGACAAAAACCTCAGCGGTGCCTGTGATGCCGGCGAAACCAGCGGCCGCACGGACGCCGCTGGCAACGTCACCCTGGCGGTTCCGAATGCGGATGTGGGCCTGTATCCCATCGTCGCCATGGTCGACGCCAACTCGGAAGACATGGACCGCCCTGGGCAACCGATTGGTGAGCCCTTCACCATGACCACGCCGGCAGGCGCGCCGGGTGTGGTCAGCCCCTATACAACCATGATCGCGAGCGCCATGGGCACGGGCGCCAGCCTGGCCGAGGCCTCAGCCAGCGTGCAGGCGCAGCTGAACCTCAATGTCGACCCGCTCGCCGACTACACCACCGCCGCGGCGCGGGCAGCTGCGCTGGCTGCTGGCGGCGCCGACCCAGCCACCGTGGCGCGGGCGATCGTGGTGACGACGCAGGCGCAGATCACCAACGTGGCACCGGCACTCAACACGGCCGCGAGCAACAACGCGACCATCACCCAGGCGGACCTCACGCGACTCGTGCAGCAAAGGATCTTGCAGTTGCTGCCCAATGTGTTGACGGCCCTGAGCGCCAACCCCAGCTTGACTGGCGCGGCACTTGAGGCGGCAGTGGTGGCGGCGGTGACGCCAGCCTTGACGACACCCGCGCAGGCGGCGGTAGTGGTGGCCATCAACCAGCAGCAGGCTGTTGAAGCTGCTGCACCCGTGGCAGCCTACGTGCCGTCGTCCGGCATCAATCTGGACACGCTGAACTACACCGATGCCAACAACTGGAGTTCGCGTGTGATTGGCACATCCCTGGCCGGTGCCACACCCGACGGGAATGGCCTGATCCGGGTGTTTGACCGGCGAAACCGCAGCAACACCGGCGTAATTGCCAACTGGAACTTCGGCACCAATCCGCAAGACCAGTCCATCCTGCACTGGACTGGAAGCGCCTGGGCGCCTTGCGGGCTTAACTTTGAATTCACCGCGACCCTGCGTGACGCAAACGGCAATAACACGTCGAACTACTGCAACAACTACAACACAACGGCGAGCAACCGGGTGGCGATGGACATTGCAGGCCAAACCATGAACTCGGTATACACCCAAATCCGCACCGCTGGTTACACCAACCTCACCATTGCCAACGCGGCGACCGTGTTGGGCGGCGCCACTTTCCCGGCAAATTCCAAAGTGCTCTACCTGACCAACTCGCGGCTCACGTCAGCCATCGCGTATTCCCCGGGGTCCGGCAACCGCGTTTTCAACTACAGCGCTGCGCTGGCGGCGGGTGGTGATGGCCGCGTTCAACCCGCTGCCACCGGCTGCAATCTGCCAGAGTTTCAGTTCGGTCCTGGCATATTGACGACCACCCTGGAGGGCTTGGTTTCCGCCTACAACGGCGCGCCCTGCCTGTTTGGCCAGGGCAGCCTGGTCTCGGGTGCCTCCACCTACTACGAGGGCGGGGTGCAAAACACCGCGTTTACCAGCCGGGTGTACAGCAACAACACCATCAGCTTTGGTTCCGTGATCGGTTCTGTCAGTACGGCCAGCACGCCAACCGCGTTTTACACCGGCAACAAGCTGATCCGGGTTGGCTTCACCGGCACGGGTGCCAACGCGGTGACCTACTATTCCTGCGACCAGCGGTTTGGCAACGGGTCGGTGCGCAATTGTGTGGTGATTGGCTCAGGCAGTTATGCCATCTCGGGCATGCCAGACGGCTCCCGCGTGATGACTTTCAACAACCCACCGGCCACGGAATTGACCAACAACCGGGTTTTTGTGGAGCGCAATGGTGAAATCTTCTTCGGCTTCAAGGACAAGCTAAGCGTGACCACTTTGGCGAGATTCAACGACGAGGCTGCGGACGCGCTGTTTGTCACACTGGGCATGCCGGCCGTCGACCCGGAAGTGCCGCTGGCGCTGACGGCGGCCTCGTACCAGGGCACCTGGGACTTCCGACCTGCCGGATCGCTGTTTGCGTTTAACGTGGGTACACGCTTCGTCATCAGCGGCACCAACTCAGTGACATGTTTTGACAACACTACAGGCAATGCAACAACCTGCACCAACAGCATCACCAGCCCCTTGACGGGCGCGTTCAGCGGCACCACCGGAAACGGTGGAACCCACAGCGGCAATTTGAGTTTCATCACTGGAACCGCCACAGGCACCTTCAATGACCCGAACGGCAACCCGCCGGCTTCAGGAGCCCTTGTCGGCGTGCGTCGCTGAGCTAAATACTTAACCCCCAATCCGGCCCGCCTTGCGCGGGCCTTTTTTTCGGCATGGTTGATGTCAACGCTGCGAATTCAACTCCCGCGCATCGCGTTCATACGCCGCGATACGCCCCACGGCGCGTTTGCGCTGGTCCGCAGACGTGCTGTTGTGCAGCGCGGCGAAACTGGCGCAGCTCTCCTGGGTGAGTTTGTCGCTGTAGGCTTGGTAGGCCGTATTGGGTGAGCGGGTCACGCGCTCGCGGTAGGCGCGCAATTGGGCCAGCACCTCGCTCGCCGCCGGTTTGGCGCTGCCTGCCACGGCGCCGCTGGCCCGGCGCAAGGTTTGCAACAAATCCTGCTGGCGGCGCTGGCGCTCGGTCATGTTCATCGCCGCATCAAACTGCGAGGCCTCCAGCGCGCCGCGCAAGGCCGCGACCTGGCGGTCTTCGAGCTTGCCGTAAAACTCTTCCGCCCGCTCGGTGTTGGACTTGAGGCGTTTCTCAAAGCGCTCGGCGGGCGTGAGTTGCAGCCAATCCTTGCGCCACTGGTCGTTGATCTTGCTGAATTTGGATTCAATGCGCGTCAACTGGCCCGGCTGAAGACCCATCACCAACCAGACGGCGGCCGGTTCGGCCTGGCGCGTCACGGCTTCGTAACGCCCGCGGGATTCCTCAAACAGGGCGCAGACCTGGCTGGCCGTCACGTCTGCCACGGCCAGGGGCTGGATCTTGCGCAACAACTCGGCGATTTTGGGCAACTCCTCGGCGCGGTGCCAGGCGAGTAGTTTGTTCAACTCCTCGCGCGCGCGAAAGGATTGGTCTGATTGGAAATCCACATAACCGTCAAGCCACCAGTAGCCGAATTCTGGTGCGTTGTTGTAGGCCAGTTTGATCGCGCTGCAGCCCTGCATGAGCACGAGCGCGAACGCGGCGAGGAGCCCGCCCGCAATCCGTTTGATAATCCGCGTTGAATTCATGAAAGACCCGGAAAAGACATGACGTCAAATAGTAACGCAGCGCCCCGGCCCGCGCTGGATGTGGTCATCATGGCCGCTGGCAAGGGCACGCGCATGAAAAGCAAACTGCCCAAGGTGTTGCACCGATTGGCCGGGCGGTCACTCGTGCAGCACGTGGTGGACACCGCTGCAAGCCTGGACGCGCGCAGGGTGGTGGTCATTACCGGGCATGGGGCGGCCGAAGTCGAAGCCGCGCTGTCTTCCAGCGCGGCATTGGCCAGCGCGGACGCCAGCGCGCCCGATGTGAAATTCGTGCGCCAGGAGCCACAGCTCGGCACCGGCCACGCGGTGCAACAAGCGGTTCCCGCGCTGCAGATCGACGGCGCCCAGGACAGCATCGTCGTGGTGCTCTCCGGCGACGTACCCCTGACGCAGGTGGACACCTTGCAGCGCCTGGTGGCTGCCTGCGGCGGCGACAAACTCGCCTTGTTGACGCTGGACCTGGCCGACCCCACGGGCTACGGGCGCATCGTGCGCCAGGACGACGCGGTGCAGGCGATCGTGGAGCACAAGGACGCCAGGGCCGCACAACGGCAGATCCGAGAAATCTACAGCGGCATCATGGCCGCGCCGGCCGCGCAGTTGAAGCAGTGGCTGGCCCGCCTGGACAACAAAAACGCGCAGGGCGAGTTCTACTTGACCGACGTGGTGAAGTTCGCCGTAGCCGACGGCGTGGCTGTGGTGGGCCACAAGATCAGCGACGAAGCCCAGGTAGCCGGCGTCAACAGCCCGGTGCAACTGGCCGAGCTGGAGCGGGTCTACCAAAAGCGGCTGGCACATGCGTTCATGGAGCAGGGCGTGCGCCTGGCCGACCCGGCGCGCTTCGACGTGCGCGGCACGCTCATCTGCGCGCAAGATGTTGCCATCGACGTGAACTGCATTTTTGAAGGTGCGGTGGCGCTCGACGAAGGGGTGTCGGTTGGCGCCAACTGCGTGATTGCCAATGCCCGCATCGCGGCGGGCGCGCAGATCCACCCGTTCACCCACATCGATGGTGAAAAGGCCGGCGTGACCATCGGCGAAGGCGCCCTGATCGGGCCTTTCGCCCGCTTGCGCCCGGGTGCGCATTTGGGCGACGGCGTACACATCGGCAACTTTGTCGAAGTGAAAAATTCCATCATGGGCAAGGGGGCGAAGGCCAACCACCTGGCCTACCTGGGTGACTCGGATGTGGGCGAGCGCGTCAACTACGGTGCGGGCTCCATCACCGCCAACTACGATGGCGCGTTCAAACACAAAACAGTGATCGAAGCGGATGTGCACGTTGGCAGCAATGTGGTTCTGGTGGCACCCGTGCGGATTGGCGCGGGCGGCACCGTGGCGGCCGGCTCAATCATCACCAAAGACACGCCACCGGCCACGTTGAGCGTGGCCCGCGGCAAACAGACCACGATTGAAGGCTGGAAGCGGCCAAAAAAATGAGTGGTGCGGATTTGCAGCAGCAGGTGGCTCGCCTGACCGTCGAACTCGAAGCCGCCCGGGCCCAGATTGAGCGCCTGACGTTCAGCGTGCAGCATGAGCTGCGCGCGCCGCTGCGGCACATTGGCGCTTTTGTGCAGGTGATCGAGGAGGACCATGGCGACACGCTGGATGTAGCCGTGCGAGGACATCTCAAGACGATTCAGGACGCGGCGGCAAAAATGACGCGCCTGCTGGACGAGTTGCAGGATGATGGCAAATAGGCTACTAAAAAAATAGCAATAAAACGCCATTCCACGTGACTTGCATGCTATTTCATTCGAATTTTCGCGAAAATCGGATGAAAAACGTCAATAATTAATACCCATGTTAATTATTAGCTTATACGACGATTTCAACTCGTCGACGGGGATCCCGGCGCAACTCCATAGCTTTGCCAGGCGTGGATGAAAAAGCAGGTTGGCAGCGTATGATTTGAAGGAGCGGCGCTTGCAACCTCAATCCAGACAACAGAGGAGAACTGGCGATCTGCATCCCCGCTGATTTTGGTACGGCAGTGCTGCATTTGGCTTGGCTTCACCTATTGGAGAGAAAACTCATGTTGAGTAATCTGGGAGGCTTTTGAATGACAACCCAAAACCAAATCTTGAACGTGACTGTTGGTGGCACTTTGGCAGACACCGCCGCGCACGCGGCTGCGGCGATGAAGGCCATCGAACGCGGCGAGGCGGTGCAGCCGCATTTTGGTGTCAATTTCGAGCAGATCGGCCAGATGCTGGCGGCGTTCACACCCAAGCGCTGGGAGCTGATCGCGGCGTTGCGCGAGGCCGGTTCGCTCACGGTGGCTCAGCTGGCGCGCCGCTTGCAGCGCGACTACAAAAACGTGCACACCGATGTGGGTCAATTGATCGAGTGGATGGCGGTGGAGCGGGGCGAAGACGGGCGCGTGTCGGTGCCTTGGTCTGAAATCGTAGTGGACATGAAATTGCCGCAGCGCCAAGCGGCTTGACGGCGCGAACTCGAACTTCTGCGCTCGCATCAGTTGCTATAAATAAAATAGCTTTTTGTGCGCATAATTTTTGACCTAATGGCCGGTTTTGTTGCAGGAAATAGTATTCCAGCATTGACGCAGGTAGCGGTCTTTGCCGGCTCAACAACAGGCAGATCAGATATTCGGGATGGCCCCTTCTGGCGGCAGTTGTGCCGCAACCATTTCTACAACGCTCTCAATTCGCGTAGCCCATTGGACCTTCTCTGCACCGGCCATGAAATTCAGCCGGCAACTTGCGCAAGACACCACAACAGTATCGGCGCCCGTAGCGTTTATCTGCTCCCGCTTGATCTCCCATGCCTTGTGGCGCAAACCTTCGGCGCGGTTGATCAGAAACGCGCCTGCGCCGCCCCCGCAACACCAGTTTTTCTCGGCCGTGGGTGTAGTTTCGCGGAAATCCATTCCCAGTGCCGCCAGCGCCTGTCTGGGCTCCTCCATTACGCCGCCATGGCGGGCGAGTTTGCAGGCGTCGTGGTAGGTGATCTTGCGCGTTGCGTCCCCGGCAAGCAGCGCCAGGCGCCCGCTGGTGACCTCGCGACCGACAAATTCCGCCGTCGCCAAAACCTCAAAAGGCAGCGGCTGTCCGTCTGGCAGGCGGCCTTCCCAACGCAAGGCAGGGTAAGCGTGCCCGCACTCCGGCAGGATCACCGTCTTAGCGCCAATGACCATGGCTTCTTCCACGATCCGCCGTGTGGCCGCTTTCTGCAGCGACTCACTGCCCGAAAGAAGTCCAAAGTTGGCAGCCTCGAAACCTGCGCTGCGCAGCGTCCATTTCAGGCCAAGGTGGTTCAGAATGCGGGCAGTGGCGGCGAGCGAGTCTTGGTACAGCAGCACATCAATCACCGTTGTGACCAACATCACGTCCGCTCGCGGCTCATCCAGCGGGATTGAAATGCCCTGGTCACGCAATAGATCCAGCGTCTGTTTAAGCTGCTCCGGACCTACGCCAAACACAGTGCCATGACCGGCCTGTTCCTGTGCGACGGCCATGAGTTCAAGGGGAGCCAGGCCAGCTTCGTACAACGCCTCCCGCATCACGTTCACGCCCCGGGCGGTATTGACCCCCATTGGGCAAATCATGCTGCAACGACCGCACTCGGTGCAGGAGTCATAGACCAGTTCCTGCCATTCCTTAAGGTCGTCTACCGTGATGTCGGGCACAAACAAACGCTTCAGCGGCGCAAAGGCCGAGGTCTCGCGCGCGTGCACCCGGCGCAGCAGGTCGAGCTTGCGGCTGGGGCTGTATTTGGCGTCTTGCGTGCTTTGATAAAAATGGCAGGCCTCAGAGCAATAGCCGCAATTGACACAAGCTTCAAGATCCAGCGCCAGCCCCCGGTCTGTTTTGGCGCGCATCACGGACTTGGCCTTTGCCACGCGTTCGGCGTCTGTCAACGTGGGTGGCTGTGCCATTTCGGGCAGATGCCGAATCGCTTCGAGAAAGCCATGAAAGACGTCCATGTTGATCATGAGCGCACCCCGCGACGTCCAAAGAAAGTGGCCAATTGCATGCGCCCCGGCAACACCAGAAAGGCGTGCATGAGTTTGCCAAACGGAAACCAGACCAGAAGCAGTTCCAGCGACAACAGATGAACCGCCAGGGGACCGCCATAGACCACATGGTCGCGTGAAAGGATGGCCGCGGACGGCTCGCCGATCACGGCCATTCCGGTGAACAGAGGCAGAAACGTCACCACCCAGGTGATCCTATCGTCAACACCGGAAATCTTCTTCAGCACGGGGTCGGTCAGACGGAACAACAGCGCAAGCAGCAAGGAAATCATCGTGGCCGCCGCAGCGACGTACATCACGACATCTGGCAAGGCTGGCCAATGCAGCCAAGTGATTCTTCGAATAAAGGCAATGTGCGGCGCATACCCGAAAAACACCACCGCCAGCCCAACGTGAAATACGTAGGGGTTGATGTTCACGAGCGTCGCGCTGGGATGAAACCCGCCGCTGGGGATCATCCGCGTCAGAGCGGAGCGCAGCGCGTCGCCCGTGCCAAAAACCTGCCGCGCGGGCGCACCAGAGGCTTTCGGCACCGGCATGCGCCACAGTGAAAACAAGCGCCATGCAACGCCCGCCACAAAAATTGCAATCGAGGCGGCAAGGAGCGGACCACGTGCCCAGTCAAGTAGCGTCATCGGGGACCCTTTGTTAAACAACCTGCTGCACCTTACCTCGTGGTCAGTTCGCGGGCTTGATCTGTATCAAGGGTAGGCGCCGACGAGTGTCGGCAGGCGCAGATTCACACGGTTTCCAGTTCACGCCCCAGTTTCACGGCAAGCACAGTGCCTTCAGACAGCGGCGTCCAGCCCTCTTTTGAAAGAGGCACGCTGGCGATGAGCACAACGAACTGCTCGATTCCCGGTGCCGCAATATTGAGCCCGCTGGTATCAAATACCCCTCCCTCTGTGCAGTGCCGATCGAGCCGCCACAGCCCCGGAGCGCGAACGGTTCCGTCAAGCTGGTGGCGCCGGTGGGAATGCGCAAAAAGCACCTCGCCGTCGCTGTAAAAAAAATTGGCGGGGCCAAGCTCGCGCAACTCGGCCGCAAATTGCGTAACGACGCCCAGACGTGTCTTCAGTGCCGGGTGCCGACCCTCCCTCCAGACTCGCTTCATCCGTTCCATCAAGCTGCAAAACGCATGCTCCGAATCCGTTTCACCAACCGGTTGATACGCCTTGCCTGAAAATCGCCCATCCTCACGCAGGCCGGTCAAATCCCCGTTGTGGGCGAAGCTGTGCCAGGAGCCTCCGAGTTCTCGAATAAATGGCTGAGAATTTCGGGTCGCGACAGCACCCTGGGTGGCCTTTCGAATGTGGCTGATCACCAGCGAGCTGCGCATCGGATGCTCTTGAAAATTGCGCATACCAAAACTCGACGAGGCGGCAATGGATTCTTTGGCAAGGTGAACATCGCCCTCCTCGTACCAAGCGACACCCCATCCATCTTTGAGGGGCCCCGTAAGCCCGCCATGGCGTGAAAACTCTTCAAGTGAAAGTGTAACCGTGCTTGGAGAGCGGGTTGACATTGCGAATAGTTCACACATGGGTCATAGGTCAAAAGCTGGTTACGGGTGGGCAATCAAAACGCCAAGAATTGCGGTTCGCAAGTCTCAACTGGGCAGTCAATGGGAAATACGCCATGCCAAACGGGAGCCGAGATGCTTTTGAAGCATCGCGGGAAGTATCAACCATGAAGCTGCGGGCGGAAGGTGCCCGGGCCACGGGCCGGCAAATTCAAACTCCGGCAGTCCCGCGGTTCGCTCTGAACCCTCCCTCCCGGCTCACGAAAAGTGGGGCGCAGCGAACTCCCGGATAAGGTATTTGACGCCGCGAAGCTTCATTTTGTGGAAAATATACGCTATAAATAAAGTAGCAGTTTACGCACATTTTGCGAGACCTGGAGGCCAGTTTCTCTTATAAAAATTAAAAAACGCAAAAAAGCCGTCAATTATTAATACCCAAGTTAATAATTGCCTTCATCCTGTCGGCGGCGACGCGTTCAGCCTGTCACCCGAAACCCCGGCGTGAACTTGCTGCGTTTCACACTGAAGAATGCCTTCACATTGCGTACATTGGTGTCGGATGTGAACAGGCGCTCGGTCAGGGCCAAATAACCCGGCATGTCGCGCGCGAACACGGTCAAGACAAAATCCGGCCCGGGCGAGACGCGGTAACACTGTTGCACGGCCTCATCCGTGCCCACGCGGGCTTCAAAAACCTCCAGGCTTTTGGCGTCCTGCCGGTCCAGTGTGATCTCCACGATGGCGGTGAGGCCGTAGCCCAGCAACGGGGCCAGCCGGTCGGCATTGAGGATGGCGATTTGCCGTTCAATCAGGCCGGCGTCCTTGAGCCGTTTGACGCGTCGCAGGCAGGTGGGCGGTGAGGTGAACACGCGTTCGGCGAGTTGCTGGTTGGTGAGCGAGGCGTCGGCTTGCAACTGGTCGAGGATCTGGAGGTCGGTTGCGTCGAGGGTTGAAAGGTGCGTGATTTGTTCCGAATTTGTATTCATTTTGGAATTATTGTCCATGAAGTGAATTGTGTGAAATTAAAGTCCAAATTTTGTGAAAAATCAACACCCTATTTTGCGCAATGCCCATTAAAGTGGCCACCACCTTCAACAAGGAGCTTGCATGTGTGGCATCGTCGGTTCAGTTTCTACCCGCAATATCGTTCCCATCCTGGTTCAGGGCCTTCAGCGCCTTGAGTACCGGGGCTACGACTCCTGCGGCGTCGCCGTCCATGCGGGCGGCCTGAAACGCGCACGCAGCACCTCGCGCGTGGCCGAGTTGATGGAGCAGGTGGAGTCGACCGGCCTGACCGGCATGCTGGGCATCGCCCACACGCGCTGGGCTACGCACGGCGCGCCGGCGGTGCACAACGCACACCCGCATTTCAGCCATGGACCAGAATCGGTTTTCACCTCCGCCAAGGGCGCCAAGGGCGACGACGCCAGCCGCGCGGGCCAGAGTTACGACACACGCCCAGGCCGTGTGGCCCTCGTGCACAACGGCATCATCGAAAACCACGACGAGTTGCGCGCCATGCTCAAGGCCAAGGGTTATGCGTTCCAGAGCCAGACCGACACCGAAGTCATCGCCCACCTGATTGACAGCCTCTACGACGGCGACATTTTTGAAGCCGTGAAGGCGGCCGTGAAACAACTGCACGGCGCTTATGCCATCGCTGTTTTTTGCAAAGACGAGCCGCAGCGCCTGATTGGCGCACGCGCTGGGTCGCCGCTGATTCTGGGGGTGGGCAAAGACGGGCGTGAACACTTCCTCGCCTCAGACGCGATGGCTCTCGCGGGTGTGACCGACCAGATCGTCTACCTGGACGAAGGCGACGTGGTGGACGTGCAACTGGGCAAATACTGGCTGGTCGACAAATCGCACAAAGTTGTGCCGGCGGCGCAGCGCCCGGTGAAAACCGTGCTGGCCCACAGCGGCGCGGCTGAGTTGGGGCCCTACCGCCACTACATGCAGAAAGAAATTTTCGAGCAGCCGCGCGCGATTGGCGACACCCTGGAAGGGGTGGAGGGCATCGTTGCAGACCTGTTTGACGGCGCGGGCGGGGTGAATGCCGCAAAAGTTTTCAAGAACATCGATTCGGTGTTGATCCTCGCCTGTGGCACCAGTTATTACAGCGGTTGCACGGCCAAGTATTGGCTGGAGAGCATCGCCAAGATCCCGACGCAGGTGGAAGTGGCCAGCGAATACCGCTACCGCGACTCGGTGCCCAACCCGAAGACGCTGGTGGTCACCATCACCCAGTCGGGCGAAACGGCCGACACGCTGGCCGCGCTGCGCCATGCGCAAGGCCTGGGCATGACCAACACGCTGACGATCTGCAACGTGGCCACCAGCGCCATGGTGCGCGAGTGCACGCTTTCGTACATCACGCGCGCGGGCATCGAGATCGGTGTGGCGTCGACCAAAGCCTTCACAGCACAACTGGCCGGGCTGTTTCTGCTGACGCTGGTGCTGGCCAAAACGCGGGGCCATTTGAGCGCCGCCGACGAGCAGCGCCACCTCAAAGCCATGCGCCACTTACCCGCTGCGCTCTCGGCCGTGCTGGCGCTGGAGCCGCAAGTCATCGCCTGGGCGGAAGACTTTGCGAAGATGGAAAACGCACTGTTCCTCGGGCGCGGCCTGCATTACCCGATCGCGCTCGAAGGCGCCTTGAAGCTCAAGGAGATCAGCTACATCCACGCCGAGGCCTACCCGGCCGGTGAACTCAAACACGGCCCGCTGGCGCTGGTTACCAGCGAGATGCCGGTGGTCACCGTGGCGCCGAACGACGTGTTGCTGGAAAAACTCAAGAGCAACCTGCACGAGGTGCGCGCACGCGGTGGCGTGTTGTATGTACTGGCCGATGCGGGCACGAAGATTGAAAGCGACGAGGGCATTCACGTTATCCGTATGCCCGAGCATTACGGCGAACTCTCGCCACTGCTGCACGTGGTGCCGCTGCAATTGCTGGCGTATCACACCGCGTGCGCACGTGGCACCGATGTGGACAAGCCGCGTAACCTGGCCAAGAGTGTGACCGTCGAATAACGCGCAGGCGGTCATGAAAAAGCGCATCCAGCTGCTCATCATCGACCCGCAGAACGACTTTTGTGATCTGCCGGCGGATTGGTGTCCGGTTGATCCGGTATCCAGGGCGTTGAAAGCGCCCGCCTTGCCAGTCGCCGGCGCGCATGTCGACATGCTGCGCCTGGCACATCTGATTCGCGAAGGTGTAGGCGGTATTTCATCGATCGCGGTGACGCTGGATTCACACCACCGTTTTGACATTGCCCACCCAACGTTCTGGCAAACCGGCGCGTTGGAGAGCGTCAAGCCTTTCACGCCAATCACGGCGGCGCAGGTGCGCAACGGCGAATTTGCCCCCAAAGACGCGTCGATGTTGCCGCGCACCTTGGCTTATCTGGACGAGCTGGAGCGGCGCGGCCGCTACACCTTGATGGTCTGGCCGGTGCACTGTGAAATCGGAAGCTGGGGGCACAACCTGCACCCGGCCATACAGGCTGCGTGCAACCAATGGGAAGACCGCCACCTTGCCGTGGCGCAGAAAATCAGCAAGGGCAGCAACCCCTGGACCGAACACTACAGCGCCTTGCAAGCCGAAGTGCCGGATTCAAGCGATGCGGCTACACAGCTCAACGTGGCCCTGATCGCGGCGCTGGACGAGGCCGATCAAATCGTCATCGCGGGTGAGGCCAGCAGCCACTGCGTGCGCGCCACCACCGAGCATTTGGTGGAGAACCTGCCGTCCAAAAGGCCGGACAAACTCGTGCTGCTCACCGACTGCATGAGCCCGGTTGCGGGGTTTGAAGCACAACACCAGGCTTTTCTGGACGACATGGCGCGCCGAGGTCTTGTTTTGGCAAGCAGCCTGCAGATGCGCACCTCGCTTGCCAACAATGCTTGAGCGGGGTTGCCCCCAGGCTTCGGCACTTCCGGGCCATCAAGCTGGCGGCGCTTTCAACCAAGGGCGCGGCCACAATACCGGCGTACGGGCGACGTGGGCCTGGTAGGCCGGGTCATGGCCCCACCGCGCTTTGGCACTGGCCTCGAGCATGGGAATGCCGCTGACACGGGTCAGCAAAAGCGTCACAAACAAGGGTGAAATCATGCCCACCCACTGCCAACTTTGCAGCATCGGTGCACAGACGATAAACACACCCACCCACAACAGGATTTCACCCGCGTAGTTGGGGTGGCGCGACCAGGCCCACAGGCCTGACTGGATGAATTTTCCGTGGTTGGCCGGATTCGCGCGAAACTGCCGCTTTTGCCAATCGGCAAGCAGTTCCATCGTGAAACCCAAGGCCCAGAGGCCGGCACCTGCGTAGGTCCACAGGGTGGTGAAATGCCGCGCGGGCGACGCCAACACCATCAGCACCGGGCTGAGTGTGAGAAACACCCACAGGCCCTGCATGGTCCAGGCCATGAGAAAACGCGGCGCCGAGGGTTTGATGGCGGTGAAGCGTTTGTCGGCGCCGTCTTTGTGAATGCGCAGAAAAAGAAACAACCCCAAGCGCAAGGCCCACAGGCCGCACATCAGGAGCAGGAGTTTGTCGGCGAATTCGCGTGGTGGGCCAAAGCGCGCGGCGCTCGCCAACAGGGCCAAAAAAGTGAGGCTGCCCGCCAGGTCGTAGAACTTTTCGGTTTGCAGCCGGTACGCGGGCAGGAAGGCGACCCACTGGATGGCGAAGGAAAGAGCCACACAAAACAGCAGCAGCGGCCATCCAAAGGCGGTAGCCGCGTCGGCCCGGCTACCGGCCCAGGCAACCACCGCCGCTATCGCCACGGCGACAAGGATGGCTGCGAACGATTTGAGATTCTTGTTTTTTGTCATGGGTGCATCGTAAACTCAACGCGAAACTCCTGAAAGCCCGCCATGAACTTCACCTTGTCAGACACCCAAATCTACTGGCGCGACCGCGTCAAGGCGTTCATGGATGCGCACGTTTACCCGGCGGTGCCGGTGTTTGACGCGCAGATGAAGGCGTTTGGCGACAACCCCTGGCAAGTGGTGCCCATCGTGGAGGAACTCAAGGCCAAAGCGAAGACCGAAGGCTTGTGGAACCTGTTTTTGCCCAAGGATTCCCTGCCTGAGGACAGCCCCTACCAGGGTGCGGGCCTGACCAACCTCGAGTACGCGATTTGCGCGGAGGAGATGGGGCGCGTGAAGTTCGCCTCCGAAGTTTTCAACTGCTCAGCGCCCGACACCGGCAACATGGAGGTGTTGTCGCGCTACGGCAGCGAGGCGCACAAGAAACAATGGCTCGAGCCTTTGCTGGCTGGTGAGATTCGCTCGGCGTTCCTGATGACCGAGCCGGATGTGGCGTCGAGTGATGCGACCAACATCGCGACGCGCATCGAGCGCGATGGTGACCACTATGTCATCAACGGCACCAAGTGGTGGTCCAGCGGGGTGGGTGATCCGCGTTGCAAGATCGCCATCCTGATGGGGAAAACCAACCCGGAAGCGCCGAAACACTCCCAGCAATCTCAGGTGCTGGTGCCGCTTGACTCGCCCGGGATCGAGGTCGTGCGCATGTTGCCAGTATTTGGTTATGACGATGCGCCGCACGGCCACGCCGAAGTGGTGTTGAAAAACGTGCGTGTGCCGGTGGAGAACCTGTTGTTGGGTGAAGGCCGTGGTTTCGAGATCGCACAAGGGCGCCTCGGGCCCGGGCGCATCCACCACTGCATGCGCACCATTGGGGTGGCCGAAGTGGCGCTGGAAAAGATGGTCAAACGCCTGCAGTCGCGGGTCGCTTTTGGCAAACGTATCTCGGAGCAATCGGTGTGGGAGCAACGCGTGGCCGAAGCGCGCATCGACATCGAAATGACGCGCCTGCTCACGCTTAAAACCGCTGACCTGATGGACAAGCTGGGCAACCGCCACGCGCGCGCCGAGATCGCCATGATCAAGGTGGCCGCACCGCTGGCGGCCTTGCGCATCATTGACCACGCGATCCAGGCATTTGGCGCGGCCGGCGTGAGCAGCGACGCGGGCCTGGCGCGCGCCTACGCCAGCATGCGCACCATGCGCCTGGCCGACGGCCCGGACGAGGTGCACAACCGCACCATCGCGCGGCTCGAGTATGGGCGTTATGGGGTGGACAAAGGCGTGGACGGAGGTGCTGGCAAAGGGGCCGAAACGGCCTCTGAAAAATCATCCGCCAAAGTCTGAGGAGCTGACTGTGTCCTTGTTTTCACTCGCCGGCAAAGTTGCCGTCATCACCGGTTCATCCAAAGGCATTGGCAAAGCGATCGCCGAACGTATGGCCGAGCAGGGCGCCAAGGTGGTGATCTCCTCACGCAAACAGGTGCCGTGTGACGAGCTGGCCGCGGCCCTGAACGCCCGGTATGGCGCAGGCACGGCCATTGCGGTGGCTGCCAACATCTCGAGCAAGGAGCAGCTGAAAAATCTGGTGGACGTGGCCAATGAAAAACTGGGCAGGATCGACGTGTTGGTGTGCAATGCCGCGAGCAACCCGTATTACGGGCCGATGGCGGGCATTGAAGACGACCAGTTCCGCAAGACTCTGGACAACAACATCCTCTCCAACCACTGGCTGATCAACTTTGTGGCGCCACAGATGATCGCGCGCAAGGATGGCGCGATCATCATCGTCAGCAGCATCGGTGGCCTGCGTGGTACGCCGGTGATCGGCGCCTACGGCATCAGCAAGGCGGCCGACATGCAACTGGCGCGCAACCTGGCGCACGAGTTTGGCCCGCACAACGTCCGCGTGAACTGCATCGCACCGGGGCTGATCAAGACCGATTTCGCCAAGGCCCTGTGGGAAGACGCGGAGATGCTGAAAAAGCGCACCGCCACGACACCCCTGCGCCGCATTGGTGAGCCTGATGAAATCGCCGGGGCCGCGGTGTTTTTGGCTTCGCAGGCGGGCACCTTCATCACCGGTCAGAGCATTGTGATCGATGGCGGCGTGACGATTTAGGCTCGGGCATTCGCGTCGTTCCATGCATACGACCGCACTGGTTCTGTTCTCCGGCGGGCAGGACTCCACCACCTGCCTGGCGCTGGCGCTCTCCAAATATGAGCGTGTTGAAACCATTGCCTTTGATTACCGCCAGCGCCATCACGTGGAGCTGGAATCACGCTTGAACGTGTTGCGTGAAATCAAGCTGAATTTTCCGCAGTGGGCGAACAAACTGGGTGAAGATCACCTGTTGGACCTGGCAGTGCTGGGCACGGTGAGTGAAACCTCACTGACGCGCGACACCGCGTTCAAGATGGAGCAAAGTGGCCTGCCCAACACCTTTGTTCCTGGGCGCAATTTGCTGTTCCTCACCCTGGCTGCGGCAGTGGCTTACCGGCGCGACCTGCAGGTGATCGTTACCGGTGTCTGCGAGACCGATTTTTCCGGTTACCCGGATTGCCGCGACGACACCATGAAAGCCATGCAACTGGCCTTGTCACTGGGCATGGACAAACGTTATTTGATCGAAACGCCCTTGATGTGGATCGACAAGGCGGCGACTTGGCAACTCGCTGAATCGCTCGGTGCGCAGTCCGGGGCGCCACAAGGCGGCGAGGCGCTGGTGAACCTCATCATCGAACACACGCACACCTGTTACCTTGGCGACCGCCAGCATCGCCATGCCTGGGGGTACGGTTGTGGCAGCTGCCCGGCCTGTGAATTGCGTGCGCGTGGGTACGAAAAATTCAGCCAGGCAGCTAAACCTTCAGCGTGAGCTGCCTGAACGAATCTGGTACCGCGCCGGTGCACCCTCCGGCTGTGGCTCCAGTGTCCAGGTGGTGTCGTGAAACGCAGCCACCGACGGGCGGTGTGCTATTGATACGATAGCACCTTGCGCTTTGTTTACGAGACTTAAGAGTCGTTTATACAAAGTTTCTTCGGTTTCCACGTCCAGCGCACTGGTAGCTTCGTCAGAAAATACCCAAATTGGGGTTTTCAGAAAAACCCGCGCAATCGCCAGGCGTTGCTGCTCGCCCCCCGGAAAGTTTTTGACCCCAGGCGTCTGATTTGTTGAGCTGGCCAGCCAGTTGCGGCAACAGCGCTTCGTGCAGCGCTTGGTTGAGTTGTGCGTCGGTGTAGGCGCTGGCCGGCTCCGGGTAGGCCAGTGCGTCCCGCAGGGGCCCGTTGGGGAAATACGGGCGCTGCGGAATGAACATGGCCGACGCCGGCTTGCCAATATGGCCAGTGGAAAACGGCCAAATTCCGGCAATCGCGCGAAACAGGGTGGATTTGCCACTGCCCGAGGGGCCCTGCAGCAAAATTCGGTCGCCCGCCACGGCGCGCAAGTTGGCGCCTTGAAGCAAGACATTTCCCGTGGGCAGTGACAACGTCAAATCCTGAATGTCCAGCGACGCCGATTCAGCAACCGGCGCGGCCTGGTTGGAGAGGACAAGCGCCTTGAAACTTTCTTCAAAACTGGTCAGGCGATCGGTGGTGGCGCGCCAGGTGGCCAGGGTGCTGTAGTTGTCCACAAACCAGCTCAGCGAGTCTTGGACCCGCCCAAACCCGCTGGAGATTTGCATCAGCTGACCCAGCTGGATCGCACCGCTGAAAAAGCGCGGCGCCGCCACGACAAACGGAAACACCACCGCCGCCTGGCCGAATCCCACCGTGAACCAGGTGAGGTTTTTTTGCGTCTTGAGCAATTGCAGGTAGTTGGCCAGCACTTTGGAGAAACGCAGGTCAAGCTGGGTGCGTTCGACCTTCTCGCCGCGGTCCAGCGCGATGGATTCGCTGTATTCGCGCACACGCACCATGTGGTGGCGAAAATCCGCTTCCAGTTGCTGCTGCTGGAAGTTCAGGCGCGACAGCGGCCGCCCGATGGCGTGGCTGATGTAGCTGCCCACCACGCAATACAACACGGCAGCCCAGACCATGAAGCCAGGGATATCGAAGGTGGTGCCGGCCACATCAAACGCGAAATTGCCCGACAAACTCCACAGGATGCCGACAAAACTCACCAGCGTGACCAGGGCGTTCAAGAGGCCCATGGTCAAGGAGACGGTGTAGCTGGTGAACTGGTTGATGTCTTCCTGAATCCGCTGGTCCGGGTTGTCCGGGGTGGCTTGGTCCTTGCCCGAAGCCCCCTCGCTGCGGGTGCCGGTGAAGCGTGCCAGCTCCATCCGGTAAAACGCCTGGTTCGACAACCAGCGCTCCAGGTAGTGCGTGGTCATCCAAGCGCGCCAGCGCATGTCCAGCAGCTGCGTGAGATAAAACTTGTAGACCGCAATCACAATGAAGCCGAACGCGAGGTAGGTGAAGCGCCCCAGCTGCACCCAGAATACGGCGGCGTCCTTGTTTTGCAGCGCGTCGTAAAACAGGCGGTTCCAGTCGTTGATTTGCACGAGCATGAAGACCGAGCCGAGGTTCAGCGCGATGATCGCTGCCAGCAAACCCCTGGCTTTCCACTTTTCGTCAGATTTGAAGTAGGGCAGGGACAAGGCCCAAACCCGGGCGGTCTGGACCTTGAAGGAGGCGAGTTTTTCTAGGAAAGTCATGAGGGCCATCTTAAGACAAGCCCCGACCGTCCATCGCCGAACCAACGGCTCAACTTCCTACAGGCGGCCTTCTTCCACAGCGTGGCACGCAATCCGGATGCCGCCAATCATCTTGAGCACCGGGCGCTCGGTGCGGCAGCGTTCGTTGACGTGCGGGCAGCGCGGGTTGAAGGCGCAACCGGGCGGGGGGTCCAGCGGGTTGGGCACTTCGCCCTGCACGGGCGTACGGGCGCGGCCCACATCGTGCATTTTGGGAATGGCATCCAGCAGCATGCGCGTGTAGGGGTGGCGCGGGCTGGCGAACAAAGCCTGCTTGTCGGCCAGCTCCACCAGACGGCCCAGGTACATCACCCCGACCTGGTCACTCACGTGGCGCACGACGGCCAGGTTGTGCGAGATGAACAGGTAAGTCAGCCCCAACCTGCGCTGCAGGTCCTTCATGATGTTGAGTACCTGCGCCTGCACACTCACGTCGAGCGCAGAGGTGGGTTCGTCACAAACCAGAAATTCGGGTTGGGTGGCCAGGGCGCGCGCGATGGAGATACGCTGGCGTTGTCCGCCCGAGAACTGGTGCGGGTATTTGACAACGTCCAGGCGGCTCAAACCGACCGACTCCAGCAGTTCGCCGACGCGTTGCCTGAGCTCTGTCTCGTTGGTGATCAAGCCGTGTTCGGTCAGCGGCTCACCCACGATATCCTGCACGATCCAGCGCGGATTGAGCGACGCATAGGGATCCTGAAAGATCATCTGGATGCGCCGACGCAGTTTCAGGCCATCGGGGGAGCGGTAAGTGGCGTGTGCATCCTGACCGTCAAACTTGAAGTCGCCCCGGGTGGGCTGGTACAGGCCCACCAGCAAACGCGCCACGGTACTTTTGCCGCAGCCGGACTCACCCACCAGCGCCAGGGTCTTGCCCTTTTCAATTTCAAAACTCACACCGTCCACAGCGCGCAGGTTCAGGCGCGGTTTGCGTTCGAGCACGCGGGTGAGCCACGGCGGCGAGACATCAAATGACATCGCCAGGTCGTTGGCCTGAACGAGCGGAACCCTTGCACTTGCCACGTCGTGCGCTGCGCTGCCCCCCATGGGGGTTAATTCTCCTCGGGGCGGCCCGGCGGAGAATTGCTGCTCTTTGCTCATGTCGCCACCTCCTGTGCGGCTTGATGCAGCCAGCACGCGGCGCGTGTTTGCCCCACCGCCTGCAACTCGGGCCGCGCTGTCAGGCAGCGCGCGTGGGTACTGGGGCAACGCGGGTTGAAGGCGCAGCCCTGCGGAATGGCATTGAGGCGGGGCATGGCCCCGTCGATCTGGCTCAATTTTTCGCGGTCCTGGGTGATGTCGGGTATGGCGCCCATCAGGCCGGCGGTATAGGGGTGTACGGGGTGGTTGATCACTTCATGCACAGGGCCGATCTCAACAATGCGCCCGGCATACATCACGGCAACCCGGTCGCAGGTTTCGGCGATCACGCCCATGTCGTGGGTGATGAGCATCACCGCCGCGCCGTGGTCCTTGCAGATTTTTTTCAGCAGCGAGATGATCTGCGCCTGGATCGACACGTCCAGCGCGGTCGTGGGCTCGTCGGCAACGATGAGTTTGGGTTCGGCGGCAAGGGCCAATGCGATGACCACGCGTTGGCGCATACCCCCCGAAAACTGGTGCGGGTAGTGGTCGATGCGCTGCTCGGGAGCCGGTATTCCAGTGTCTTGCAGCAACTTGATGGCGCGGGCGCGCGCCTCTTTGGGCGAAACCGGCAAATGCGCCAGGATGGTTTCAGTCAACTGATGCCCGACCGTGTTGAGCGGGTTTAGCGAGGTCAACGGGTCTTGAAAAATGGCGCCGATCTGGCGCCCACGGATATGCCGCATGGCGTCAAATTCGAGGTTGTCAATGCGTTTCCCCTGCAGCAGAATCTGCCCGCTGGCAATGCGCCCCGGTGGTTCCAGCAGGCCGATGATGGCCGCTCCGGTGAGCGATTTCCCCGCACCGGATTCACCCACCACGCCCAGGATTTCTCCGGGGGCGATCTCGAACGAGATATCGTCAATGGCGCGCAGTGTGCCGCGCCGGTTCGGAAACTCTACGACGAGATTTTTGACTTCAAGTAGCGACACCCGTTGTCAACTATTTGTTGACCTTGATGAAACGCCAGGGCATTTCATTGCCGGGCTGTTGCACCATGTCGATGTTTTTCTTCGAAGCCCAGTTCAAGGCCTGCTGGTGCAGCGGAATGTGGCCGATGTCGTCCTGGTGCAGCTTGATCGCTTCACGGATCATGTCACTGCGTTTTTTGTCATCAGTTTCGGACGCGATTTTGGTGGTCAGCTCGTCAACCCTCGGATTGCTGTAACTTCCCAGGTTGAACTGGCCGCGCCCGCCTTCGCCTGGTGAGGACATGATGGGATAAAGCACGTTGTGCGCGTCCACGGTGCTGGAGGTCCAGCCCAGCATGTAGAAACTGGTGTCACGACGCAGGATCTTGGGGAAATAGGTTCCTTTTGATTCCGCTTCAAGGTTGATCTTGACGCCCACCCGGGCGAGGTTGGCGGCGACTGCCTGGCAGATGTCGGAATCGTTGACGTACCGGTCATTCGGGCAATTCATCTTGACTTCAAACCCGTTGGGGTAACCGGCCTCTGCCAGCAGTTTTTTGGCGCCTTCGGGGTCGAAAGGCAGACGTTTTGCCAAGTCGGGTGCGTAGCCCTTGACTTGGGGAGGAAACATCTGGGCGCTGGGTATGGCTGCTCCGCGCATGACGTTTTTGGCAATCGCCTCTTCGTCAATGGCCTGGAAGAATGCCTGGCGTACGCGTTTGTCCTTGAACGGATTTTTGCCCTTGATGTTTGAGAATTGCAGTTCGTCGCGCTTTTGGTCCATGCCCAGGAAGATGACACGCAACTCTGGGCCTTGCAGGACTTTCAGGTTGGCGTTGCCCTTGATGCGTTCGACGTCTTGCACGGGCACCGGTTCCATGACGTCAATTTCACCCGACAGGAGCGCTGCCACCCGGGTTGCGTCACTGCCGATGGGTGTGAAGACGACTTCGTCTACGTTGCCTTCGATCTTGCCCCAGTAGGTGCCATTGAGCGAAAACGTGGTGCGCACATTGGGCTGGCGTTCGCGTGCACGGTAAGGGCCGGTGCCGTTGGCGCGAAACGAGGCGGCGTTCTCAATGCCCTTGCGCCGATCGACCGGTTTGGTGGCCTGGTTGTCTTCGCACCACTTTTTGCTCATCATCAACCAGCCGGTGAACAGTTCGGGCAGGATCGGGAAAGGTGCATTGGTGACGAAGTCAACCGCGTGGTCGTTGATCTTGCGGATTTCCTTGATCTGGCCGACATAGGTTTTCATGTCGGAGCCGGCATCTTTTGCGCGCTCGTAATTGAAGATCACGTCGTCGGCGGTGAAGGGTGTGCCGTCATGGAACTTTACACCCTTGCGCAGGTTAAACCGCCATACCGTCGGCTCGGTCTGCTTCCAGTCTGTGGCCAACGCGGGCGCGAGTTTGTAATCGCGGCCACGAACGACCAGCGGCTCGTAGATGTTGTTCAGCACGGTAAGCTGCAAAGACTCGTTGAGCGAATGCGGATCGAGCGACAGGGCATCGCCTTGATTGGCAATGCGCAACGTAATGGCAGAGGCGCCCAGACTGGCCGCCAACAACGAGGTGCCAAACAGGGCCGGAAGCATTTTCGCTTTGAACATCATGGTGTACTCCTAGTAAAAGCGGAACTGAAATTATTACGTGAAAGTGACTGGGCAGGCACTCAGGCGGGTGAAATCGGCAAGCCTTGCTCGACCAGGCTGGCGTGCAATGCGGAGCCCAAGGGCAAAATATCATCATTGAAATCGTAACGGCTGTTGTGCAGGTAGCAGCTTCCCTTGCCGCCTTTTCCATCAGCTGCGATCTCACCCTGGCCAATGCGCAAATAGGCGCCGGGTTTCACTTGCAGCATGAATGAGAAGTCTTCGGCGCCCATGCTGGGCTCCATGTCGAGCAACACCCGCTCGGGGCCGACGAGACCTTGCGCCACGCTGGCTGCAAAGCCGGACTCATCAACGCTGTTGACGGTGGCCGGATAACCGCGCTCATAGGTCACTTTGGCCGTCGCGCCAAACCCCTGGGCGATGGCGACACACAATTCATTCAAGCGGCGCTCCAGCGTGGCCTGCACGGCCGCATTGAAGCTGCGCACGGTGCCTACCAGGGTGGCGCTGCCGGGGATGACGCTGCTGGCCGCCAGTTCCCCCGCGCGCATGGCGCAGATGCTGATGACGGCGCTGTCCACCGCCTTCACGTTGCGCGCGACGATGCTTTGGACCGCGGTGATGATGTGGGCGCTGACCAAAACCGGGTCAACCGTGTTGTACGGATGCGCGCCATGGCCGCCGTAACCGGTGATTTCGATCGTGACACGGTCAGACGCGGCCATCATCGGCCCGGCGTTGACGCCGATCAGGCCGGGGCGCATGCCGGGCGAGTTGTGCATGCCAAAGATGGACTGCACCGGGAAACGCTCAAACAGCCCGTCTTCCATCATCGCGCGGGCGCCTGCATAACCCTCTTCACCGGGCTGGAAAATCAGCACCGCCGTGCCGTCAAAATTGCGCGTTTCAGCCAGATAACGGGCGGCACCCATCAACATGGCGGTGTGGCCGTCGTGCCCACAGGCGTGCATCAGGCCGGTTTTGGCCGACTTCCAGCCAAAATCATTCTGCTCGGGCAGGGGCAGGGCATCCATGTCGGCACGCAGACCGATCATGCGATTGCCGGAGTTTTCGCGGCCCTGTATGGTCGCGACTACGCCGGTTTTGCCGATGCCTGTGTGTACCGCATCAACACCGCAAAGTGTCAGGCCCTGCGCCACCCGTCTGGCGGTGTAGACCTCTTCGAACCCAAGCTCCGGATGGGCATGCAAATCGCGCCGAAATGCGGTGAGTTCAGGATGGAATTGGGAAATATGGGCAAACGCACGGCCCGCTGCTGTCAACGGCGCAGACGCGACGGCCGCCGATGAAACATCGACCATCAATGCCCGCCTGCCTTCCCGACGCGCAGACGCGGGTCAACCGCGAAATACAGCAGGTCCACCACCAGGTTGATCACCACGAAAATCAGCGCAATCAGGCACAGGTAAGCGGCCATCACCGGGATGTCGGCAAACGTCACCGCCTGGATGAACAGCAGGCCCATGCCAGGCCACTGAAAGACGGTTTCAGTGATGATGGCAAATGCAATCAAACCGCCGAGCTGCAGGCCAGTGATGGTCATCACCGGCACCAGCGTGTTCTTGAGTGCGTGTTTAAAGTGGATGATGCGGTTGGAGAGCCCGCGCGCGCGTGCGAACTTGATGTAGTCGGTGCGCAGCACTTCCAGCATTTCGGCGCGCACAAGGCGCATGATCAGGGTGAGCTGGAAAATCGCCAGAGTCAGCGCTGGCAGCACGATGTGGTGCCAACCATCTGCCTTGAGCAACCCACTGCTCCACCAGCCGAGTTTCACGGTTTCACCGCGGCCGAAGCTGGGAAACCAGCCCAGGCCCACCGCGAAGATCAGAATCAGCAAAATGCCAATCAAAAACGTTGGCAGGGAAACGCCAATCAGCGACAGCGTCATGAACACGTGGCTGATGAAGGTGTTGCGCTTCAGGGCGGCATACACGCCCATCGGAATGCCAACCAGCAGCGACAACCCGGCCGCGACCAGCGCCAGCTCCAGCGTCGCTGGAAATCGTTCGCCGATGAGGCGCGATACCTTGGCACCTTGGCGCAGGGAGAGGCCAAACTCCCCTTGAACCGCGTTGACGAGAAAATGCCAGTACTGGACGAAAAACGGCTGGTCCAGCCCCAGGTCAGCACGCAGCTGGGCGATCTGGTCCGGCTTGGCGTCTTGCCCCAGCAAAAACACCACTGGATCGCCGACGTACTGAAACAGCATGAAGGCGATGAAGGCCACGACCACCATGACGACGCTGGCCTGGATCAGACGCTGCAGGATGAAGGCAAACATGAGTAGGCGTCAAGGGGCCAGCAGAAGGCCACAAACGGAGCCTGGATGGGGCCGAACAGGATTGAAATTCACCCCGCTAATCTAGCAGACCCGTTGGGTGTCTTGTACCGGGGCTTACACGGGGGTTTGCACCATCCCCTGGCGTCGCCGGTCTTACCTTTGTGGCGTTGCAGTGGCAAGGGCGAGCGCCTTGCCGGTGAGGGTCACCGGCCCGTACCAGGCCTGGGTGGTGGTACGGGTGTTGTCCGAGTCGGTCATGATGCCAATGCCGATCAAAGCCCCGGGGGCCTCTCCAAAAGCTTTTTCGTAGTCCGCGCGAATATTGCGTTCGTAGTCCATCCAGTTGTTGAGGTTTTGGGTGCCTGATTCAACCACGATCTTGCGGATGCGGTCGGTGCGCGAACTGGCGATCACACTGCCCGCCTCGCGCGAGTTGCACCAGACATACATGAGGGTTGCGTAAGGCAGGGGCTCGCCGGTCATCACGTGGGCAAGCTCGGACAACATGGCATTTTTCGCCGAGAACCGGCTGCGGTCGCCGTCGAACGCCAAAACAATGCGTACCGTGGAGTCAGCATTGTCGCGTGTAGCCAGATCGGCCTTTGCCATCAACTCCGGCACTTTCCAGGAGAATTTGATGCGGTCAAGATCGCTGGCTGGAATCTGGACGCGCTGGCGCAACAGGCTGGCCGATGACGCCGCGTGGGCTGCCATCACGTCACGCCCATCCAGGCGGGCCGGGCTATAGTCGGTGGACTCCTTGCCTGGCAATGAGTAGTGCTGCCAGGCCGACGACCAGGTTTGGGGTGCTTGCTGGACAACGGCGACGGTGGTGTCGGCGGTGGATTCAGCAGCTGCGCGCCGATTGGGCAAACCGCTACAGGCGACCATGAAGGCACACAAGCCCACGGCCAAAATTCTCAGGGAAAATTCCATCCAGCGCCTCGTATTTGTAATCGCACCAATATGCAGTGCTTCACAAATGGAAAAAGCCGCCAGACCCGAAGGCCTGACGGCTTAAAGACTTTTCAAACAAGGGCCGCGTTAAGCGACCATCGCTTTAGAAGTTGTGCTGAACACCGACCAGGAAGGTGTTGACGCTGCGAATGCTAGCTGCAACGTTGACATTGTCGTTCTGCTCGTTGATGTAGCGCGTGTACACCGAAGTACGCTTGCTCAGGCTGTATTTCACGCCAATTGCAGCGATTTTCCTGTCCAAATTGGCTGCAGTCTCGTCGTCCAGCATGCCGTAGTTGCCGTAGACAACCAGGGTTGGGGAAACGTTGAAGTCAGCACCGAGGTTGTAACCCCTGGATGTGCCTGGCTTCTTGTCTTCCGTGTGGTAGCCCAGGTACACCTTGGCCACGCCAAAGTTGTACGAAGCCGCGAAGTTGGTCTGCGAGTTCACGCCGTCCTGGTTGTAGAACGACAGGCCAGCGGCGATGGGGCCGTTGTTGTAGAACAGGCCGATGTCGGTCTTGGCATTGACTTGGGCGAGGCCGCCTTGTGCTGGCAACGTGGCTGATGTGCCGAAGGTGTAGTACACAACACCGGAGAAGCCACCAAAGTTGGGGGTGTCATAACGGACAGAGCCGTTTTCACGAACGTGGCCAGTGCCGCTCACGCCACCAAAACCGGAACCAATTTTGGTGCCGATGAAGTTGCGGGCTGCCTGAACGCTCAATGAAGGGGTGTTGGGCGTGCCAAGATAGATCTTGCCCCAGCCGCCTTCCAGTGCTGCGAAAATGTCGCCGCCGCCGCCGCCGATGCTGTTGGCAGCGCCAGCTGCCGTAGCAACCGTGAAGTCGCCTTCGTAGCGGAACGAAGCTTTCAAGCCGCCGCCGAGGTCTTCCACACCGGTGAAGGTGATCTGGCTGGTGCCTTGCGAGTTGTTGCGGATGAAGGAGTTGGACACCGAAGCGCCATCACCGAAGGTGGTGTTGCTGGTGGCGATGGAAGGATCCAAAGTGCCGCTGAGGGTAACGGACGATTGCGCGAAAGCGCTGAGAGCTGACAGGGCAGCCAAAGCAACGAGGGTTTTTTTCATTACGAAGTTTCTCCAAGGTTAAACATAGGGCGCCGAAAGAGGGTTCGAGAGTTTCGGCTCCCCGGGCCAACCTCCTAATTAAGGAAGTTGACGTATTGAACCAGACGGTGGGAGCCTTGGCAAAGGAAATGGCCCTAAAAAGGGCAAATCCGGGCGCTTTCGTTGCAAGCCTGCAACAAGGCATGTCGGTAATTTGTCGAATCCCGGCAAATCCTAAAATCGGACATTATGGCTAACCAACCCGTCCCTGAAAAAACCGCCCCCACCCATGCGCCTTTGGACGTGGCGATCCTCGCGGCCGAAAGCGCTTTGCACACCCTGTTTGCCAAACCCGCCACCCGGCGCGTTTGCCCAACCTTGCCTGAAGACGCCAAGACTGTGACGGGGGCGGGTTCAGGGGGCCTGTCGGTCAGCGAAAAAGCCCATGCGGGCGCGTTGATGCGCATCAACCACGTGGGTGAAGTCTGCGCTCAAGCGCTGTACGCCTCACAGGCACTTGCTACCAAAAACCCAGCGCTCAAGGCCCATTTTGTGAAGGCCAGCCTGGAGGAGAACGACCACTTGGCGTGGACGGCCGAGCGATTGAAGGAGTTGGGAAGCCGACCGTCGCTGTTGAACCCGCTGTGGTACGCGGGCGCCTTCGCCATGGGTTTTGTGGCGGGCAAGCTGGGCGATCGCGTCAGCCTGGGTTTTGTTCAGGAAACGGAAAGGCAGGTGGAGGCGCACCTGCAAAGCCACCTGGATTTGTTGCCGCCGAATGACCAGAACTCACGTGCCATCGTGGCCCAGATGCGCGACGAAGAGGCCGCACACGCACAGGAAGCGAAGCAGCTCGGGGCACTGGAATTGCCACAGCCGGTGAAAGACCTGATGCGCGCGGCAGCCAAAACCATGACTCTCGTTGCTTATAAAATTTAGATCATTTAATGTATAAATTATATGCAATAATAGATTAAAATGTATAGCTAAATAAGACCAAAATTCGTGACTTAATGCCTTGAAAAATGCAGTCAGTCTTCAGAAACAGTGAAACTTGTCGTGATTTCCGCTGTTTTCCCCAGCATGATGGTCGCCGAGCAGTATTTGTCGTGGCTCAGGGCGATGGCGCGCTCGACGGCCACTGCCGGAATGGCTTTTCCGGTCACCGTGAAATGCATGTTGATTTGGGTGAAGACCTTGGGGTCAGCGTCGGCGCGTTCGCCGGTTAATTTGACCGAGCAGCCCGTGACCGCATGGCGCCCGCGTTTGAGGATGAGGACCACGTCATAACAGGTGCATCCGCCGGCGCCGGCCAAAAAGGTCTCCATGGGGCGCGGGGCGAGGTTTTGGCCGCCGTTTTCGGCTTTGGCGGCATCGGGTGCGCCGTCCATCACCAGGGTGTGGCCACTGCCGGTTTCGGCCAGAAATCCCATGCCTGAGCGCGCGCCGGTGTTGCCGGTCCAGCTGACGGTGCATTCCATGTTGTGTTGTCCTTGCGGGGTTTGAGGGCTGTTTTGAGCCTGATTGTCGCTGGTGAACGCGGTGGGCAGGGCGGCTGGCATGGCCCGGTATCATCGGCAAGCCCCAAAGAAGACCATGACATCCAAACCCCTGACGCCCGCCGACTACCTGAAGAAAATTCTCACCGCGCGGGTGTATGACGTGGCGGTGGAGACGGCGCTGGAGCCCGCCCGCGCGTTGAGCCGTCGGCTGCACAACACGGTTTTGCTCAAACGGGAAGACCAGCAGGCGGTGCGCAGCTTCAAATTGCGCGGGGCCTATAACAAGATGGCGCATTTGACCCCCGCGCAACTGGCCAAAGGCGTGATTTGCGCCTCGGCCGGCAACCATGCGCAGGGAGTGGCGCTGGGTGCAAAAAAACTCGGGGCGCGTGCCGTGATCGTCATGCCCACCACCACACCGTCGCTCAAGGTCGACGCGGTCAAGAGTTTAGGCGGCGAAGTGGTGCTGTTTGGCGAGAGTTATTCAGACGCCTACACCCATGCGGCCGAGCTCGAGAAAAAACTCGGCCTGACCTTCGTGCACCCGTTTGACGACCCGGACGTGATTGCCGGCCAAGGCACCATCGCCATGGAAGTTTTGCGCCAGGTGCAGACCTTGCCCGGACAGGGCGGCAACGCGGTGCGCAAGCTCGACGCCGTGTTCGTCGCGATTGGCGGCGGCGGGCTGATTGCAGGCGTGGCGAACTACATCAAGGCGGTGGCGCCCGAGGTGAAGGTGATCGGCGTGCAGATGAATGATTCCGACGCGATGATGCAGTCCGTCCGCGCAAAAAAACGTGTGACGCTGCCAGACGTCGGTCTGTTTTCAGACGGCACGGCGGTCAAATTGGTGGGCGAAGAAACCTTCCGCGTGGCGCGTGGCCTGGTTGACGAGTTCATGACGGTCGACACCGACGCGGTTTGTGCCGCCATCAAGGACATTTTTGTCGACACCCGCAGCATTGTTGAGCCCGCCGGCGCGCTGGCCGTGGCGGCGATCAAGCAGTACGTGGCCGCCCACAAGACCAAAGGCGAAACTTACTGCGCGATTCTGTGCGGCGCCAACATGAACTTCGACCGCCTGCGTTTTGTGGCCGAACGCGCCGAGGTGGGTGAGGAGCGCGAGGCGCTGTTTGCGGTGACGATCCCTGAAGAACGTGGCAGTTTCCGGCGCTTTTGCGAGTTGATTGGCGCCTTGCCCGGCGCGGCACGCTCCGTGACCGAATTCAACTACCGCATCAGCGACACGGCCAAAGCCCATGTGTTTGTAGGGCTCACCACCCACGGCAAGGGCGAGTCGGTGAAGATTGCCGCCAATTTCGGCAAACATGGCTTTGAGTCGCTGGATTTGACCCATGACGAACTGGCCAAGGAGCATGTGCGCCATATGGTGGGGGGGCACTCCAAGCTCTCAAGAGACGAACGGCTGATGCGTTTTGTGTTCCCCGAGCGACCGGGTGCGTTGATGAAGTTTTTGAGCCTGATGCGTCCCAACTGGAACATCAGCCTGTTCCACTACCGAAACCAGGGTGCCGATTACGGGCGTATTCTGGTCGGCTTGCAGGTGCCCAAAACCGACGACAAGGCCTTTGCGACTTTTCTGCAGACCTTGGGTTATCCGCACGTGGAAGAAACGCAGAACCCGGTTTACCGGATGTTTTTGCAGCAGGACTGAAACGGCCGGCGTCAATCGGCGGGCGGTTTCACCCAGGCTTTGCCGCGGTACCAGGCATGGGTGGCCATTTTCAGCATCTGCCAATCGCCCGCGCTGTCGCCATAGGCGTGGATCACGAGGGTTTGCGCCGCTGGCGGGCCGAATTCACGCACCAGGTGCTCCCGCAGGCGAATCGCCTTTTGCTCGCCGTAGCAGTTGGGGGTTCGCATGGCGCCGGTCAGTGTGTCGTCACGGACCTCCAGTTCGGTGCAAATCAGTGCATCAAAACCGAGTTTCGAAGCCACGCGCCGCAGGTAAATGTCGGGCGAAGCGCTGACCAGCACACAGTGGTGCTGCGCCTGCCGGTGCTGCGCCAGTTGGGCCATCGCCCAGTCTTGAAGGCAGGGTTGCAGTGATTTGGCGCACCAGCGAGTGGTCCACATCTCGACTTCCGTGACGGCGCGCCCTTTGAGGCAGGCGGTGAGCAGCCGCTGTTTGGCCACGTGGTTGGGTACCAGCCGCAGGGCAAAGCCGACCAGCCAGGGCGCACACCGGATCAAGGCCCCGAGAAAACGCGGCCAGCCCAACGACTGGACGAGATACGGCAGCAAGGTGTCGCGCTTCGTCAAGGTGCCGTCGAAGTCAAACGCGGCGACCACCAAGGGAGGGCTCAATCGCACCTCACCTTGCCGCAATAACGCTCACACAGGGGGCAGCCGGTCATCGGCAACGCGTGCGGAATTTTGTAAAAACGCCTGTGGATTTCGCCGACGATGTCTTTTCGGTAGACCTCGTAGTTGAAACCGGTGCCTTCGATCGCGTAAAAAGCCGCACCATTTTGGGTGAACGTGAGCAGCTTGACACTGGCGAAGAAGCGCCGGTAGTCGTCCAGATTGGGCAAATCCTGCGTGATGATGCGGACCGTTTTGCCCTGGTAGACGGCGTAGTCCACCAGCATGTCGTCCTGGCGCGCATGAAATCGGCCAACGCCAAAAATGGGCATGTATTCGCGCCGCTCAAAGCCGTAAATCGAGGCCGGCGTGTACGCGTCGGCCATCAGCACCACACCGGGGCGGCTGACCTGCTGCAGGATCTCGCTGGTTTTATAGCTGCGAATGATCTGCGGGTAAATTTTGGAAGTGCGCCAGTTGTCCAGACTGGTGGCGTACAGCCCCGCAACCACCGCGACATGCAGCCCGGCAAACACCGCCAGACCCAGCGCACTGGCCTTGAGTTTGTCCTGGGGCAGCGCAAACGCCAAAAAAGCGAATCCAAAAGGGTAAAACGACAACACCCAATGCAGGCCGATCACCTTCTTGCCCGACAGCAGCAGAAAAAACAACAAGGGCACGACCGTCAGGCAAGCCAGCAGACGGTGCGAGGGGGATGCCGAGGCGGCAGCGTAAAGTTTGCGGCGGTATTTGAGGGCCATCCACACGAGTACCGGTGTGACCAGGTAAGCCATCATGGCGAGGTAGGTCAGCGGTTTGCGCCACGCAAACAACTCCGCTTCGTTGCGGTTGAAGAGGTTGAACATGATGTTCGCCCAGCCATGCGAGACGTTGTACAGCAGGTTGATCACCGGGCCTGGCAACGCAAACAGCACCACCCACATCAGCCCCGCCAGCCGGTCACGGCGAAAGAAGGCGAAATAAACGACGTAGGTCAGCCCCAGCACCACCGAGAAGTATTTGGACAAAAAGGCCAGTCCCAGGAAGAGGCCCGACAACGCATAGAGCAGGTGCGCCTTGCGGTCCAGGGTGGCACGCTGCCCGGCCACCATCAGCGCTGCCACCGACAGCGCCGACCAGAAAATCAGCGGTGTATCGGTGGTGATGAGGGTGTTGAGCCAGTTCAGCGGCGCCAGCCAGAAAAACAGCACGGCCCAAGCGGCCCGTACCCGGTCCACACCCTTGAGCGCCCACCAGAGCGTGCCGCCCAGCGCCAGCGGCAGCAAGACAACCGGCAGTCGGATCGACCAGATGCTGTCGCCCAAAGTCGCACGCATGAGGGCGATCAGCCAGCCGACCATCGGCGGGTGGTCGGAGTAACCCCAGTCCGGGAACACGCCCCACCAGTAGAAAAAAGCCTCATCGCCCGAGATCGGGAAAGTTCCGGCAATCCACAGGCGCAACGCCAGCGAAGCCAGACCAGCGGCGATCAGCCAGCGGGCGAGGAAGGGTTGGTCGACGGTCACACGGTGGGGCTCTGGCATGGGCTCACGATAAACGGATGTCATTGCTCACCGCCACACTGTAGAACAGCGCGATGACGCCCGTCGCCACGGCCAGCCACAAGGTCAGGATCCGCGTGACGGCAGTGATGGCAATCGCCTGGGTCGCCGTGGCGCCGTGCAGGGCCAGCAGCGCAACCTGCGTGGCTTCCATGCTGCCCAGGCCGGCCGGCAGGGTTGACACTGCGCCCGCCACCATCGCCAGCGCATAGACGCTGGTGGCGGTGAGCAGCGTCAAGTCCATTGCCAGCGCGCGGCAAATCAGCCAGACGGCTATGCCCTGGGCCAGCCAGGCGCAAAACGTCAGCGTGAACCAGTACAGCGGGCGAAGCGTCAGGCAGGTCCAGGCGTCATTGAGCCAACTGAAGCGCCCCAGCAGGTAAACCCGCAACGGCGTGGACCAGCGCCAAGCGCCATACACGCCGATCAGGCCAAGTGCTGCGAAGCCGGAGAGCGCCCACCCTGCCAGCTCAGGCGCCTGCCCGTGCAGCAGCCAGGCCAGGGCCGGCAGGCACAGGAGCAGCAGGCAGAGCAGGTCGGCCAGACGCTCAGCACCAAAAATCGAGAGGCTTTGCGCCAGCGTCAGGGGTTGGCGTGCCAGCATGACGCCGCGCAGCACTTCACCCACATTGCCCGGCGTGGGGGTGAAGGTGTATCCCGCTACATACAGGCGCAGTGCCACGGGCAGGCTGAAATGGCGGCCCTGTTGTGCCATCCACAACCGCCAGCGCAATCCGCGCAAGACAAAATTGACTCCACACAACGCGGCCATGGCCAGGCCGCTCCAGGACCACAACAGGGCCAGTGGGGCACGCGCGCCGCCACCCCACAGCTGCAGGACCAGGCCGTAGGCCACCAGGGTTGCCGCCAGCACGACCAGCAGGGTCTTGACGGGCCAGCGGGATGATGTCAGCACAAGCTCAACGAAAAAACGCGACGGGCCATGTCCGGCGGGTGCGTCACAAGCGATGGCTGAAAAAAATGGCCAGCCAGCACAGGCCCGCGCCCAGGATCCATGGGTCGCCAAAAAGGTCACGCGCCACGTCTTCCCCGCGGCCGCGGTGTACCTGGTAGGTGTACCGCAACATGCCGAAGATGACCACCGGCACCGTGTAAAACAGGCGCTCGCCATGTTGCAGCTGCGCTTCGGGGCTGCTGGCAAACAGGCTGTAAGTGGCGAGGGTGGCCGTCATCATGGCGGCCATGAAGGTGTCCAGCAGGGCGGACGGGTAATCCGCCAGCACCGCGCGCTGGTTGGCTTCGTCGTGAAAACTCTCGGCCTTGCGTTTGGAGAAGCCGAGGAAAAGCGCCATAAAAATGCCGGTGAGCAACAACCAGCGCGACGGGGGAATTCCGACGGCAACGGTGCCCGCCAGCAACCGCAGCATGAAACCCGAGGCGATGATCGACACGTCAACCACTGGCACCTGCTTGAGCCGCCATGAATACGCCAGATTGGCCGCAAGGTAAAGGCCCACCAACAGCAGCAAGACGCGGTTTTGCCAGGCGATCGCCAGGGTGGCGGCCAACAGCAACGCCGCCAGAAGCAAGCCCTGGCAGCTGGAGACCAGCCCGCTGGCCAGGGGGCGATGGCGTTTTTTGGGGTGCATGGCATCGGCTGCGCGGTCATGCCAATCGTTCAAGACATACACCGCGCTGGAGATGGCGCAAAAGGCCGCAAACGCGATGGTGACCTTCGCCACCATGGCGCTGTCACTCCAGGTCTGGCTGAAGACGAGGCCGAAAAAAACAAAGGCGTTTTTGAGCCACTGGTGCGGGCGCATCAGGCGAATCAATGCGAACCAGAGGTGGGGGCGGGCGGGCTGCAAAACGGGTGTGAGGGCGCGTTGAGGGCGTTGGTGGAGGGCGTTTTGAATTAAATTATTAAAAATTTTTATACTACTAATTATTTGCCATTAAGTCACGATTATATTAAATAGTTTGCTACCAAATATTAGGTATTTGTTGTATAAAAAACAATCTAGTAATAATTACAAATTAATTTAACACGAAAAATACGCCGAAATCAACGGCTTTTCAACACCGGCAATTCCAGCGTAAATGCCGCCTCGCCACCTTCGCGACCCGACAACACAGCGCGCCGCTGCGCCACCGATTGCAGCGTCCATTCGCCCTCGATCTGCGCGCCGACGCGAAATGGCCGTGCCGGTTTGCCATCGACGGATATCAGTGCGGTGCCGCCGTTGCGGGCATTGGCTACCACGCCCACCAGTGTCAGGCGGCTGCTGGCGTCGGCGACTGCCACAACTGGTTTGGCGGCGGGTGCAGCGCTTGCCGGGTTGGCGCCCAACGCGCGTGCCAGCAGCGCCGGGTCGGTGCCCGACTGGCGTTGCCCAGCCGGCACCTGCAAGGTGGAGGCCGGCAGGCTGGCGGGCCATTTCAGCGCCCAAAAGACGGCCGAACCGGCCGCCAGCGCAGCCAGCACAAAGGCCGCCAGACGCGGCCACCAGACGTGATTTGCTGCCATTTGCATGCGCGGATTATGCGGGACGGTGGTGGTTTTCATTTCTGCGCCCGCGCGACCCAGCGCAACCGCGCGGCCAGCTTCTGTACGTCCCGCCAGCTGCCGCACTGGGCCGCAATGCGCGGCCAGATGCGCAGCAACACCTCACACTCGGCCAAAGTGTCGGCGGCGGCCTCGTGCCGATTGGCGCAAGTGATGCCAAAGTGGGCCATCCAGTCGTCAAGCGAACGGGCCGCAACATGCTCATGTGTCACGGCGCACAGGTGTTCGATATCCAGCCAGGGGTTGTCCATCGGCTGCGCCAGCGCGGCGCGCACCGCGGGCAAACGCATGTGCCGCTCAATCATCGCCTGGTCAAAGGCCGAGTGGAAGGCCAGCAGGGGCGAATCACCCGCAAACCCGGCAAAGGCGGCGAGAGCACTTGCCGGTTCAAGGCCCTCGCGTTGGCGTTGGGTGCCGATGCCGTGCAGCAGGATGTTGTCCCGGCTGGAGCGCACCTCTTGGCGCAGGACCACCTCAAAACTGTCCCCCGGAACGATCGACAGGCGTTTGCCGACCCAGTCGACCTCAATGCCAATGGCAGCGACGGCCAGCAGGCGATCCCGCCGCACGTCCAGGCCACTGGTCTCGACGTCCAGCACGACCCAGCGGGACTCGTTGAGCGGCGCCAGCCTGCGCCGGAGCCTCATCGGCTGTAGTCCAGGTGCAGGCGCTGCTGAAGTGAGCGCCCGACGCGAAATGCCTCTTTGAGGATGCGCCGGTCGATGTCGTTCAAAGAGGCGAGCTGCAAATGGTTGGGGTTGCCTGACTGGGCACTGGCATCGAGCTGAACCCGCAGGCGCAGCATTTGCAGGAATTCGAAAGCCCCGGTCCAGGCCTCGTACTCGTGTTTCGGGATGCCCAGTTCGTCTCCCACCGCCTCAAACCGCTCGCGCGTGCTGGTCACGGTCACCCCATTGGCGAGTGCGTAAACCCGCGCCGCCTCGACGAACAGGGCAGTACCTTGCTGCTTGAGGTCAATCGCACCCTGCGCATCGGTTTCGATGCCACCGAGCCAGTTCAACGGCGCCGTGCGGGTCAATGCATTGAGCGCCAGTTGTTTGAGAAAGCGCGGTGTTTGCTGCGCCGTCTGCGCCACCTCAGCCCGCAAGACGGCAGCCAACTGGGCGTCGCCCGCCAACACGCGAAAGTCAAAATAGATGCTGGCGTTGAGCAGGTCCGCCGGCGCACCGTGGTCGAGCCAGCCGGAAAAACGCGCCCGCCATTCGCCCAATGTGAGGCAGCAGGCGGGCTGGCCGGCCATGATGCCGCCCTTGCACAGCGGAAACCCCAGCGTGTCCAAGGCCTCGTTCACATCCTGCGCATAGGCGCGTGCGGCCTCGCGTTGGGTCGCCGTGGTCGCGTCCGGGAGAATCAGCGCGTTGTCCTGGTCGGTGGCGATGGTTTGTTCACTGCGGCCTTCGGAGCCCAGGGCGAGCCAGCACAAATTGCGCAGGTCAATCTGGTGCTCCTGCGCCTTGAGGACCAGCAAGCGTTCGGTCAGCACATCGTTGAGGTGGCTGATCAAGG
>JANNMM010000007.1:0-13894 GCA_031397915.1 Rhodoferax sp. | reverse complement strand
GTGAGCACGTCGGGCGCGTTGGTGGCCAGCACGCCAGCGGCCGTCATGGCGGGCACGTCAAAGTTGTTGTAGCCCACTGCCATGCTGGCGCAGATTTTGAGCTCCGGGCAGGCGGCAATGACCTCGGCGTCCATCGGCTCGCCGCTGGTGCTGAACAGGCCCACCTTGCCCTGCAGCTTCTGGATCAATTCAGCCTTGCTCCACAACACGTCGGCCTGGTTGGATTCGACCTCAAAATGTTGCTCGAGCTTGGCCACAATGGCTGGAAAGTTGGCACGGGCAATCAGTATTTTTTTCTTATTCATACTTCTATAAAAGAATCTACTCAAGTCACGAATGATATGTTTCTATTGATACTATTTATATAGCAATAATCTTTATTTATTATACGAAATTTCAGTTACAATAGATACCACACTGTTTTTTGGTGCCTCGACGGCTTTGTTGCGTTTGGGTTGCGGATGCCAACCCATCACCGCCAACAAAATGAAAAACCCGACGACGTAACCCACCGCCACGTGCCACCCGCCTTTGAGCCAGGCGCCGACCGATCGGGCTTCGGGGTACATATTGCTCAAGGCCACGCCTGCCGAAGAGCCAAACCAGATCATGCTGCCGCCAAAACCCACCGCGTAGGCGAGGAAACCCCAGTCGTAGCCGCCTTGTTTCAAGGCCAGCGCAGTGAGGGGAATATTGTCAAACACGGCGCTCAAAAACCCGAGCCCCAAGGCAGATTGCCAAGACGCCACCGGCAAATGTTGCACCGGCATCATCGCGGCGCACATCACCAGCGAAAGCAGAAAAATGCTGCCCTTGAAGGCGCCTGGCAACAGGCTCCAGGTGGGTGCGCGCCAGGGCGCCGTGGCAAGAATCGCCACCCAGACGGCGATGCCGATCACCGGCAGGGTGTCGAGCACCACGGGCGCGCGCAGGTTGAAATAGACATTGGCCAGCACCGCCGAGAGCAGGATGATGGCGACGATGGCCAGGCGCGCCCAATGCACCTGCACACCTTTGGGCGCGTCTCTCAGAATGGGCTGGAAGGCGTGCTGCTGGCGTGCCGCCAGGATGCCGAAGATGATGAGCGCCGGCACGGCCGCCACGTAAGCCTCAAACACCTGGCTCGGTGCCACGCCATCGATCCACATCATGGTGGTGGTTGTGTCCCCGACCACACTGCCCGCGCCCCCGGCGTTGCTGGCCGCCACGATGGCCGCGAGAAAACCAATGTGCACCTTTTTCTGGAACAACACAGCCGCCATGGTGCCGCCGATCATGGCAGCGGCGATGTTGTCCAGAAACGCCGACATCACGAACACCAGACACAACATGACAAATCCGCCCATCCAGCCGTCGGGAAGGTAGTTGGGCAGAATGGCCGGCAGCTCGCTTTTCTCGAAGTGGTCCGCGAGCAGCGCAAACCCGAGCAGCAAACCCAGCAGATTGGCCAGGATGATCCACTCGTGCTGCAGCAGCTTCAAAAGACCGGCGACGCCCGGCGTGCCGGCAAAGTCGCCGAGCCCCAGTTTGTAGAGGGTGATGACGGCCAGGCCCGTCAACGCCACCTGCAGGGTGTAGTGGTGGAACAGCGCCACGCCCAGCAGCGTGAGGCCGAACAGGAAAAAATCCAGCGGAATGCCCATTACAAACATGAAGTCTCCTATTGCCTTGTTCTAAAACGGCGTAGCAACACTTTCCACCAGCCCGGCTTCGTCATGCCGAGATCTCGAAAACCTGCCTCAGGTAGGCCAGGTACTTTTCATCGTCGCACATGTTCTTGGACGGCGTGTCAGACAGTTTGGCCACGGGCTGGCCATTGCAGCGCACCATCTTGATGACGATCTGCAGCGGCTCGTAACCGAGGTCGTTGGTGAGGTTGGTGCCTATGCCAAACGCCAGTTGCGCCCTGCCCTTGAACTGCCGGTACAGCTCAATGGTGCGTGGCACGGTGAGCCCGTCGCTGAAGATGAGGATTTTGGTTTTCGGATCGACCCGGTTCTTGGCGTAGTGCGCAATCATGCGTTCGCCCCACTGGAACGGGTCGCCACTGTCGTGGCGTGCGCCGTCAAAGAGCTTGCAGAAATACATGTCGAAATCGCGCAGGAAGGCGTTCATGCCGTAGACGTCCGAGAGGGCAATGCCCAAATCGCCCCGGTATTCCTTCGCCCAGGATTCAAATCCAAAAACCTGGCTGTCGCGCAGGCGTGGCCCCAGCGCCTGCACGGCCTGCAGGTATTCATGCGCCATCGTCCCCAGGGGCGTGAGGCCCAGTTTCATCGCCAAAAGGACGTTGCTGGTACCGGCCAGCTGGCCCGATACGCCACTCACTTTGCCGGGGCTTTGCAGGGTGCCGAGTTTGGCGGACAGGCTGCGCAGCACTTCGTCTTGCCAGGCGCCCGAGAACCGCCGGCGGGTGCCGTAGTCGGCGATCTTCAGGTCCGCCAGGCCTTCGCTGCGGAGTTGCTCAATCTTGACATCCAGCCTGCGCCGGCCCTCGGCAAAATCGGGCAGCTTTTGCGTGTTGCGGAAATACACTTCGTTGACGATGGCCAGTACCGGAATTTCAAACAGGATGGTGTGCAGCCACGGGCCCTGGATGCTGATGTCGATCTCGCCCGACGGCAGGGGCGTGACGCTGATGTATTTTTCATTCAGCCGGAAGAGGCCGAGGAAGTCGACGAAGTCACTTTTGATGAAACGGAAAGAGCGCAGGTAGGCCAGTTCGGCCTCCTGGAATTGCAGGCTGCACAAGGCGCGGATCTCGTCGCGAATTTCCTGCACATGGGCCGCCAGGTTGATGACGGGCTGCTGTTTGCCGGAAGCGTCCACCCCCGAGTTGCGGCACTTGAACTTGTACTCGACCTGCGCCCCCGGAAACTGGTGCAACACGACCTGCATCATGGTGAACTTGTAGAGGTCGGTATCGAGCAGGCTGGAGATGATCATGGGGCGTCTAAAAGCTCACGTCGAGGGTCAATGTGCCACTTGGCCAGCGGCAAGTGTAATGACCCGGTCAGCACGGCTGGCCAGGGTCTGGTTCTGCTCGGCCACCAGCATCGGCATACCCTGGTTTTTCAGCGCCATCAGGGCTTCGGCGATGGACTCCACCAGCACCGGCGCGATGCCTTCACAGGGCTCGTCAAGCAGGAGCAGTTGCGGCGAGGCCATCAATGTGCGCGCGATGGCGAGCATTTGCTGTTCACCGCCACTCATCTGGCTGGCACGGCGCGCAAGCATGCCCTTGAGCGCGGGGAACAGGGCCAGGGCCCGGTCAAGATTCGCATTGGCATTGCCGCGCGAAGCGATGTGCAGGTTCTCCAGGACGCTCAGGCCCGCGAACAGGCGCCGGTCTTCCGCCACATACCCCAGGCCGGCCTGTGCGCGCCGGTGCGCGGGCCACTCGGTGATGCTGGCCTTTTGGTAATGGATGGTGCCCTTTGTTTCCGGGCCAATGCCGATCAGGGCCTGCAACAAGGTGGACTTCCCGGCGCCGTTCAATCCCTGAAGCACCACCAGCTCACCCGCGTACACGTCGAGCGACACATCAAACAGCGCCTGCGCCGCGCCCCACCAGGCATTGAGGTTCCGGACTTCAAGCATGGAAACCCTTGCCCAGGTAACGCTCACGCACCGTCACATCCTGCGCCACCTCTTGTGGCGTGCCGTTTGCTGCGAGGTGCCCGTCAATCAACACCAGCACCCGGTCGGCCACGCCAAAAACGGCGTCCATATTGTGTTCGGTGTAGAGCACGGCGATGCCGGTTTGCGCGAGCGCCTTGACCTGCGCCATCAGTATTGCCCGCTCAGCGCCGGCAAGGCCGGCTGCGGGTTCGTCCAGCAACAGCAGTTTGGGTGAACCGTCGCGACCCGAGATGCCCGCCAGCGCAATCGCCAACTCCAGGCGCTTTTTGGCACCATAGGGCAATCCGAGGACCTCTGTCACTGCCAAGGCTTCGAGCCCAAATCGGGCCAACAAGGCCAGCGGCACCGTTGAGTCGCTTTTGTCGATCAAGCGGTGGGTTGACAAGCCCTTTGCGGCGCTCAAGGCCAGCTTTACATTCTGCAAAACCGTGAGTGCCTCAAAGGTTTGTGCCACCTGAAAGCTGCGCGCCACGCCGGCGTGCAGCCGCGCCTGCACCGGCAGACGGTCGATGCGCTGGCCATTCCACATCACTTGCCCGCTGGTCAATGTGTGCTGCCCGGCAATGCAGGCAAAACAGGTCGATTTGCCGGCGCCGTTGGGGCCGATCAAGGCCACACATTCGCCCGCACCCACCTCGAAACTGACGCCGTTGACGGCCTTGACACCGTCAAAGTGTTTCACCAGCTGCTGCACCTGGAGTGTCATGGCCGCTTCCATTTTTGCAGCACACCCAACAGGCCAGACGGGGCCAGAACCATGATCAGCATCACGAACAAGCCCAGGGCGCCGCGCCAGTAGTCCAGGCTTCGCCCCAGCTCGGCGCTGGCCCAGGTCAGCACCAGGCTGCCTGCCGCCACGCCCCACAACTGGTGCACGCCGCCCAGCAAAACGACCAGCAGGGCATCAACCGAGGTGGCGACACTCGCCGCTGACGGAAATACCGCGCCCTTGTGTGCGGCGAAGAGCCCGCCCGCCAAGCCGGCCAGGGCGGCGCTTTCGACAAACATGCGGTATTTGATCCAGTTCACTTTCAAGCCGCTGGCGGCCGCGCGTTGGGGCGCGTCCCGCACGGCCTGAAGTGCGGCACCAAAAGTGGATTGGCTCAAACGCCTGAGCGCCGCAACGCCAAGCAGTGCAAGGAACACCAGCAGCAGGTAAAACACACCGCGCGTTTGCTCCGTCACCAGTGCAAGGCCGATCACACCGTTGTCACCGCCCGTAAGTTTGACCCACTGCGACGCCGCCGCCCAAACCACCTGCGCCAGCGCCAGCGACAACATGGCCAGATACACGCCACCACTGCGCACCACCACAGCGCCGAATACGGCTGCGACAGCCAAAGCCAGACCACACCCGGCAGCCAGCGCCAGGGGCAGTGACACACCCCAATTCACATGCGACAGGGCTGCGCCATACGCACCGAGCGCAAAAAACGCGGCATGGCCAAAACTCACCAGACCGCCCAGCGCCATCACCGATTGCAGGCTGATGCCAAAGAGCATCAAAATCAGCGCGTCCGACGCGAGCGAGCGCCAGTAGTCACCCGCCACCCAGGCCGCGCCAAAAAGCGCGAGAAACACGCCATAAACCGCCCAGGAAGCGCCGCGCCCAACCGGCAGCCGGTTGAACTTCTGCGCGGCTTCCCTCGGCCCGGCGTCGTGGGCCTTGCCCAAGAGCCCCAGCGGCCTTACCGCCAACACCACGGCCATGGTCAAAAACACCAGCACCAGGGTGGACTCGGGGAAATAGGCTGTGCCAAAAGCGTGAATCAGGCCGATCAGGAGCGCAGCCACAAACGCGCCGGCAATGCTGCCCAGCCCGCCCGTCACCACCACCACAAAGGTTTCAACCACGACACTCACGTCCATCTGCAAGGTGGCCGGCTCTCGCGGCAACTGCAGGGCGCCCCCCAGGCCCGCCAGAAAACAGCCCAGCACCACCGCGCCCAGCATCAGTGGTTTGGGGTTGACACCCAGCGCGTCGAGCATCACCCGGTCTTGTGTGGCCGCTCGCAGGCGTCGGCCAAACAGCGTCTTGTGCAGCAACCCATGGAGGCCGATCCAGACCAGTGGACCCAGCAGGATGGTGAGCAGCTGGTATTGCGGGAAATAGTCGCCGCCGATCTCGATGGACCCTTTCAATCCCGGGAAACGCGGCGCAAAAACCTCATCCGGGCCGAAACCCCAGCGCATCGCGTCAGACATGAACAGTGTGAGGCCAAACGTGGCGACCAGCTGGTAAAGCTCGGGTACACCATACAAGCGCCGCAGCAAGAGGAATTCGGCCGCAGCGCCCGCGAGGGCTGCAAGCGACGCACCCATCAACATCGCCAGCAGATAGAGGCCTGCACTCTGCCCCCAGGCCGGGAACCAGTTCGTTACCCAGTAGGCCGTGAAGAGTGCGCCCAGCATGAAAAAACTGCCGTGGGCAAAGTTGACAATGCGCGTCACGCCGAAAATCAGCGTGAGCCCCGCCGCCATCAGGAACAGGGTGGTGGCGTAAGACAGGCCATTGAGGAACTGGATGGCGAAAGACGTCATCAGCAGCCAATCAGCAGGTCAGCAGGTCAGCGGGTCAGTCCAGCCACTGCGTGAAGTCGGTGGCCGCCACGCGAGGCGTACGAAAGGTGTTGACGATGTGGCTGTCATCGGCATACCCCAGTGACATGCCACAGACCAGCATCTCATCCGCAGTGGCGCCAATATGAGGCAGGATGATCTTGCCGAACGGGTTCCAGGCGGCCTGCGGGCAGGTGTGCAGGCCACGCCCGCGCGCCGCCACCATCAAAGCCTCCAGAAACATGCCGTAGTCGACCAGCGAGCCACGTCCCAACACGCGGTCGATGGTGAACATCAGGCCCACTGGCGCGTCAAAAAACCGGTAGTTGCCCTGATGCTGCGCGTGCATCTTGTCCTTGTCGCCTTTGCCGATGCCCAGAAGCCCGTAAAGGCCCCAACCGTTTTCGCGGCGCCGGTCGATGTAGGGGCTGGCCCATTTGGTGGGGTAGTAGTCGTATTCCTCCCTGAAGGTGTTGGCCAGCTCCGGGTCTGCGCGCACGGCGTCATGCGCCGCGCAAACCTTCTGCACCAGGCTGTCACGCGAGGCACCCTGCAGCACATACACCTTCCACGGCTGCGTGTTGGTGCCCGAAGCGGCGCGTGCGGCGACGTCAAGCATCGCGGTGATGGTTTCGCGTGGCACCGGTTGCCGGGTAAACGCGCGGGTGGACACACGCGAGGTGATGGCCTCGTCAACAATTTTGGCAATGCCGGCTTGATCCAGCGGGGTAATTGAAGGGTTGGTCATGTCGTTGCACTTGCTCTGGTGAAATTGCGTCGATTCTGCCAGCGCTGCCAATACGCCAGCGCAATGCCAAAAGTATTGACCTGCACTTGCACCGAATCGTCCAGGTCTTTGCCGTACCCGCCGGCCATGGCAAACGCCAGGGGAATGGACCGCTCGAAGCACCAGTCGAAGACACGCCGGTCGCGTGCCATCAGGCCGTCAAAGCTCAGCTTGAGGCGGCCCAGGCGGTCACCTTCGTGCGGGTCCGCACCGGCCAGGTAGATCACCAAAGCGGGGTTGAAACGCTGGTCCAGCTCGAACAAGGCGCCCTCCAGTGCGCCCAGGTAATCCACATCGCCACAGCCGTCCGGCAAATCGATGTCCAGACTGCCCGGAACCTTGCGAAACGGGAAGTTTTTTTCGCCATGGATCGACAGGGTGAACACAGAGTCGTCGCCCTGGAAAATGCTCGCGGTGCCGTTGCCCTGGTGCACGTCCAGGTCTATCACCGCAACTTGCAGGCGGCGCGGGCCGGGGCGCCCGCGGGCCCAGTCGGCCTGGGCGGTTCGCGCGGCCACGGCGACGTCGTTGAACACACAGAATCCACTGCCCTTGTCGCTCGATGCATGGTGCGTGCCGCCCGCCAGATTGGCCGACAAACCCTCGCCCATGGCGGCGCGCACCGCGGCCCCGGTCGCGCCTACGGACCGCCGTGAGCGCTCCACCATGGCAGCACTCCAGGGAAATCCGATCACGCGCATGGCTGAGGGGTCGATGCTTCCGGTGTCGATCTGCTCGATGTAAGCCGGGGTGTGCGCCAGCGCCAGCGCAGCATCCGGCGCGCGCGGCGCCTCCAGCATCTCCACGGCTGGCAACTCGGTAGCCAGGCGCTCACGCAGGCGCACGTATTTGCCCATGGGAAAACGGTGCCCTGGCGGCAAGGGCAAGACGAAATGGCCGGAGTAAAAAGCTTTCACAAGGGTGTGTCAGGAGAGTGAAAACAGTATGGGAAATGGCAGGAAAAGACGGGTTTTAGAAAGTCGGGTCTAAACAGCAGAGAATTGCTGCAATGCAGCAAAAAAGGCTTGTATTGGACCGGGATAACCCTATAATTCATTCCATGCTGCACTGCAACATGAACCCGGTCCAGAGGCTGGCGAGTTCGACGAAGCAATGAGTCAAAGTTACGGAGCAGTTGGGTTTTCAATCCTTGGAAGCCTTATTTTTTCTTAATCTACTGGAGATTTTCATATGTTTACCGTTGACCAAGTTGTTGCCGCTCAAAAAGCCAATGTCGAAACCCTGTTTGGCCTGACCGCCAAGGCTTTCGAAGGCGTCGAAAAAATCGTTGAACTCAACCTGACGGCTTCCAAAGCCGCCCTGTCTGAAGCCACCGACACCGCCAAATCGATCCTGTCCGTCAAAGACGCACAAGAGCTGTTGGCCCTGCAAGCCGGCCTGTTCCAGCCTTTGGCCGAGAAGACCGCTGCCTACAGCCGCCACCTGTATGACATCGCTTCGTCCTCGTCTGCCGACTTCTCCAAAGCCGTTGAAGTCCAGGCCGCAGCTGCCCAGAAGAAATTTGCTGACGTGGTTGACACCGCAGCCAAAAACGCACCCGCCGGCTCCGAAACCGCAGTGGCCGTGTTCAAGTCTGCTGTTTCCGCTGCCAACAACGCCCTGGAATCGGTTCAGAAGGCCGTGAAACAAGCCACCGAAGTGGCTGAAGCGAACTTCAACACCGTGGCTGCCAACGCCGTCAACGCCTCCAAAGTTGTCAGCAAAAAGCGTTAATTGATACAAACTGCCCGCGCTGGCGCAAGTTGGCGGGGCAGGAAACTGTCACACCAAGGGATTGGAAAACCTTGAAACGGCGAAAACCGTTTCAATTTGAGAATGAGCGGTGAATCTGCCAGAAATGGAGTGAAAACTCTAGGCGGGTTCTAGCGCGCAAGGGAAAACCCTGAGATACTTGCCAACAGTGAATTCGGGAAAGTCAAATTGCTGAAACTATTTCAGTGACTTGAGTCTCTACTGGTTGTCTCCTCGGGTCCTTTCGAAACCTCAAGGTTCAGGGATCCCTTAACAGGGCTGGTCGCAAGACCGGCCCTTTTTTTTGGCCGTTTGGTCGTTTGGACTTTCAGCCGGCCGGGATTTTGACGATCCGGGGCAAGGGCAAACTTTTGTCCACCTGCATCACAAAACCGCAGTCCACCTCACGGGTGCAAAAAGCCAGGTCTTTTTCATTGAATTCCGGCTGCGCCGGGTCAAAAAACTTGCCCGCAGCCTGCGAGGTGTTGATGCGGTGCTGAACCGCTTCGGCGCCCACGCTGCTGTCTCCCCGCAATTGGCTTTGAATGAACTCGGCACAGGCCAGGTCGTCGTCACCACTTGGGTGCGAGGCCACAACGTTCACCCGGCAGTGGGCACGGCCTTGCGCAAACCGTTGCGCGTATCGCGCCGTTTTGCGGGCGTTGGAGAACCCCGTTACCAGGACCAGCTCGGCATTCAGGGCCAGCAAGGTGCCCTTGACGCCATTGGTGGTTTTTTGCACCAGCGATTTTTTGTCGACATCTGCCGTCGAGAAGGTGTGCGGCGAGTTGTCCAGATCAAACCCGGCAATCGGCAAACCGGCAACTTCGCCTGCCAGCAGATAAGCCGGGTTTTTTGCCTTGAGCGCAAAGGCTTCTTCAACCGTGTTGACCAGGAAAATCTCGCGCGCGCCCCGCATGAAGGCCAGATGGCTGACCGTGAAGGCCCGGATGACGTCGATGACGATGTTGATCTCGGCGCTCGGGTACGGCTGTGCCGTTCCCTGGATGATGTGCAGATCCACAAGTTATGGGGTGCCCGCCGGCCTTAGCGGGGTGCCCGCGCCTTGCGGGTGCGGTCGGTCAGGGAACCGGCGGCGCCACGCCGGTCAGGCTGGTCAAAACGCTCGCGGTTGTCCACCAGTGTGGCGAAATTGCTGCCGCTCTGGTTGTACAGGTTGAAGGTGTCAGAGCGAATGCCCAGGCGCAGGGTTTCCAGGCCCACCACATCGCCAAACGCGATGTTGGCAAGGTTCACATTCGGGCCGATTGACGAGATCAGGCTCGTCTGCAGCATTTTGTTGGGCGCCTCCCAAAGCGCGTCTGCCGCGCGGAAGCGGGACTTGGTGATGCTGAGCACCAGATCGGGGCGCAAATTGCCGTCGGCGTCGCAGATGCCGCTTTTGCCGGATTCGCGCGACTCCAGAATGACCTTGGAAGCGCCAGCGGCCAGGTCACTGTGAATCTCGTCGATCCAGCGGGAGATGGGCATGTTGTTGGCTTCGTCGATGTCTTTTTTGCCGACTTCACTGAAGACGAAAAAGTCTTTCGAAAAATCGGCGATGTGTTTGGCTTTGTCTTTGCTGGAAATCGTCAGGGTGCCGTCTGACACCTCCATGAACTTGCAGTCGAAATTCTTCAAAAAGGCGTGGAAAGCTTCGAGCTTGTTTTGCGACAGCGCCTTTTCAAACAAGGTGCCGCCAAAATAATATTCAACATTGTTGTCAACCAAACACTGGATTTTTTTCTCCAGGTCTTTCGTGACCAAGCCGGTACACCAGCCAAACTTGACGAAATCAATCAGCGCTGCGTCGCTCTCGATCACGTCGATGAAATATTTGGTGGGAACCCCGTTGTCGATCATCGAGTTGATGCCGTAATTTCTCGGCTTGGCGCTGCGACCGGGGGTATCCAGAAAATTATTTGTCATGGTTTTCGGTGTGTAAAAAGAGACTGCGCAGGAAGGTTCGGGAAAGGAAAAGGCCAGTCAGGCTGCTCAGTAACTGCACTCGGGCCGCACGTAACACTTGAACTCCACGACGTTGCCCGACGGGTCAACCGCCATGAAGGTCTGGTGTTCGTGTGCGGTGTCGGGGAAGCGCTTGGCTGGCGGCACCAGCAGCTTGATGCCCAGCTGCTGCACATGCGCGGCCATTCGGTCGAAATCGGCCATCTTCAAAAAAGTGAGCCCGAAGTGTTGCGGGTAGGCGCGCGGGTTTTTGGCGATGGCGCGTTTTTCCAGGTGGCACACCAGCTGCAACACGCCACCAAAGCTGAACGTGACGCGGTCGTCCAGGATGCGCACCGGCTGCGCGCCCAGCACCTCTGCATACCAGCGCGCCGCTTCATCGACATTGTTGCAACCCACGGCAACGTGGGCGATGTAACCGCCCGCGATGATCTGGGTGTTGTCGAGCAGGCCTTCAGCGGGCGTGAAAGTTGTCATGGCGTTGATCAGATTCAAAAGCAGCAAGTGGGAAGTGGGTAGACCGCGCGCCTGCTCTTTGGCAAGCTCTTGAAAGGGGAGCGACTTTTGAAATTTACCACAGCGTGGCGGCGGTACTTTTCAGTCGCCACTACTCCGCCTTGATCCCGTTGGTCTTGATCACATTGCCCCAGCGTGGGTAGTCTTTTTTCATCACCTCGTTGAGCTCATCGGGCGTGGACGACGTGGCCACGAGGCCCGCCTTGCCCAGCGCGTCGCGGATTTCAGGCAGCTTCAAGATGGCGCCGATCTCGGTGTTGAGGCGGTTCACCACCGGCGCGGGCGTTTTGGCGGGGGCCATGAAGGCGTACCACATGTCGACTTCAACTCCCTTTTGCCCCAGCTCATCGAGCGTGGCCACGCCAGCGGCGACCGGGTGGCGCTTGGCGCTGCCCACGGCAAGCGCGTTTAGGCGCCCGGCCGTCACGAAACCCTGGGCCACGTGAACCGGCAGGAAGCCGACGTTGATCTCGCCCGAGAGCAAGTCCTGCGTATACCCGGCCGTGCCGCGGTAAGGCACATGCAGCATGAACACCTTGGCGTGGGTCTTGAAGAGTTCCATCGCCATGTGGTGCGGCGTGCCGATGCCGGGCGAGCCGTAGGCGATGCTGCCCGGCCGCGCGCGCACCTGCGTGAGCAAGTCTTGCACGCTTTTGATGCCGGTCTTCGGGTTTGACACCAGCATCAAGGTACCGTAGGCGGCCATGGACACCGGCGCAAAGTCTTTCAAGGGATCAAACGGCACATTGGCATACAGCTGCGACGCCATCAGCATGGTGTTGGCGCCCACCAACAAGGTGTGGCCATCGGCGTTGCCCTTGGCAACCTGGTCGGTGCCGATGTTGCCACTCGCGCCCGGCACGTTTTGCACCACCACACTTTGCCCGAGGCGCTCGGCGAGTTTGGGCGCGACGGCGCGGGCAATGATGTCCATGCCGGTGCCGGCGGTGAATGGAACCACCAGGCGCACGCTCTGCGACGGGAAGGTTTGCGCCATCGCAATGGGAGTGAGCAGCATTGCCGCAAGCAAACCGGCAAACTTTGAGATCAATCGGGGCGCGTGTGTCATGGGGTTTCCTGCGAGTCAAAAAACAAGGGGAGCGATTACCTGCAAGTGACTGATTTTCGCCTGCATTCGGGCGAGTCCGGGATTTTCGAATAATTAACATGGGTGTTAATTATTTTCGGATTTTATTGAAATTTCCAGATTTCTAAGCTTTTTTGGCATCCAAGTCACGAATTATATGTAAAGTTTGCTACTATAATAATAGCAACCCCGAAATCGCCAATATTGGTTCAAAAACCGATTGCTTACTTGCGCAGCTGGAAACGATAAGCCCCGCCCAGCGACCGGGCAATGCGCATGCGGTTTTGGTGTGAAATCACGCGCGACGGGAAAAATGTGTGCCCAAATGACTCAGTGGGTGCTCGCCCATTTTTTGTTATTTCCGCCAAGGCAGCTTCCACGCGCCTTTCAAACCAAAGCCCGGTCGCACTGCCCGATCACCGCGCTTGAGGTTGTCCTTTAGCGCCGCTAAACGGCCCGTGGTAGCTACTCGCATTGGCGGTTCGAATTCTCAATTGGTGATTCAAAGAACAGTTTCGAGGTGAGAATTGCCACCAAAGGAGATAAGCAAGCACTTATGCCTTGCCGGGTTTGTCACTATTTTTAATGGAGCGAACTATTTATATGAAACTTGAGAAAAACGTGGATTCGTCAGGTGAAGATGCCAAGTTATACCGCAGTGTTCTGCGGTATACATTATGTTAGGAATACTTTTATGCTTGCCGAAGCCACTGCCGCCTTCACCAGCCTCAAGACCGCCGCTGACATTGCGAAGACGTTGCTTGCTTTGCGCGAGGCTGCTCAGTTCAATAGTCAACTCAGTGACCTTCTTCAAGCTGTCGTTGAGGCTAGGCTTCAAGCCGTCGCCATACAAGAATCGCATACGTCTGTCACGTCGCAAGTAAAGGAACTCGAAAACGAAATTGAACGCCTGAAAAGTTGGCAGGCTGAGGCGGAAAACTACAAAGTTTTGGAGGTTGCCAGTGGTCTGTTTGCTTATGTTGCCAAAGACAATCAGCAACCGTTGCAGTCCACGCAAAAGCTTTGCAGCAACTGCTTCCACCAGAGTATCAAATCGTTCCTTCAGCAGGCAAGTGAAGCTCGCCCTATGCGCAGTTTGAGTTGTCATAAATGCAAGGCCAAGATTATTTTTCGTGCATACACTGACGATTCCTAACATTTTGGTCATAGCGGATCGCATCGCGCCCGCATACCGCGAACGTTAAGCGAATACTCTCGACATCGCAGGATATTCGCTTGCGTCAAAAATATTGCCCGCCAGCATTGCATTGCGCCCAAAGCCTCAGCACCTGTCAAAACAGGTCGCGACACCGAAAGCCGGCCTCTCACCCTGCCCCCGACACCGCGAAACTCCGGCCGCCAGCCAAGCGCCCCTGCGTCCCGACGACTTTGGGCGCCTGTGGCGCTAACCGCCACACGCCTGCGACGTACGGCGGAGCGGCGCTGGGGCGATCGGCGGGCGGCTGGCGGCTGGCGCCCTTGCAGCAAACTGGCGCCATTGATGGCCAGTGACTTGGCCCTGATTCAGCCGCCCACGTCGGCGTCAGCCGCAACCCAGCAGCGCTTTCTTCAAACGATTTACA
>JANNMM010000056.1:0-4427 GCA_031397915.1 Rhodoferax sp. | reverse complement strand
CCGAGAAAAAGATGGTGGGCTGGGCGCGCTGCAGATCCTGCACAAAGGTGTCCAGCGACTCGGCGAAAAAAATCCGGCCGCCATACATCAGCGCCCCTTGCTCGACCAACATGCGCTCGGCCACGTGCGCCAGCGGCAGGTACGACAGGAGGCGGTCGCTGCTGTCCATCTTCACGCGTCCGGCCGCAGTGGCGCTCTTGAGGCCCCAGGCCATGGCGTTGAACTTGTGCATCACGCCCTTGGGGTTGCCGGTGGTGCCCGAGGTGTAGATGAGGGTGCACAACTCCTCGCCATCACGCACCGGCGTGCCTTCGAGCGGTTGGCTGGTGGAGATAAGCGACTCCCACGGTGTGGCCACCAGGCTCTCGGGCGACAGCGGCAGGGCGACCAGCGGCAGACCCGGTGGCACGCCATCCTTCAGTGCATGCACGTCATCGAGCTTGCCGACAAAACAGGCCCGCGCTTCGCTGTGCTCCAGGATATAACGCAGCGCCTGGCCGTTGAAGGTCGGGTAAATCGGCACCGAGACATAACCGGCCATCCAGATCGCCAAATCCGCCAATATCCAGTGCGCGCTGTTTTTGCCGAGGATCGCCACCGTGCTGCCCTTGGGCCAGCCGTGCACCTTGCCCTGCGCCTTGAGCCAGCTGGCAACCCGCCGCGCTTCGTCACCGGCCTGGCGCCAGGTGATGTCTTGCGACTCGCCGCCGCCAATGGGCTGCGTCAGGAAGATTTTGTCGGGCTGCGACTTTTCCCAGCGAAAAAACGAGGCGAGCTGAAGCTCATCGGGCATGAGGATGATGTTGCTGCTGGCGGCCATGGGCGTTCCCTTCCAAGCGTTGTTGTGGCGTTGCTGTCAACCGGCGAGAACCAGTTTAACGATTCCTTGCCCCGCAGTTTTCCCGCAGTTGCCGTGCCGGGACCGCTCAGCCCTTCGCGACGGGTCGCGCTGCATCGGCGCACCACTCGCTCCAGCTCCCGGCATACAACCCGCTGCCCCCCAAACCGGCGATTTCCATTGCCAGAATGTTCGGCACGGCGCTTACGCCACTGCCGCAGTGGTGCACCACGCTGGCCGGGTCGCGCCCGGCGAGCAAAGTTTCAAATTCAGCCTTCAATTGCGCCGCCGGTTTGAATTTGCCGTCGGCGCCGAAGTTCAGGCCAAAGGGCCGGTTCAAGGCGCCGGGGATGTGCCCGGCCACCGGGTCCAGCGGCTCCACTTCGCCTTTGAAACGCGGTGTGGCGCGCGCGTCGATCAGGGTCTGGCCGGGGCGGCCCAGGTTGCGCTCGACCACCTCGGTATGGACCAAGGCGGTGCGGGGCGGTTTGAGCGTGAATCCGCCAGGCGACGTGGCCGGCGCCGTGGTTTGCGCGCCACCTTGCACCGGCTCCGTTGCGGCCCAGACCTGCAGGCCGCCATCGAGCACCGCCACGTTGGCGTGCCCCGCCCACTTGAGCATCCACCACAGTCGGCCGCAGTAGTTGGCGCCCTGACGGTCATACACCACGGCCTGATGCCCGTTGGTGAACCCAAGCGAGCCGAGCCACGCCGCGAATTTCTCTCGCGACGGCAAGGGGTGGCGGCCACCACTGGCGGCTGGCCCGCCAATCCCGTTTTTTCCGCCGGCACCGGTTTTGTCGCTCAAATCGCGGTCCAGGTGCACGTAAACCGCGCCGGGAATGTGCGACTCTGCAAACGCCGCTTCACCGGCGGCGGGGTTCATCAGGTCGAAGCTGCAGTCAAACACGGTGAGCGGCGTGCCCGCGGCTTGCAGCGCCTTGAGTTGTTCTACCGAAATCAGCGTGGTGTAGTTCATGGAAGGGGCCTCGTGAGCGTGCTCGCCGGGTACGACGGGCTTCCTGGGCATTGTGCTGCAAAGCGGCAGGCTGGAAGCATGAAAATGCCAATAATTAACATGGGTATTAATTATTGACAAAAAATACTGAAAATTCGAAAAAACCGAAGAAAATAGACCGTGAAGTCACGATAAATGGACGTTTATTGCTATTAATAATATAGCAAATTCATTTCGACAACCCGCTGCAAACTCAGTTGCCTTGCGTGTTCTCCACCATTGCCCGCCGGTACCACTCATGGAACTGCTGCATGCCGTCTTCCATCGGGCTTTGGTAGGGGCCGGTTTCGTTGTCGCCGCGTTGCATCAGGGCCTGGCGGCCGGCGTCCATGCGCAGGGCGATTTCGTCGTCTTCCACGCAGGTTTCCATGTAGGCGGCGCGTTGCGCTTCGACGAACTCGCGCTCGAAGGCCTGGATTTCTTCGGGGTAATAGAACTCCACCATGTTCATGGTTTTTTGCGGGCCCATGGGGTGCAGCGTGGAGACGGTGAGCACGTGCGGGTACCACTCGACCATGACATGCGGGTAGTAGGTGAGCCAGATAGCGCCGTATTTGGGCGGCACACCTTTGCGGTATTTGAGCAGCGCCTCCTGCCAGCGCTGGTAAACCGGTGAGCCGCCTTGTTCGTCGGCCTTGCCCAGACGGTTGGCCACGCCCACGGACTGCACCGAGTAGTGCGGCTTGAACTGCCATAGCAATTCTTCACATTCGACAAACTGGCCCCAGTCCCGGGTGAAAGGGGCCGACGTGGTAGTCCTCGAGATAGACCTCGATGAAGGTCTTCCAGTTGTAGTGGCACTCGTGCATTTCGACGTGGTCCAGCGCATAGCCGGTGAAGTCGAGCGCGCTCCTGGGCCCCAGGCCGGCCAACTCGGCGCCAACATCGCGGTCTGAGCCATCTTTGTTGCGCTCAAACAGCAGGCCATTCCACTCGGTCAGCGGGTAGTTGTGCAAATTCAGGCAGGGGTCTTTTTCAAAATGCGGCGCGCCCAGCAGGGTGCCTGCCGGGACTTGGCCGGACGCGGCGTACGTCCAGCGGTGCAGCGGGCAGACGATGTTGCCGCCGGCCTGCGCGGGCAAGCTGCCACGGCCCTTGAGAATGAGCGCCTGACGGTGGCGGCAGACGTTGCTGATCAGCTCCACGCCCGAAGGGGTGCGCACCAAGGCGCGCCCGCCCGACTCCTGCGGCAGCGTGTAGTAGTCGCCCAGCTGCGGCACGGCGAGCTGGTGGCCCACGTAACGCGGGCCGTTTTTGAACAATTGCTCGATTTCACGCTTATAAAGCGATTCATCGAAATAGCTTGAAACTGGTAGTTGGCTCTGGGCCTGCTGCAGTTGAAGACTTAAATCAGACATGGCAGTCTTGACCTAGAGACTCCCCCTATAAAGGGGCAGGGCGCACCCGCTTGGGCGCTGTCACAATGGGATTCCAGACGGGTCCGGAAGAAGGAAGGGGGATTGTAGCGGTGGCCCTCAGGCAACCTCCATGCTGCCGACTTCTGCAGAAGCGCTGGGGCTATAGGGCTGTTGGATTTGCGGTTGAACCGACAAACGCCTGAAGTTCATCCAGAAATTGCTGCCAGGCCGGCTCCTGCTCCAGCAGGATGTGGTTTTTGCTTTCCAGCGTGATGAACTGCGCACCCTTGATGTGCCCTGCGATGTACCGGCCTTCCTCTAGCGGCACGCGCGGGTCGCCACGGCTGTGGATGACCAGCGTAGGGCATTGGACTTGACACAGCAAATCGGCAATATTCATCGTCTCATAAGCGGCAATCAAATTTGCAGCGTTTTCTGGCGACGTTGAGGTGCGTTGCAACTCGGTGAACCATTGGTACTGCTCGGGCGTGCTGTCTGGAATCAGCATGCTGGTGAAAATCTGCCGAAATGCAGGGCTGGGACGGCCCCAGCCGATTTCGATCAGGTGGCGCATCGCCTGCGCTTCCTTGCGGTCCTGCTCGCTTGGGTTGCGCGCCAGCCGCCCGCGCGCAAACGCGCCGTAGAGCACCATGTTTTTAACCCGCTTCGGGTGCCGCGCAGCGTAGGCGATGGCCACACCAGCGCCCTGTGACGAGCCGAAAAGCGAAAAACGTTCCAAACCGGCGGCATCGACCACGGTTTCAAGGTCGCTGAGCGCCAACTCAAATGAAAACCCGGGCACCTGGCGGTCCGACAGGCCGCAACCGCGGCAGTCGTAACGCACCAGCTGATTTTTGGACGCCAGCGCCCGCAGGCGGGACCGCCACACCGGGCTGTCCCAATCCGCTTCCAGGTGGTTGATCCAGGTGCCCACCTCCACCAACGGGGAACCAAGACCAGCCACGCCGTAGGCCAACTGAACTTTGTCTTGGGTGGTGCAGAACTGGATTCTCTGCGGCACAGCGCGGCTGGTTTGCGCCGCCTCCAAGTTCGGCGGCGCCGATGCCTCGTTGGGTACAAGTGGAACAGGGGCATCAAAAATATAGCCGCGCCCCCGCACTGTTTTGATGAGCCGCTGGCCATGGTCGCCCAACGCCATGCGCAATTGGGCAACACACTGGATCAATGAATCGTCGGTGACGAAAACGTTGGG
>JANNMM010000004.1:0-8036 GCA_031397915.1 Rhodoferax sp. | reverse complement strand
GGCGTGGTTTTCATGGCCTGGCTTAATGGCCACCAGAGCCACTTCACGATGGTCGGCGGGCAGCAGAGCACGCGCTCACTGGTCCATCTGGCTGAACTGTTCCGGCTGGCCGATGCGGCCAACTGCCTGCAGCAGCCCGAGTTGGCGGTGCGGCGCATGAAGTTGTTGTGCGCGCTGCACGGCATTGAATGATCTGCAAACCAAACTAAACCAGGACAATCTGTCGCGAAACCAGCCGGTGAGCACACACAGCCTTTGGGTATGCCGGTTTTGGATTTATGGGCCGCTTTGAGGTTTTGCGGCTTTTGGAATGGCGTAGGTGCCAACCGCATGCGCCACCGGATCCTCGTCGCCCTCTGAATACAGACTTACCTCGCCAATCGCCAAGGTGCGGCCCACCTTGAGCAGCTTGCAGACGGCCACCAGATCGCGGTCGGCCTTGGGTTTGCGCAGGAAGTTGAACGACAGGCTGGTGGTGACAGCCAGCGGCACGATGCCGATCTCACCCAGGATGGCGATGTACAAGGCCACATCGGCCAGGGCCATCATGGTCGGGCCCGAGACGGTGCCACCGGGGCGCAAGTCGTTGTAGCCCACCTGCACTTTCACCGTGGCCGCATTGTTGCCTACGGCGAGGATGGTGGTTCGGTTCTGCGGAAATTCAGCTTTGAGAAATTGTTTGAGTTCTACCAGGGTTGCCATGGGTCGATGTTGTTGGGTTGAAGGGCCTGCGCACTAGACGCGCCGCACTTTGCGAATATTGAGGGCACCGGCAATCAAGGTGAGCTGGACCGCAGCGAGGCCAATGAACACCCCGCTGAAGAGCTGGCGGTCCATCAACATGCCGAAGAACAGCGGAGCCACCGCCTGGCCAATGTCGAGCCCCGAATACACCACGCCATACACCCGCCCGGTTGAGTTTTCAGGTGTGGACTTTTTCACCAGCATGTCGCGCGACGGGCTGGCCGTGCCAGAAGCGAAGCCCATCAACCCAAACAGAACCGGCACAGCGGCACCCGGCAAATCGGCCAAACCGAGCGCCAGCGCAAATCCCGCTGCAACCGTGAAGGCGCCGCCCACCACCCGTTCACAGCGCTCGGGGTTCGACGCCAGGAAGCCGCCGGCGATCATGCCGCCGGCGTTGCACACCATGTAGATCGTCAGGCACGCAGCGGCCAGTGCAATCGGCACGTCATGCAGTTTGCGCGCCGCCTCGGGCGCGAATGCCTGGATCACGCTGATCACGATGGCGTATAAAAAGAAGAAGCCGAAACAACCCCACACGGCGGGAATTTTCAGGAAAGCGAGGCTATGCTCTTCGACCGCGCCCGGCTTGGCGACAGGTGCCGCTACGTCAAGCTGAAGTTTGTCGCGCTGCAAAAACAGCAGCACCCACACGGCGAAAATCAACACGCCGGCAACCATCATGGCCGTCTGCCAGGACCGCGCAAGAGCGATCGGCACCAGGAGCGCAGGAGCCAGCGCCCAGCCCAGGCTGCCGGTGAGCCCGTGTGTGCTGTAGGCGTGCCCGAGACGCGGCGCGCTGACCTTGCGGTTCAGGAGCGTGTAGTCCACCGGGTGAAACACACCGTTGCCAATACCCGCCACCACGGTGAACCCCGCCACCATCCAGTAACCGGTGCTCATCGAAAACCCAAACGCCGCTACACCCAGAAGGGCAAGGCCCGAAAATAGGATTGGCCGCGGGCCATATTTGTCGACCCAGAAACCTGACAAGGTCTGCACGACGCAGGAGACGACGAAAAAGATCGTCATCAACGCGCCCAGCTGGGTGTAACTTGCGTTCAGTGCGTCTTTGAGCCAGGGGAACAGCGGAGGAAGCAAGAGCTGGCTGAAGTGGCTGATCAGGTGCGCCAAACCCACCAGGCCAATCAGGTGCGCGTCTTGGCGCAGGGAGTTGCCGGCAGGCAGCGTAGGTGCGCCTGAAGGTTCAAGGGTTGACGTCGTCATGTGGCCATTTTCACCGACGGCGACAAAGCAAACGATGCGTTTGCTACTTTATATATAGCAAACTATTAAATTAATCCGTGACTTAGATGGCGATTTTTAACTTTTTTCTGAAAATCAGGTCACAACTGGCAATAATTAACACCCATGTTAATTACTGCCAGTTACCTCAACTCATTGCGCCACCGGCCCGAAACTGAACTCCCCTGGCGCGTGGATTGGGTCCACATCCACCGGGATGGTGTCTTTGGGCAAAAACTTGCCTTCCAGCAGCAGTTTGGACAACGGGTTTTCAATGCGCTGCTGGATCGCACGCTTAAGGGGCCGGGCGCCAAACACCGGGTCGAAGCCCACCTTTGCCAACTCCTTGAGCGCTGCGGGCGACACCTGCAGCGTCAAGTCCATCTTGGCCAGGCGCGCTTCGAGCACCTTCATCTGGATCGCGGCGATGGATTCGATGTGTTTGGCGTCCAGGCTATGGAACACCACGGTTTCGTCGATGCGGTTCAAAAACTCGGGGCGGAAGTGGTTTTTCAGCTCGTCCATCACCGCGTCTTTCACGTCTTCGTACGGCTTGCCGACCATGGCCTGGATCATTTGCGAGCCGATGTTGCTGGTCATCACGATCACGGTATTTTTGAAGTCCACGGTGCGGCCCTGGCCGTCGGTCAGACGGCCATCATCGAGCACTTGCAACAATACGTTGAAGACGTCGGGGTGGGCTTTTTCAACCTCGTCAAGCAACAACACGCTGTAGGGTTTGCGGCGCACGGCTTCGGTAAGGTAACCACCTTCTTCGTAGCCCACGTAACCGGGCGGCGCGCCGATGAGTCGGGCTACGGAGTGTTTCTCCATGAACTCGCTCATGTCGATGCGCACGAGGTGGTCTTCCGAGTCAAACAGGAAACCGGCGAGCGCCTTGCACAGCTCGGTTTTTCCCACGCCCGTGGGGCCGAGGAACAGGAAGGAGCCGGTGGGCCGGTTCGGGTCGCCCAGGCCCGCGCGCGAGCGGCGAATGGCATTGGCCACTGCCGTGATCGCCTCGCTTTGGCCCACCACACGCTGGTGCAGTTTGTCTTCCATCTGCAGGAGTTTGTCGCGTTCACCCTGCAACATCTTGGCCACAGGAATGCCGGTGGCGCGGCTCACCACTTCGGCGATTTCTTCGGCGCCGACCATGGTGCGCAGCAGTTGCGGGCGGCCGCCGTCTTTGGCGTTTTTGGCTTTGCCAGCTTCGGCGGTTTGCGCTTCTTTAAGCTGCTTTTCCAGGCCGGGCAAGGTGCCGTATTGCAACTCGCCGGCCTTGTTGAAGTCGCCCTTGCGCGAATGGTCTTCAATCTGGAAGCGGACTTTTTCAATCTCTTCCATGATGGTCTTGCTGCCCTGTGCCTGGGCCTTTTCAGCCTTCCAGATTTCGTCGAGGTCGGCGATTTCTTTCTGCAGGGTCTTGATCTCGTCGTTGATGAGTTCAAAACGCTTTTTCGAGGCGTCATCTTTCTCGCGTTTGACGGCTTCGCGCTCGATCTGCAACTGGATCAGACGCCGGTCGAGCTTGTCCATCACCTCCGGCTTTGAATCCAGCTCGATCTTGATCTTGCTGGCGGCTTCGTCGATCAGGTCAATCGCCTTGTCTGGCAAAAACCGGTCGGTGATGTAGCGGTGGCTGAGCTCGGCGGCGGCGACGATGGCCGGGTCGGTGATTTGCACGCCGTGGTGGGTTTCATACCGCGCCTGCAGGCCGCGCAGGATGGCAATCGTCGCCTCCACGGTCGGCTCACCCACCAGGATTTTTTGGAAACGGCGTTCCAGAGCAGCATCTTTTTCAATGTATTTGCGGTATTCATCCAGCGTGGTGGCACCTACGCAGTGCAGCTCGCCACGGGCCAATGCGGGCTTCAACATGTTGCCCGCGTCCATCGCCCCTTCGGCCTTGCCAGCACCGACCATGGTGTGCAATTCATCAATGAAAACGATGGTCTGGCCTTCGTCTTTGGCAAGGTCTTTGAGCACGTTTTTCAGGCGCTCTTCAAACTCGCCGCGGAATTTGGCACCGGCCAACAGCGCCGCCATGTCGAGCGACAACACGCGTTTGCCTTTGAGCGATTCAGGCACTTCGCCAGCCACGATGCGCTGCGCCAGGCCTTCGACGATGGCGGTTTTACCGACGCCCGGTTCACCAATCAGAACCGGGTTGTTTTTGGTGCGGCGCTGAAGCACCTGGATGGCACGGCGGATTTCATCGTCGCGGCCGATCACCGGGTCAAGTTTTCCCATGCGGGCGCGTTCGGTGAGGTCGATGCAGTATTTCTTCAACGATTCGCGCTGGTCTTCGGCGTCGGCGCTATTCACACCTTCGCCCCCGCGCACGGCGGTGATGGCAGTCTCCAGGGACTTGCGGGTAAGGCCCTGTTCCCGGGCCGCTTTCGCCATGTCGAGCTTGCTGTCGGCCAGCGCGAGCAAAAATAGTTCACCGGCAATGAACTGGTCGCCACGCTTGATGGATTCTTTTTCGGAAGCTTGCAACAACGTGACCATGTCGCGCCCCACCTGCACCTGCTCGTGGCCTTCAACCTGCGGCAGCTTCTTCATGGCGGTTTCAGCAACAGCCAGCAAGCCGGGCACGTTCACGCCCGCGCGTTGCAGCAAAGCTTTGGGCCCGTCTTCCTGGCGCAACATGGCCGCCAGCGTGTGCGCGGGCTCGATGAAGGCGTGGTCTTGCCCCAGCGCAAGGGTTTGTGCGTCGCCCAGCGCTTCCTGGAATTTGGTGGTTAGTTTGTCGGTTCTCATGGGAGGTATCTAGGGTAGTGGCGGGCGATTTCAAGCCATGGTAGCGGCGGTTGTAAGATGATTTGTGACAGATGGGCCCGGGGTTGACGAATATCAAGGTCTGGCCCGGTCGCAATCCAGCGCCCCCGGTCAACCGCCCTTTTTTCCCTATCTGACTTGAGCTTGTCCGCGTTCCAACACCCCGTCGTTCGCATCGCCCTGGCCACCACGCTGCTGGTGACCTCATTCGCCATGTACGCGCCGGTGCTGGCGGTGCTGCTGCAGCAGCGTGGTTATGGCACGCTGGCGATCGGCACCTTCGCGATGATTGGTTTTGCCTGCGTGGCGGCCCTGATTCCCTTCTTGCCCACACTGTTTGTGCGTTTCGGCGAAGTCTGGATGTTCCAGGCCGGAAGTGTGCTGTGGTTTGCGGCGGGACTGGGTTACGCCGCGTTTGACGGGCTTGCCATCTGGAGCGCGTTTGCGGTAGTGGGTGGCCTGGGGGCTGCCGCCGTCTGGAACGCCACCGAATCGCTGATCGCGCGGTATTCGCCCGCTGACCAGCGCGGGCGCATCACCGGCCTTTACCAAACGCTTTTGGGCGCCGCATTGGCGGTTGGCCCTTTTGTGCCGGCCCTGTTTCAAATCAATGGCCGCCAGACCCTCATTGCCGTGTGCATCGTTCAAGTCTTGGGTTTATGCCTCGTCGCCCGTCTGCCGCCACTGCCCCTGAAAAAAACAATGCCACACGGTACTGGCGCAGCCGCCGCTGCCATGTCGACCTGGCAGGCGCTGCGCAAGGTGCCAACGCTGGCGGCGCTGGCGTTTGCCGGAGGCGTTTTCGAAGGCGGCCTGGGCAGTGTCAGCGCTGCCAACGGGTCATCGATGGGATTGAGCATGGCGACAGCAGCGAGCATCGCAGGCGCATTGGGCATTGGCAGCTTTCTGTTTCAGTATCCGGCCGGTATGGCTGCGGACCGGTTGATGCCGTCGCGGGTTTTTGGCGCAGCTGGTTTCATGTTGCTGGTCAGCAGTGTCATGATGCTCTGGTCCACTGCAGCGCCCTGGTTGTTGTGGGCCAGCGCCTTCATTTGGGGTGGTGTCGGTGGCGCTTTGTACACCCTGACCATGATCCGGGTTGCGCACCAGTTCACCGGGCAAGACACCGCTGCAGGCACCGCAGCCATGATTGCCGGGTACACCCTGGGCGGCGCCGTCGGGCCGGTGGTCAGTGGCGGCGCCTTGCAAAACTTCTCGGTGACCGGGCTGGCCCTGTGGCTGGGCATCCTTTCGCTGATCGTTATCGGACTCTCAAGCCGCTTTGCCACGCCTAAAATCGGGCCGTGAAAATTCACCAGCTCAACGTGGGTTACCTTGCCGACCAGGACCGGTTGTTGGTGCGCGTCAACACCAGCACCGGCCTGGAATTCCGCCTCTGGTTCACCCGCCGGCTCACAATCGGGCTGCTGCCGGTATTGCGAAAGGTGTCGGCGGACCAGGTGCAGCGCAGCCTGGCTGTTGAGCCGCAAAGTTCGGGCCTCGCCGCCAAAGACCCCAAAGTACGCGAAATGTTGGGCGAGTTTGAAAAAGAACAGGTTTTGCAGCAAGCTGATTTCAAGACGCCCTACAAAGCGCCCGACCCTGCCAACCCGGCCCAAGAGCCGCTGCTGGTGACGGATGTGCAAGTGAAACCGCTGGCCAACGGGCAGGTAGAAATGAATTTCGGCGCCAAATTGCAAGTTGAAGGCAAGCGCCCTGAACTCAAAATGGCGCTGGACCACAAGCTGATGCACGGCCTGTTGCACCTGCTGGAGAAATCATTTGCCGAATCCGGATGGGGCCAGAGCACGCTGTCCGAAGGCGAAGGTGGTACGGCCGGCCAGGAAGCCGCTGCCAGCCGGCCCCAGTACTTGAATTAGTCAACCACCAGATTGGGCGACTCAATGCCCCAGCGTGCCATTGCCAGGTCATCACTCACGCGGGCATCGACCCATTTCGCCCCCTCGGGCGTCGTTTCTTTTTTCCAGAACGGCGCCTGCGTTTTGAGATAGTCCATCAAGAACTCGCAGGCTTTGAAACTCTCGCCCCGGTGCGCGGAGGTCACAGCCACCAGGACAATCTGGTCGAGGGGCTGCAACAGGCCAACGCGGTGCACCACCCGTGCGCCAAACATGTCAAAGCGCTCATGGGCTGCGTCAATCATGGCCTCGATCGACTTCTCGGTCATGCCGGGGTAATGCTCCAGCTCCAGCGTGCTGACTTCGCCTGCGGCACCCGCATTGCGGTCACGCACCGTTCCAACAAAGGTGCAAACGGCCCCGACACGCATGTCTTGCGCGCGCAAAACGGCGACCTCGTGGCTGAGGTCGAAATCGCCGCTTTGAATGGACACCCGTGATGTTGGCATCGGTAAATTTTGACTCAACCGCCCGTGACTGGCGGAAAAAAAGCCACTTCGGCACCCTCCAGCAAGGCAATGGATTCGGCTGCCATGACCTGATTCTGCGCAACGCGCAGCGCCTTGCCGCGTGCCAGCGCCCGGGCATGGTGGCCGCCCCTGGCGATCAGCTCGTCGCGCAGTTCTGCAAGCGTGGCGGCGGAGGATTCCAGCGTCTCGCTGCCCAAACCCATGGTTTCGCGGATCGAGGCGAAGTATCGAACTGTAATTTTCATGACAATACGTCGGAAAAGGCGATGAAACGCACGCTGTCGCCCTGTGCAATCGTCTGGCCCGCGGGTGTATCGACCAGGCCGTCGCCCCACACCGCAGAGGTGAGAACGCCGGAGCTTTGGTTGGGGAACAGGTCAAGGCCACCGGCCGCGTTGCGCCGCACACGCAGGAACTCACGGCGCTTGTCGGCCCGGGGCCAGTTGAAGTGCGCCGGTAGCGCCATGGTTTTTGCGGCCACGTCTTGCACGCCTTGCAGCCGCAGCAAAAAGGGCCGCACCAGCACCAGAAACGTGACAAAGCTCGAAGCCGGATTTCCGGGCAAACCGATGAAGTGGGTGGCACCCACAGTGCCGTACGCAAAAGGTTTGCCTGGCTTCATGGCGATTTGCCACAGGTTGAGCGTGCCGAGCATTTGTACCGCGGGTTTGATGTGGTCTTCTTCGCCCACAGAAACACCACCGCTGGTCAGGATCAGGTCGTGGTTTTGGGCGGCATTGCGCAGGGCTTCCAGGGTGGCTTCTCGGCGATCAGGAACGATGCCGAAATCCGTCACCTCACACCCCAGGCGTTGCAGCAAGGCACGCAGGAAAAACCGGTAGGAGTTGTAGATGGCGCCGGGTTTCATCGCTTC
>JANNMM010000010.1:0-37512 GCA_031397915.1 Rhodoferax sp. | reverse complement strand
GTCTTCACGTCGGCACCTTGCAGCACGGTGAGCTTGATCTCTGACTCGGGCGCACGCGCCCAGAGCTTCTTGTAAAAACTCTCCAGCGTCGAAATTTTCTCGCCGTCCACGGCCAGGACAAAGTCGCCTGGCTCGAGGCCCGCGTCTTTGGCCGGGCTGTCGCGGTTGACGCGCACCACCTGCACACGGCCGCCCTGCTCAGACGATGAAAGGCCAATCCATGGGCGCCGGCTGATCGCGGTGCCACCGGTTTTCTGCATCTCGGCCAGGATCGGGCGCAACAGGTCTACCGGTACAAACATGTTGCCCGGCAGGCGGCGGTTGCCGCCCATGGCGTCGCCGACGAACAGGCTGCCAATGCCGATCAACTCACCCTTCTGGTTGAAGAGGCCCGCGCCCGAGTGGTTGCCGATGGGCGGGCTGGTGAACACCGCCGCTTCGATGTGGTATTCCCAATAACCCGAAAAAGGCCGTTTGCTGACCAGCTGCGTCATGCTCACGTCGGCGTCTGTGCCGCCGGCCTGCGCGCCGATGGACGCCATGAGCGACTCGCCCGGGCTCACCTCTTCGAGCCGGCCCAGCGGCACCGGCTTCACACCGCGCATGGGCAACAGCGGGCGGATCAGGCCGAAGCCGGTGGCCAGGTCGTAGGCCACGGCTTGTGCGGGCAGGGTCTTGTTGTCGGCGGTGACGATCTGGATGTTTTGCGCCTCCATCATCAAATAACCGATGGTGAGGATCAGGCCGTCTTCGCCGATCACCACGCCCGAACCGGTGCGCTCCTTGCCCAGGGTTTCGGCGGAGCGCGCGTCGTCAGCCACGCCCACACGCACACCGACCACGGCGGCATTGGCACGGGTGAGCGCGTCGATCATGGCCTGCGCGCCGGGAGCGGGCGGTGTGGCGGCAAGGGCCACTGCGGCACACAGCCCCGCCAGAGCCGAAACAAACAGATGGCGAAAGACCAGGCGGCGTGATGTCATGTGAACTCCTTGTTGCAACCGGGAAACCTGTGTTGAAACCTGTCAAAGCGTAAGCAGAGCTTGCACCCAAATCGATGCCCGTGCAAGTGTGGGGGGTTGAATGTTGAGGAGGCTATGTTAAATATAGCAAACTACCAAATTAATACGTGACTTGGGCGCCAAAAAAGCCCTAAATTTGCTAAATCAAGTCAAAAACCGGTAAAAGATAATATGGGTGTTAACTTTATTCGGTAAACAGCTAATTTGTTAACATGCAAGTCAATTAATCGCTGCCTGCGCCTCCCGGGCCGCCACCCCAGGGTCTTCGCCGTCCAGGGGTTCAACCGTGACGGCCACGTTCAAGGTGTGGCTGGCGCCGCCATAGATGACGCCGCGGATCGGCGAGACGTCGCCGAAGTCGCGCCCGATGGCGGTGGTCACGTAGTCTTCACCGGGCGAGTGCCAGCCGTGGCGGTTGTTGGTGGGGTCCATGTCACACCAGCGCGCGCCCTGGGGCAAGTCCGGCACATAGACAGACACCCAGGCGTGGGAGGCGTCGCTGCCTTTGAGCTTCGGCGTGCCGGGTGCAGGCTGCGTGAGCAGATACCCGCTGACATAACGCGCCGCCAGGCCCATGGCACGCAGGCAGGCGATCATGATGTGGGCGAAGTCCTGGCACACACCCTTGCGTTGGGCCAGGGCTTCGAGCGCGGGTGTGCCCACCTCCGTGCTGGCGCTCTCGTAGGTGAAGTCGGCGTGGATGCGGCGCATCAAGTCAAGTGCACAGGCCAGGAGCGGCGCGCCGGGCGCAAAACTCGGGCGCGCGTAGGCGGCAAATTCGGCGTTTCGCGGCGCAAACGGCGACACAAACTGAAACTCCACCGCCGGGTCATATGGCCCGCCCGCCCGGTAAGTGAAGCCATCCCGCGTGGCCTCCCAGCTGATGGCGCTCTCGGGTGGCTGGCTGCCCGAGGTGGCCACCACACTCAGTGCCACCACCTGCAATTGGGTGTGGGACACCTTGAACGAGAAAAAACTGCGCGGGTTGCCAAACACATCGACGGTGTGCCTGAGCTGGGCTGGCTCGGGACTGATCTGCAATGAATGGCTCAGCAGGAGCTGGTGCGGGTTGTTCAGTGGCTGCAAAAAGGCCAGGTGTTCGGCGGTGTCAACGGCCGGCACGTAGTCGTAGCGGGTTTCGTGGGTGACTTGCAGCTTCATCAGTTCAGGTGGGTCGGTTTGGCCAGGCCGGAATGGGTGAAATAGGTGGTGCTGATTTCCTCTGCCACGTTGAAGGCGGCTGCCGTGCAGTCAATGAGCAGCTCATTGAGCGCGAAGTAATAGCCCGGCTCGCTGCCTGATGGCCCCGGGGTGCCCGCGGTGGGGGCTGCGGGAAAGGTTTCATACAGGTCTGCCAATTTCCAGGTGTCCGGGTCGGGCACGCGACTGGCCAGGCCAATCGGCTGGTAGGGCCCGCCGCCGGCCAGTTTGGAGAGCCGCCCGCGCAGGGTTTGCGAGACGAAGGCGAGCGAGCGCGGGTTGTCGAAATTCAGCACCAGGAGCGCCACCAGGGCGGCGACGTCGCGACGCTGCTGAAACTGCGCGTGAAAGGTGATGCTGCTGTCAAACACCGAGATCAGCGCTTCAAAACCGCCCAGCGTGTGCACCGAGCCGGTGTCAAACGCGCTGGCCAGCGAGGTGGAAAGAAAACTCAGGCGCTCCACGTGGCGGCCAATGCTCAAGAGGCGCCAGCCGTCGTCGCGGGTCATGCGGTCGGTTTGCGCGCCGGTGATGGCGGCCAGGTGGTCGCTGGTGTTTTTGAGGATCCGCAGCGCTTCGTGGGAGGTGAATTCGCCGCTCTTGGCCTGTTGTGCGCAGCGGGCAAACAATTCCTCTTCGGCCCGCACCACCATGCGCCAGTGTTCCTGCGAGAGGCGTTCGCGCACACACGAGCCGGCCAGTTTCAGGGCCCGCAGGTAATAGCCCACACTGGTCGCGTCTTTGCTGCCGCCCAGACCGGCGATCAGCGAGCGCTCAAAAATGCCTCGCGCCTGCAGCGCAGAGGGCACGCCCGGCAACACCAGCGTGTTGGCCACGGCCATTTTGCCGAGCCAGTCCAGCAGGGGCGACGAGGTGCGGTCTTCGCCGGTGAGGCATTCGAGCGTGACGCGTGCCAGGCGCACGGCGTTGTCGGCGCGCTCGGCGTAACGGCCCATCCAGAACAGGTTTTCGGCGGCCCGGCTGGTGACCAGCCATTTGCGCTCTTCCAGCGAGGCGGGTGTCAGGCGTGTTTGCAGCAGGGTGGTTCTGTCGACCTCGCCGCGGGTGAGGGCCCACACGTCTGCACTGCTGCCTCCGCGCTGCATCGAGGTGATTTCTTCGGCGGCGCTGACCAGGCGCGCCAGGCCACCGGGCAGAACGCGCCAGCCCCGGGCCGCGTCGGAGACGGCGAACACGCGCAGCATCACCGAGCGCGGCACCACATGCCCGTCTTTACGGTTGGCGCCGCTGCTCTCGGATGATGACGCCTTCCAGGTCGGCATTTGGGAACACGGCACAAAGGCCTGCACGGTGTGTTCATCACCCTTGGCGGCAATCCGGGCGGCCCAGTTCGCCAGCGCGGACGGCGACAGCGACTGGCACAACACGGCGTCAAAGCTGCCCAGTGCATTGGAGCCGGGGTAGGTTGGCTTGATGACGCAGTCGCGCAGGCGCGTCAGGGCCTGGTCCATCGCCGCGCGTTCGCCACACCACCAGGTGGGCAATGCGGGCAACAGAAGTTCTTCGTTGAGCAGGTGTTTGGCCAGCGCCGGCAAAAAACCGAGCAGGGCGGGAGATTCCAGAAAGGCAGAGCCGGGCGCGTTGGCCACCATCACGTTGCCAGCGCGGATCGCCTCCATCAGGCCGGGAACACCCAGGCTGGAGTCGGGGCGCAGCTCCAGCGAGTCCAGGTACTGGTCGTCCACGCGTTTGAGCAGGCCATGGATCGGCACCAGGCCCTTGAGCGTCTTGAGGTAGACGCATTCGTCGCGCACGATCAGGTCGCTGCCCTCGACCAGCGTGAGGCCCAGGTAACGCGCGAGGTAAGCGTGTTCGAAATAGGTTTCGTTGTACGGCCCCGGGGTGAGCAGCGCGATGTGGGAGTTCTGGCCGGCGGGGCTGGCCTGCTTGAGGCTGTCCATCAGCGCGCGGTAGGTACTGGCCAGGCGTTGCACACGCATCGACTGGAAGGCCTGTGGAAACTGGCTGGAGATGGCCAGGCGGTTCTCCAGCAAATAACCCAGGCCCGAGGGCGCCTGCAGGCGCTGGCTGACCACCCACCAGCGGCCGTCGGGCCCGCGCGCCAAGTCAAAGGCGGCGATGTGCAGGCGCGTACCCCCGACCGGCTCAACGCCGTGCATCGCCCGCATGTAGCCCGGGTGGCCCTGCACCAGCGCGGGTGGCAACAAGCCCCGCGCCAGCAGTTGCTGCGGCCCATAAACGTCGGCCATCACCTGCTCCAGAAGGCGCATGCGCTGCGTGATGCCGGCTTCAATCTGCTGCCAGTTCCCGGTGTCGACGATGAGCGGGAACAGGTCCAGTGCCCAGGGCCGCTGCGGGCCGTTTTCGTCGGCATAGACGTTGTAGGTGACGCCGTTGTCGCGGATCTGGCGCTCCAGGCTGGCCGCGCGCTGGTCAAGCCGGGCGGCGCCGTCGTCGCCGAGGTGTTCGAAAAACTGGCGCCAGGGTGCACTCAAGGGCGCTTCAGGGTCGCCCGCGCCGGTGGTGTCATCGGCAGGGCGGCTGGCTCCTGAGCGAAGTTCGTCAAAATGCCCTTGGGCGGCGGCGGCCTCGGCGGCGATGGCCTGCAGGTCCAGGCGCGCTAAGGCATCTGGGGCAAGGCGGGAGTTGGCAGCACCTGTCATTGGAAACAAGTATGCCAGCGAAACCCGGTCATTCCGGCCAGCAACTACGGTCGACGCAGATCAAGCGTGAAGGGAAAGTCCCGGCTGCCGGCGACATGGATGGTGGCGGGCGGCACCTGCAGCAGGCCAGGCGTGTGGCCCATGGCGGCAAAACGGGCCATCCGGCGGCTTTCGGCCTCGTAGGCGTTAACGGGGAAGGTGTCGGGGTTGAGGCCGCCGGGGTGGGCCACGTAATACTGGCAGCCGCCCAGGGAGCGCTTCATCCAGGTGTCGACGATGTCAAACGTCAGGGGTACGTGCACACCGATGCCCGGGTGCAGGCTCGAAGGCGGATTCCAGGCTTTGTAACGCACGCCAGCCACAAATTCGCCGGTGGTGCCAGTCGGTTGCAGCGGCAGGGCACGGCCGTTGCAGGTAACCACATAGCGGCTTTCGTTGAGACCACTCACCTGGACCTCGATGCGCTCCAGCGACGAGTCAACATACCGCGCCGTGCCGCCAGGCGCGCCTTCTTCACCCATCACATGCCAGGGCTCCAGCGCATTGCGCAGCGTCAGGGCCAAGCCGGCGGCCTGGATGGCGCCGACGATGGGGAAGCGGAACTCAAAATGCGGCGCAAACCAGCTGGTGTCAAAGGCGTACCCGGCAGCGCGCATTTCAGCGATGACGTCGTCAAAATCCATCTTGATGAAGGTCGGCAGCAGGAAGCGGTCGTGCAGCTCGGTGCCCCAGCGTGTGGCGCTTGCCTGGTAGGGTGTCTTCCAGAAACGGGCCACCAAGGCGCGCAGCAACAACTGCTGCACACTGCTCATGCGCGGGTGGGGTGGCATCTCAAACGCGCGCAGCTCCAGCAGGCCCAGGCGGCCGGTGGCTGAATCGGGCGAATACATCTTGTCGATGCAAAACTCGCTGCGGTGCGTGTTGCCGGTGGCGTCAATCAGGATGTTGCGCAGCGTGCGGTCCACCAGCCAGGGCGGCATCGCCTGTTTGTAGATCTCGCGGTTTTTGTAGATTTGCGCGACGGCAATCTCAAGCTCATAAAGCTGGTCGTTGCGGGCCTCGTCCACACGCGGCGCCTGGCTGGTGGGCCCCACAAACATGCCGCTGAAAAGGTAACTCAAGGAAGGGTGGTTGTGCCAGTAGAGCAGCAGGCTGGCCAGCAGCTCGGGGCGGCGCAGGAAGGGGCTGTCGGCGGGTGTGGCGCCGCCCATCACAAAGTGGTTTCCGCCGCCGGTTCCGGTATGGCGGCCGTCTTTCATGAACTTTTCGGCCGAGAGCCGGGACTCGAACGCAGCGTTGTAGAGGAACTCGGTGTTCTTGACCAGCTCGTCCCAATGCGTGACCGGATGGATGTTGACCTCGATCACGCCGGGGTCGGGGGTAACCTGCAGCAATTTGAGGCGCGGATCGCGCGGCGGCGGGTAACCCTCGAGCACAATTTTGACGTTCAAGCTGTCGGCGGTGGCTTCTATGGCCGCCAGCAGATCAAGGTAGTCCTCCAGCTTTTCCAGCGGTGGCATGAAGATGTACAACACACCGGAACCCTTGCCCACGGATTCGGCCTTGGGGCCGCTGGCGCGGCGCGGGTCTCGCACCTCCACACACAGCGCCGTGCGCGTGATCCAGTGCGCAGACTCGCCACGTTCCGGTGCCCGCACGAAGTCAGCAGGCTCGGCCTGCGGGCGCCCGGGCGCGCTGGCGGCTGCGGATGGCACCGCAGCGCCAGCAACCGCGACCTTGGTGCTTTGAAACTTCGGAACGGCTGTTGACAGCGGCGCGTAACGGGCGGCGACCTGTTCGTGCACGGGCAGCCCAGTGCGGGGCGTGGAGGGGTCTTGCTCCACCAGGTAAGGAAAGTCGGCCTCACTCACCCAAGGCAGGGAGTCCAGTGGCAGGCGCAGGCCCATGGGCGAGTCGCCCGGCATTAGGTACAGGCGCTCGTCGCGGAAAAACCAGGGGCCGGTGATCCAGACCGGGCCGGCCAGACGCGGCCCCTCACTAGCCAATGCATCCACACCCTCACGGGCCATGATGGGCATCACATAACCCACCACCGCGTCGAGTTTTTGCTGAAAGACCCGGCGCAGGCGGGCGCGCTCCATCTCGTCGTCAAGCTTCGAATGGAACGGGTCAACGTTCACCGGCAAGCGGCGTTCACGCCACAGGTAATACCAGGTGTCTTCGTAGGCGGCCTGTATGTACTGGCTGGACAAACCAAGCCGGGTGGCCAGCGCCTGGATGAAGCGTTGCGCGTCGGCACTGGTGTAGTGTGTGGGAACCCGCTCATCGGCGAACAGTTCGGGTTTGGTCCAGACGGGTTGGCGGTCGGTGCGCCAATAAATATTGAGCGCCCAGCGCGGCAGCTGTTCGCCCGGATACCACTTGCCTTGCCCAAAATGCAGGAATCCGCCTTGCCCATATTCGGTGCGCAGTTTTTGCACCAATTCGGTTGCAAAGCCGCGTTTGGTGGGGCCGAGCGCGTCGGTGTTCCATTCTGGTGCGTCGCGATCAGACACCGCCACAAATGTGGGCTCGCCGCCCATGGTCAGGCGCACGTCACCGGCGTCCAGGTCTTTGTCGACCGCAGCGCCAAGCGCCATCACATCGTTCCACTGGTCCTCGGTATAGGGTTTGGTGACCCGCGGCGACTCATGGATGCGCGTCACCGCCATGTGATGGGAGAACGTGACCTCACATTCATCCATGCTGCCTTCGATCGGCGCGGCGCCCGAGGGTTGCGGCGTGCAGGCCAGCGGAATATGCCCTTCTCCGGCCAGCAGCCCCGAGGTGGCGTCCAGCCCGACCCAACCCGCCCCCGGCAGGTAGACCTCGCACCAGGCGTGCAGGTCAGTGAAATCGACTTCCGTGCCCGAGGGGCCGTCCAGGGCTTTCACGTCGGGCTTGAGCTGGATCAGGTAACCCGAGACAAAACGCGCCGCCAGGCCGCAGTGGCGCAACAACTGAACCAGCAGCCAGCCCGAATCGCGGCAAGAGCCTGAGGCTTGTGCCAGCGTTTCCTCGGGCGTTTGCACTCCCGGCTCCATGCGGATCAAATAGCGGATGTCCTTGTGCACCATCTGGTTGACGTCCACCAGGAAGTCGATGGTGCGGCGCTCCTTGCGGCTGATGCGGGCCAGAAACGCCTGGAGGCGAGGGGTCAGGGCGTCAGCGGCCAAATAAGGGGCGAGCTCCTGCGCCAGCAAGGCGTCATAACTGAAGGGGAAGTTTTCGGCGCCGGGTTCGAGGAAGAAGTCGAACGGGTTGTAAACCGCCATTTCGACCACCAGGTCTGCTGTGACGACGAATTTCGCCGTCTTGTCCGGAAAAACCAGTCGAGCCTGGTAGTTGGCGAATGGGTCCTGTTGCCAGTTGATGTAATGGTTGGCAGGTTCAATCTTGAGTGAATAGGAGAGGACCTTGGAGCGGCAGTGCGGCGCCGGGCGCAGGCGGACGATTTGTGAACCCAAGGTGACCCAGCGGTCATACGTGTAATGGGTCACGTGGTTCAGCGCGGCGTGAATGGACATGGGTCTTGTGTACCAGGTTGTACGGTGCGAGAGGCACGAAACGGCAGGCGCACTGCACATCGTATCAACATTGCATGAAGCAAGGAACACGCCAGCTCTGTTTTTTGGTGGTGGCCTGAACCTTGCTAACTTGACCAAGAGTGAAATAAGGTAAGCTGAAGGTCAAGGATAGGTTGCCATGCAAAGATTCGACGAGATGTATGCCACTCTGCCCTATGAGTTTTTCTCCGGGGGCAAGCTGATTCGGGATCACTACAAGATCTACGACGAGTGGCTCGCGCGCCAGCCGGGCGACATGATGGCCAAACGCCGCGAAGAAGCTGAGCTGATCTTCAGGCGCGTGGGAATTACCTTTGCCGTGTATGGCGAGAAAGACGAGGACGGCTCGGGCACCGAGCGCCTGATCCCGTTTGACCTGATCCCGCGCATCATTCCTGCCGCCGAGTGGGCCAGCCTGGAGCGCGGGCTGGTGCAGCGCGTGACGGCCCTGAACCGTTTCATCCACGACGTTTACCATGAGCAGGAGATCATCCGTGCCGGCGTGATCCCGCCCGAGCAGATCACGAAAAACGCCCAGTTCAGGCCGCAAATGATGGGTGTGCAGGTGCCGGGCGACATTTATTCGCATATCTCCGGCATTGACATCGTGCGTGCGCCCAACGCCAAAGGCGAAGGCGAAGGCGAGTATTACGTACTCGAAGACAACCTGCGCGTGCCCAGCGGCGTGAGTTACATGCTGGAAAACCGCCGCATGATGATGCGCCTCTTCCCGGCGCTTTTCAACGCGCACCGGGTCGCACCGATCGCACATTACCCGGACCTGCTGCTGGAGACGCTGCGCGACTCCAGCCCCACCGCCACGACGGCGCCGACCGTTGTGGTGCTCACTCCCGGCATGTACAACAGCGCCTATTTCGAACACGCCTTTCTGGCCCAGCAAATGGGCGTGGAGCTGGTTGAGGGGCACGATCTCTTTGTGAGGGATGACATCGTCTACATGCGCACCACGCGCGGCCCGCAGCGCGTGGACGTGATCTACCGGCGGGTCGACGACGACTTCCTGGACCCGACGGTGTTCCGGGCGGATTCAAGCCTGGGCTGCCCGGGCTTGATGGCGGCTTACTGCGCGGGGCACGTGAACATCTGCAACGCCGTGGGTACGGGTGTGGCGGACGACAAATCGGTCTACCCCTACGTGCCCAAAATGATCGAGTTCTACCTGGGCGAAAAACCGATTCTCAACAACGTCAAGACCTACATGTGCCGCAACGCGGACGATCTGGCCTACACGCTGGCCAACCTCAAGGATCTGGTGGTCAAGGAAGTGCATGGCGCAGGCGGTTATGGCATGCTGGTGGGCCCGGCCGCGACCACGGCTGAAATTGAGAACTTCCGCAAGGCGCTGGTGGCCAACCCGGCCGGCTACATCGCCCAGCCGACGCTCAGCCTTTCGAGTTGCCCGACCTTTGTGGAGAGTGGCATTGCGCCGCGCCACATCGACTTGCGCCCCTACGTGCTCAGCGGAAAAACGGTGCGCCTGGCCCCGGGCGGCCTGACCCGCGTGGCCTTGAAAGAGGGCTCGCTGGTTGTCAATTCGTCGCAGGGCGGGGGCACCAAAGACACCTGGGTGCTGGAGGGCACCCACGTGATCAAGCCAGCCCCGATTCAAACGCAAACCCAAACCCAGGGGCCGGCGGAAAAACAGGCTCAAAAGCAGTCGCAGGCGCAGTCCCAGTCGGAATTGCCGTCGGACTGAACAGGAGGAACTGAGCGATGTTGTCTCGAACCGCCGACCATTTGTTCTGGATGTCCCGCTACACCGAGCGGGCTGAAAACACGGCCCGCATGGTGGACATCAACTACCAGACGTCCCTCCTGCCACAGTCCGAAGAGGTCACCCTGGCAGGCTGGCAGGGCCTGCTCTCAATCAGCGAGTTGATGCCAAGCTACCGCGAGAAACACGGCGACGTAAGCGACCGCCGGGTGATGGACTTCATGGTCAAAGACGAAAGTAATCCGTCATCCATCCTGTCCTGCCTGAAAGCCGCCCGCGAGGCCGCCCGTGCGGTGCGCGGCAAGCTGACCACCGAGGTCTGGGAAACCCAGAACACGACCTGGCTGGAGGTTCGCCGCAAAATCAAGGACGGCGAGTTTGAGCGGGACCCGGGGCAGTTTCTGGACTGGGTCAAATTTCGTTCGCACCTGTCGCGTGGTGTGACGCTGGGCACCATGATGATCGACGAGTCGCTGCATTTCATGCGACTGGGCACGTTTCTCGAACGCGCCGACAACACGGCCAGGCTGGTGGACGGCAAGTTCCATGCCTTGCATGTCGACTTCTTCGGCGCCAACAGCGAGAAGGACCAGGAGTACGACTTCTACCACTGGAGCGCGATTCTGCGCAGCGTCTCCGGCTTCGAGATCTACCGCAAGGTCTACAGCGACGTGATCAAGCCCGAGCGGGTGGCGGAGTTGTTGATATTGCGCGCCGACATGCCGCGCTCACTGCACGCCAGCCTCAACGAAGTAGTCAGCAACCTGGCGAAATTGGTGAACGACCGGTCCAGCGAGACCTTGCGCAGGGCCGGCAAGCTCCGCGCAGACCTCAAATACGGGCGTATCGACGAAATTCTTGCAACCGGCCTGCACGCTTACCTGACCCAGTTCCTGGACCAGGTGAACGACCTCGGAACCCGCATCAGCAACGATTTCCTGATTTCCGAGCCCGGTTGAGCAAACCGTAAGCCGGCCGCGCCAAATCGCGACAGTTTGACAATTGTCAAGTTTGGGCGGGGTTCACCGCGCTAAGGTGGCGGCAGGTGTAACCACTCCCGAAAGGCGCGCCATGAAATCGTCCTATGCCCAATTGCTGGTTCACGTGGATCCTTCGGCGCAGACTGCCGGGCGTTTGCAGGCCGCACGTGCACTGGCAGCACCCGGCGGCGCCACCGTCACCGCACTCTATGCGGCCACCTCCACCCAGGCGGGTATGGCCTTTGCACCGGAAGCCGGCCCGGAAATGGTCCGTGCTCTGGTGGAAATTGATGAAAAAAACCTGGTGCAGGCACGTGCCGCATTTGACGCGGCCCAGGTGTCGGCGATTGCCCCGGCCCGGTGGGCGCAGGTCATCGACACGACCATCGTGGCAGCCTTCGTTCAGCAGGCCTTGTTTGCCGATCTCCTGGTATTGGGGCAGCCAGACCCGTCGCGCGGCGCAACATCGTATGTGCCGGGCGATTTTGTCGAGAGCATCGTCGTTGAAAGCGGCAAACCGGCATTGGTGATGCCGTATGTCGGCGCGCCAGCGACTCTGGGCCGTACCGTCGTGATCGCCTGGAAACCGACCCGGGAAGCCGCCCGGGCCGTGGCCGCTGCGATGCCGCTGCTTCAACGGGCCGAAGCCGTGCATGTTGTCAGCTGGGAGGCCGGGGAGGAGGCGGTTGGCGGCGATCGCCTGGACCTGGCAGGGCACCTGAAGTTGCATGGTATTGAAGCCAGTTTTCACCGGCAAGGTGTTGAGACCAACGACCTGGGTGAGTTGTTGTTGTCGCGCGCTTTTGACCTGCAGACGGACCTTCTGGTGATGGGATGCTACGGCCACAGCCGGGCGCGCGAGTGGGTGCTGGGCGGCGTGTCGCGCACGATCCTGAAGTCCATGACGCTGCCGGTCCTGATGGCGCACTGAACCCAAAGCGCATTGTCAGAATTGTCCTAGGCCGCTTTCAGACAGCGCCGATGGTGCAACTGGGTGATGGCGTAGACGATGCTTGAACAACCGGGGTACACCATGTCCGCTGCCGTTTTTTCAAGCTTTTCAGATTCCACACACATCCCGCCACCCCAGCCGTCTCAGCCGCACCAGGGCCGCCATGGCACTGCCTTGCTCCCGACGACCTGCTCTGCCTGCCACCTGCGCCAGTTGTGTCTGCCGTGCGGCATGACCGGCCCGGACGTGGAGCGGCTCGACAGCCTGATGTTTGGCCGGCGCAGCATCCGGGCCGGACAGACGCTGTACCGGCAGGGTGACGCCTTCAAGTTCATCTACGCCTCACGCGGCGGCATGTTCAAGTCCGCCATGGCACTCAACGATGGGCGTGAGCAGGTCAGTGGTTTCCATATGGCCGGCGAGCAGGTCGGGCTCGACGGCGTTGCAACGGGCCTGCACGGCACCACGGCTACAGCCCTGGAAGACACCGAGGTCTGCGCCATTCCCTACGCAGGCTTGGCCGACAAGATGGCTGGAAGCGCCGGCACGCTCAATTTGCTGGGCCGCTTGATGAGCCAGCAAATTGTGCAGGAGCACAGCCTGATGCTGCTGCTGGGCAGCATGAGTGCGGATGAGCGGCTGGCCGCCTTTCTCCTGAATCTGGGCGGGCGCCTGAAGGCGCGGGGCTACTCGTCGAGCGAATTTCACCTCAGGATGACGCGCGCTGAAATAGGCAGCCATCTGGGCATGACGATTGAAACCGTCAGCCGCACGTTTTCCTCGTTTCAAAAGCAGGGTCTTCTCGAGGTGGACAAACGACACATCCGCATCCTCGATATACAGGGTTTGAAGCGGATATTCGAATCAAATATGCACTGAGGGTCAGGACCGCATGAAGTTCAAGGACTATTACGCAGCGTTGGAGGTTCCCCGAGACGCCAGCCTGGACCAGATCAAGAAGGCCTACCGCAAGCTTGCGCGCCAGCACCACCCGGACATGTCCAAGGAGTCCGGCGCCGAAGCCCGCTTCAAGGAGGCGGCGGAAGCCTACGCCACTCTCAAGGACCCGGATAAACGCGCTGCTTACGACCAGTTGGGCATGCGCCCACAGGGGCAGGAGTTTGCGCCGCCACCGCAGTGGCAACACGAGCAGGGTGCGGACGGCCAGATGTTCGAGAACATGGACCTGGCCGACCTGCTGGCAGCCTTGGGCCGGGGCCGGGGCGGCACACATCACGCTGCGGTCCCCATGGCGGGGCGCGACCTTGAGACCAGCGTGCGCATCAGCCTGGAAGACGCCCACCGGGGCGCCTCGCTGAACCTGGAAGTGGGCGACAGCGAAGGCGGGCGCACCCTCCAGGTCACAGTGCCCAAGGGTGTTGTCGCTGGGCAGAAGCTGCGCCTGCGCGGCAAGGGCGGCAAAGGCCGCAACGGCGGCGCCGACGGCGATATCTACCTGCATATCGATCTGGCACCACACAAGGTGTTCCGTGCCGACGGGCACGACCTGTATTTCGACCTGGTGCTTGCGCCCTGGGAAGCGTCACTTGGCGCAGAAGTACAAGTGCCGACGCTGGACGCGCCCGTGCTGCTGACCGTGCCGCCCCTGACGCGGGCCGGGCGCAAGCTGCGCCTGCGCGGGCGTGGCCTGGCTGACGGCCATGGCGGCAGCGGCAACCTGCTTGCCGTGGTGGTGATCGACGTTCCGGCGGCGCTGAGCGACGAGGAGCGCAAGCTTTTTGAGTCACTGGCGAAGGTTTCGACATTCAATCCACGCAACATCAGCACCGGGGAGAACGCACATGAATCCGCAACCGTTTGAATGGACTTTTCTGGACGCCCGCGAGACCTTCAGTCTCATGGAGCTCTCCCAGGTCAGTGGCTTGAGCGCCGCTGAACTGGACGAGTTGATGGACTACGGCGCCCTGGTTCCCCTGTCGGCCAATCAAAAGCCCAATTTGTTCAGCGCCGAGTGGGTGATACCGTTGCGAAAGGCGAGCCGGTTGCGGCAGGACTTTGATCTGGACCTGTTCAGTGTGGCGATTGTTCTGGGGTACGTCAGCCGCATTGACGCGCTCGAGCGCGAGGTGTGCACCTTGCAGGCGCGATTGCCCGGGGACCCCGCGCGTGGCGTTTCAAGGCAATGACCTGGCGCGGCCCAGCCCTATGTGCCGGCAGGTGCGTGTGATATTGAAGAAAGGTGTTCCCATGCTCTCAAACCATCGCTTTAATGCTTTTCAGGGGACCGCAATGGTTGCCGCCCTCTGCCTGTCACAAGGTGCTCTGGCGCAGGCTCAGGTGCCAGCGCAGTCGCAATCCCGTGGTGAAATGCTTTATTCGACCCATTGCATCGCCTGCCACACAACCGAAATCCATTGGCGCGACAAATCAAATGTGACCGACTGGACAACCCTCAAGGCACAAGTGAAGCACTGGCAAGGCGTGGCGAAACTGGATTGGAGCGAGGCCGACATGCTGGAAGTTGCGCGCTACCTCAACCAGATCCACTACCGGTTTGCACCTTCCACGATCCCGATCGCGTCGGCTGTGCGTCCGCGCGCTCGGTAGCGTGATCAGAAAAGGGGTCGGTTAAAGAGAAGCGGCTGGTGCCCGGGGCCGGAATCGAACCCACACACGCAGTGTGTTTCGTCATGACCGCGAGAAGCGTGCCGGTTCGTGATCAGAAACGGATTTTGCTCAAGTGCGGATTTTGCTAAAGAGAGCTGCTGGTGCCCGGGGCCGGAATCGAACCGGCACGCCTTGCGGCGCGGGATTTTGAGTCCCGTGCGTCTACCAATTCCACCACCCGGGCAGCTTGCAAACCCATCGCCGTTGCCAGTGTTCCTAGCAGTTTTCGATTGGGCTTGCTGGTCAAAGCAAGGGGGGAATTATGGCACAGTGTGGGCATGACTTCTGCTTTGACCTACCCCACCATCGAAGACGCCATTGGCAAAACGCCCGTGGCCGCCCTGCAGCGCATTGGCGCTGCTGAAAACGCCTTGCGCGGCAATGTGATCCTGTGCAAACTCGAAGGCAACAACCCTGCCGGCTCTGTGAAAGACCGGCCCGCGCTGTCGATGATCGCGCGGGCGCAAGAGCGCGGCGAGATCAAGCCAGGCGACACGCTGATCGAAGCCACCTCGGGCAACACCGGCATTGCCCTGGCGATGGCGGCGGCGATCAAGGGTTACCGCATGATTTTGATCATGCCGGAAGACCTCAGCATTGAACGCGTGCAGACCATGAAAGCTTATGGCGCCGAGCTGATCCTGACGCCCAAAAGCGGCGGCATGGAATACGCGCGCGACCTGGCCGACAAAATGGTCGCCGAAGGCAAGGGCCGCGTGCTCGACCAGTTCGCCAACCCCGACAACCCGCGTTCGCACTACGAAACCACCGGCCCGGAGCTGTGGGAGCAGACCGGCGGGCGCATCACGCATTTTGTAAGCGCCATGGGAACGACAGGCACCATCACCGGTGTGTCGAAGTTCATGAAAGAGAAGAACCCGGCCATCCGCATCATTGGTGCGCAGCCGGCCGAAGGCTCGCGCATTCCGGGCATCCGCAAGTGGCCGACCGAATACCTGCCCAAAATTTATGACCCTTCAACCGTCGATGAGCTGATTTATGTGACGCAAAAAGACGCCGAAGAAATGGCGCGGCGCATGGCGCGCGAAGAAGGCATTTTTGGCGGCATCTCGGCGGCAGGCGCCTGCTGGGTGGCGCTGGAAGTGGCGCGGCGCGAAACCAATGCGACGATTGTGTTTGTGGTCTGTGACCGCGGCGACCGTTACCTCTCGACCGGCGTTTTCCCCGCTTGATGGCGCGATCTGGTCAAGAATTGAATACTATTAAATATATAGCATGCAAATGCCATTTCACGTGACTTAATGGGTGATTTTTATCTGTAAAATCAAAAATTGAGGGTTTAAGAACCCAATAAACCCCAAATTGGGTATGTTACTGCCATCTGGGGCCAACCAGTATTCATCGACCATTCCACTGCCCATGTCCCAAGCCTTCAAGTTCTGCCCTCAATGCGCCCATCCGCTGGAGATGATCGCCACCCTCGAAGACGGGGGCAACGTCGAGCGCCTGCGTTGCGTGCAATGCGGCTACACCCACTGGAACAACCCCACGCCAGTGCTGGCGGCGGTGATTGAATACGATGGCCAGATTTTGCTGGCGCGCAATGCCGCCTGGCCCGGCAAAATGTATGCACTCATCACCGGCTTCATGGAGGCGGGCGAAACACCCACCGGCGGCATCGAACGCGAGATCGCTGAAGAAACCTCGCTCAAGACCCACGAGCTCAACCTGATCGGCGTCTACGATTTCCAGCGCATGAACCAGATCATCATCGCCTACCACGCGGTGTGCAGCGGCGAGGTGAAACTCTCGCCGGAGCTGGTTGACTGGAAGTTGTACGCGCCCGCCGAGGTGAAATGCTGGCCTGCGGGCACCGGTTACGCGCTGGCGGACTGGCTCAAGTCGCGCGGGCATGAGCCGCAGTTTGTCGACTGGTCGCGCCGGGGCTAGGCCCGCGGGGCATCTGAAGTGCTTAAAATCGTCGCCAACCCCAAAAACGATGCCGAACCCAAGTGGCACCCCAAGGAACCCGAATGAACATCGACGTTGAGCTAGACACCCGTGGCCTGAACTGCCCGCTGCCGATATTGAAAGCCAAAAAGGCACTGTCCGGCATGGAAACCGGCCAGACCCTGCGCGTGGTGGCCACCGACTCCGGCTCGGTGCGCGATTTTCAGGCTTTCGCCCGCCAGACCGGCAACGAATTGCTGGACCAACAAACCGCGGGCTCGGATTTCATCCACGTGTTGAAGCGGCGCTGAAGTCCGCAACCCGGCCCGCTGCGCTTCAAGTGTCCAGCCGGGCCAACTGGTCCTTCACCTTCGCCAAAGTCGAAACAAAGTCCGCCACGCGTTTCCTGGCTTGCTCAATCACGGCGGGCGGCGCCTTGGCCACAAAGGCAGCGTTGCCCAGGTTGTTGTTGGCTTTGCCAATTTCACCTTCAAGCCTTGCCACTTCCTTGCCCAGACGGTTCTTCTCCGCTGCCGCGTCTACCTGCATGTGCAGGCACAGGCGAGCCATGTCGCCACCCTGGCCTACCATGGCCACAGGCGAAGCGGCGGCGGCTGATTGCCAGGCGGCTTCGTCGTCAAACACCTTGACTTCGCTGAGTTTGGCCAGCGCTTGCAACACAGCTGCCGATTCGTTCATGAACGCCGTATCCCCCAGCACATAAAGCGGCAATTTTGTGGCGGGGGAAACACCCATTTCGCTGCGCAATGCGCGGCAGGCGTCAACGACCGCCTTGAGTTTGGCGACATGCGCGAGGGCCGCCGGATCGATTTTTTCGGGTTGGGCGATCGGGTATTTCGCAATGCTGACGGACGCACCCGGCAGGCCCGCCACCACGCTGACGTTTTGCCACAGGGCTTCGGTGATGAATGGAATCACCGGGTGGGCCAGCCGCAAAATGGCTTCCAGCGTGCGGATGAGCGTGCGCCGTGTGGCCCGCTTTTGCGAATCGCCGCCGGTCTGGATCTGTACCTTGGCAATTTCCAGGTACCAGTCGCAAAACTCGTTCCAGACGAAGTCGTAAATCGTGTTGGCAACGTTATCGAGCCGGAAATCGGCAAAACCCTGTGCCACCTCGGCTTCGACCTGCTGCAGCTTCGAGCTGATCCAGCGGTCTGCCTGGCTGAATGTCAAATAGTTGTGGAAGGGTTGGCCCGGCGCGCACTCGGCCTTGGTATGGTTCTCCAGGCCGCAGTCGAAACCTTCACAGTTCATCAGTACAAAGCGTGTGGCGTTCCACAGCTTGTTGCAGAAGTTGCGGTAACCCTCGCAGCGTTTGGTATCGAAATTGATGTTGCGGCCCAGGCTGGCATAACTCGCCATGGTGAAGCGCAGCGCGTCGGCGCCGTAGGCCGGCATGCCGGTGGGGAACTCTTTGCGCACGCGCGCGGCGACCTTGGGCGCGGTTTCGGGTTTGCGCAAGCCGACGGTGGACTTTTGCACCAGGGTGTCCAAATCCACGCCATCGATCAAGTCCACCGGGTCAATCACATTGCCCTCGGATTTGCTCATCTTCTTGCCTTCACTGTCCCGCACCATGCCGTGGATGTAGACGGTCTTGAAGGGCACCTTGCCGGTGAAGTGGGTAGTCATCATGATCATCCGGGCGACCCAGAAGAAGATGATTTCATAGCCGGTGACGAGTACGCTGGACGGCAAATAGTGATCGAAGTCTTCCTGGTTGCCTTGCACCGTGCTGAAGGGCACCAGCGCCGATGAATACCAAGTATCGAGCACGTCGGGATCGCGTCGCAGCGTCTTGCCCGGCGAAATCGCGTCGGATTTGGCCTGCGCCTGGGCCGCGTCCCGCGCCACGATCACATTGCCTTCTTCGTCGTACCAGGCCGGGATCTGATGTCCCCACCAGAGCTGGCGCGAAATGCACCAGTCCTGGATGTTGTTCATCCACTGGTTGTAGGTGTTCACCCAGTTTTCAGGGACAAATTTCACCTCGCCGGATTGCACGGCGTCAATCGCTTTTTGTGCAATGCTCTTGCCAGTTGGGTCTTGAGGACTAACTTTGCCGAGGCCCACGAACCATTGGTCGGTGAGCATGGGCTCGACGACTTGCCCCGTGCGGCCACACACCGGCACCATGCTCTTGTGCGGCACCGCCTTTTGCAGGAAGTGTTGCGCTTGGAGGTCTTTCAATACCGCCTTGCGGCAGACATACCGGTCCATTCCCTGGTAGGCCTTCGGTCCGTTCCCGTTGATCTTCGCGTCCAGCGTGAAGATGGTGATCATCGGCAGGTTGTGGCGCAAGGCGCAGGCATAGTCGTTGAAGTCGTGCGCGCCAGTGATCTTCACGCAGCCACTGCCGAAGTCCTTGTCGACAAAGTCGTCGGCAATCACCGGAATTTGGCGGTCGCACAGGGGCAGGTCGACCATCTTGCCGACCAGGTGTTTGTATCGCTCGTCGTCGGGGTGAACGGCCAGCGCACCGTCGGCCAGCATGGTCTCGGGGCGCGTGGTGGCGATGTGCAGGCCTTTGATGGTGCTGCCGTCAAACGCCTTTTGCGGTCCGTCTGCAAAAGGGTACTCGATGTGCCACATGTGGCCGTCGCGCTCTTCACTCTCCACTTCCAGGTCGCTCACGGCGCTTTGCAACACCGGGTCCCAGTTCACCAGGCGTTTGCCACGGTAAATCAGGCCCTGCTCGTAGAGGCGCACAAAAGTGTCGGTGACGGTTTTCGAGAGGCCCTCGTCCATCGTGAAGTATTCGCGGCTCCAGTCTACGCTGGCACCCACGCGGCGCATCTGGTTGGTAATGGTTGCGCCGCTTTTTTCCTTCCACTCCCACACCTTGGCGACAAAATTCTTGCGGGCCTCGGCTGGCGTGGGGCCCATGTCATGGCGGCTGATGTTTTGCGCCTGCAACTGGCGCTCCACCACGATCTGTGTGGCTATGCCTGCGTGGTCCGTACCCGGAATCCATACCGTGTTGTGCCCCAGCATGCGGTGGTAACGCGTGAGGCTGTCCATGATGGTCTGGTTGAAGGCGTGGCCCATGTGCAGGGTGCCGGTCACGTTGGGTGGCGGCAACTGGATGGCAAACGCCGGTTCGCCGGCTTTGGCCTGGCTGGTGCCGCGAAAACCCGCATGGCCGTAGCCGCGTTTTTCCCACTCCGGGCCCCAATGGGCCTCCAGCGCAGCGGGTTCGAACGACTTGGAGAGGCTGGAGAGCCCGGGCTGTTGCAGGGAATCGGTCATGGTTCAAGGCAGAAACAAAAACGGCATCCCGCAGGATGCCGTTGATTGAAAGGCGGGCGAAGGACCGATTTTATTCGACCCGTCAGGCGGGCCTATTTTTTGCTGCCGTTTTTGGTCAGCTCACGCCCGACCAGCGCACCGCCCGCAGCGCCAGCCGCCGTTCCCAAGGTGCTGCCGCCCGTCATGACCGAACCGACCACGCCACCGGCTACGGCACCGGAAGCGATGCCAATTTCCTGGCGGGTTGGCGGGGACGAACAGGCCACCAGGCCCAAAGCCACCACAGCCAACTGGGCAACCAATGCCAGCGCGGACATTTTAAAAACCTGAATCATTGCAAATCTCGAAGTTGTTGACGCCGGGATTTTCCTGCTTTTTTTCGAAGTTTTTGAGTCAAATGACTGTAAAACCTCGTAACAGTTGCCGCAGTAGCTATTATAGAAATAGCAATGGATACAAATTTTTAGACTGTAGGGCCGTTTTCAGGGGCCGTTTTCCGGGCCCGTTTTCCGCGCCGCGTCGATACAGTCTGAAAGGACGGTTGCGTCGCCAATCTGGTTGGCCAGCAGCAGGATCAAGCGGGCATTCAGGGCTTCGGATTGTGCGGGTGTCAACCCATTGTGGGCATCGAGCAACTGCTCATAAAAACCGTCTGCATCCGTCCATTGCGCCTCGATTTTCATGCGTCGGCTCCACTCGCGTTCAATAACAGGTTGGTCACCTGGCTGCGCCACTTCGGGCCGCTGTGGCCACCACCGGCTACATAAGCGTCTGGCCTGAGCACCACCCACTGGCGCGACGCGGCTTGAGTCGCCTGCCGAAGGTGGCCCTTCAGGTCATACACGTGTTCGACGGCAACCGGCGGCGCAGAAGCCCGTGTGTTGGCGCCCAGCACCTGGACCACACGCACTGGAAAACGCAAGGCCAGCTCCCGCAGGCGCGGGACGTCCATGGCAGGAATGCGCCCAAATACCAGCATCAAAAACCGGCCCTCGCACCAACGCAGCAAGTCATTCAGGGTGCCCGGCTTTGTGCCCCCGGCATCCAACCAGACAGTCACGTTCTGCGCCGAGAAGCCGCCCGATTCGGCGCAGGCGCTGGAACGTGTGTAGGTGTTGGCCACGGCCATGCGGCCGGTATTGATTAGTGCCCGTGCAAACGGAAATTTTTTGGCCAGACTGATGGCGGCGCTGCGGAAGGTCCGCTCCACGCCTTCCGGTGCACGCAGAAAACGCGCGGTTCGGTTGGTGACACGCACGTTTTCCTGGGCGGCCTCCAGCCGCTCCTCGTTGTAGGTCGCCAGCAGCTGTGCCGGGGCCTGCCTGCGCAGCACCGCGGCGAGTTTCCAGGCCAGGTTGTCGGCATCGCTCACGCCGGTGTTGCCGCCTCGCGCGCCGAACGGGCTGACAACTTTTGCCGTGTCGCCAATGAAAAACACGCGGCCCACGCGCAATTGGTCCAGGCAGACACTGCGGTAGGCGTAGGGCCCCACCCAAACGATGTCGACTTTTACGTCGTCGCCAAACTGGCGTTGCAGCCGTGCCCGCACCACGTCTTCTCGGCTCACATAGGCCGGGTCTGCGTTGGGCGCCATCTGGTAGTCGATGCGCCAGACTTCGTCGGCCATCTTGTGTTGCCAGACGGCGCGGTTTTCGTTGAAGGGCGCTTCGATCCAGGTGTGGCGCTCGGTTGGCGGGTGTTTGGGGAAACGCACGTCGGCAATACACCAGCGGTCGTCACCCTTGGTGGTTTGCATCGACGCACCCACCCATTGGTGGAAAGGGCTATGGGAGCCGGTGGCGTCGATCACGTGGTCGGCCTCGATCTGGTAGCTGCCTTCAGGGGTTTCAACGGTGAGTGTGGCGGAGGTCGCGTTTTGCGCAAACGCGGTCACGCGGGACTGCCAGCGCAGGTCCACATGGCCGAGTTCCTGCACGCGTTCGACCAGAAACGCTTCAATGTAAAACTGCTGGATGTTGATGAACGACGGTTGCGCTGAGAGGTTGTTCAAGCCCTGGCGGCTGAGGTCAAAGGAGTACACCTCGTCGTTGCCGGCGAAGGTTCGCCCCACGCTCCATTGCGTGCCCTTGGCGGCGATGCGCTCGTAAATGCCGAGTTTGTGGAAGATCTCCAGCGATTTCTGTGTGTAGCAGATCCCCCGGGAGGATGCGCCCTTTACGCCGACCGTGTTGTCTTCATCCAGCAGCACCGCCCTCACGCCCAGCCGCGCGAGGGAGCAGGCCAGGGTCAGCCCGGTAATGCCGCCGCCGACGATGACGATGGCATGGTGGCCTCTTTGGCCGTCAGCCAGTTCGGGCGGGGTGACAAACGGGTACTGTGGCAACACGTAGCCCGAGCCCTGGCTGAACTCATAAGCATTCGTGAAGCCAACCTGGCCAAATGCCGCAGGCGTTTTGTCGGCAATGGCGCCCGCCGCGGTGTTCAAGCCGCTTTCACCAGCTCGGGCCGGTCGTTTTGCTGCGGTTTCAGCGGGGCAGTGGCTTTGCCAGCGGCGCGGTCGGCGCGCCACTGCTGTTTGCGGGCCGTCCATTCACCCAGTTGTTGGTGCGCGGTTTTACTCTCTTGCAGCATCTGGAATTCATCGGCCAACTGCGCCGTGAGTTCCAGGCGGATGCCGTTCGGGTCAAAAAAGTAGATGCTTTTGAAAATGTGGTGGTCGGTGATGCCCAGCACCTCGTGGTTTTCGGCCTCAAGGCGCGCCTTCATGTCCACCAGGGCCTGCACGTTGTCGACGCGAAAGGAAATGTGGTTCACCCAATTCGGCGTGTTCGGCGAGGGCAGGGCACCCACGTCGTCACCCAGATCAAAAAATGCGATGAAAGAGCCGTCTTGCAGGCGAAAAAAGATGTGCGTGTAGGGGCAATATTCACCGGTGCTGGGCACGATGTCGCTCTGGATGATGTGGTACAGCGGCAGGCCCAGAATGTCCTCATAGAAGTGCCGTGTCGCCTCGGCATCGACACACCGGTAGGCGTAATGGTGCAATTGCTGCACGGGTGCCGGCGCCGGCACTGCGGGGTTCGGATCGGGGTGTTTCAAAACAGCGGACATGGCGTGCTCCTGAAGAAATCTGTGCCTTTACGGTGTTTGATTTTCCGCCTATTTTCCCGCGACTCAGGCGCTCGTTGAAAGAGCCTTGATTTAACGCAACTAAATACAAAAAAAGCATCGAACAATGCGAATCAATAGCTAAACTCGATTTATCGCATTGAATCACTCAATTAGACGGTGTCATTCAACTGCGTTACTCTGGCGCTGTTTTTCGCAGGTGTTGCTTCACCTGTTGAAGGCAAACCCGTTTTATTCATCAACCCCAAGGAGATTTCCATGGCAGCACTCAAAGGCTCCAAAACGGAAGACAACCTGAAGGCCGCCTTCGCAGGCGAGTCCCAGGCCAACCGCCGTTATTTGTATTTCGCGAACAAGGCCGACGTGGAAGGCCAGCCCGACGTGGCCGCCCTGTTCCGCAGCACCGCCGAAGGTGAAACCGGGCACGCGCACGGCCATCTCGAGTGGCTGGAAACCTGTGGCGACCCGGCCACCGGCATGCCCTTTGGCGCTACCCGTGACAACCTCAAATCTGCCGTGGCAGGTGAGACCCACGAGTACACCGACATGTACCCCGGCATGGCCAAAACGGCCCGCACCGAAGGCCATGACGAAGTGGCTGACTGGTTTGAGACGCTGGCCAAGGCCGAGCGTTCACATGCCAATCGGTATACCAAGGCGCTGGCTGAATTGGTCGATTGATTTGATTTGAATCGTCTTTGTTGGGCACTTGAGAAAGTGCCCAATGCAGAACATTCAAACAGGCAGGACTCCATGGCACGCGAAGGCAACCTCTCAGCTCCCACCCGTCACCCGATCGACTGGCAGGGCGCAGACTATTACGACGAAGAAAAAACCTTCCACGAGCTGGAGCGAATTTTCGACATCTGCCACGGCTGCCGCCGCTGCGTGAGCCTGTGCGGCTCCTTCCCCACCTTGTTTGATCTGGTTGACGAGAGCAAGACGATGGAGGTCGATGGCGTCGACAAAAAAGACTACTGGAAGGTGGTGGACCAGTGTTACCTGTGTGACCTGTGCTATATGACCAAATGCCCCTACGTGCCGCCGCACGAGTTCAACCTCGACTTCCCGCACACCATGCTGCGTGCCAAGGCGATCAAGTTCAAAAAAGGCGAAGTCGGTTTTGGCGAAAAGCTTCTCGCTTCCACCGACGTGCATGGACAGATCGCCGGCATTCCGATCGTGGTGCAAACCGTCAACGCGGTGAACAAAACCAAAGTGGCGCGTGGCGTGATGGAGTCCACACTGGGCGTGGACAAAGACGCCTGGTTGCCCGCGTTGGCGACACGGCGATTTCGCTCCTCGGCGCCCAAGGCAAAAGCCACTGTTGTGAAAACCGGCGACAAGACCCCCGGCCAGGTCGCGATTTATTCCACCTGCTACGTCAACTACAACGAACCAGGCATTGGGCACGATCTGCTGAAAATCCTCGACCACAACGAGATACCGTATGTGATCGTCGACAAGGAAAAATGCTGTGGCATGCCCAAGCTGGAGTTGGGCGACCTGGATTCAGTGCACACCAGCAAAGAAGCCAATATTCCGGTGTTGGCCCGGTACGCCAAAGACGGCTTCGCCATTCTGGCGGCAGTGCCCAGCTGCGCATTGATGTTCAAGCAGGAAATTCCGCTGATGTACCCGCAGGATGCGGATGTGCAACTCGTCAAAGAGGCGATGTGGGACCCGTTTGAGTACCTGATGCAGAGGAAGCGCGACGGCTTGCTCAAGGTCGATTTCCCGGTCGCGCTGGGCAAAATCAGCTACCAAATACCCTGCCACGGTCGCGTGCAAAACATCGGCAAAAAAACCGAAGAAATGCTCAAGATGGTGCCCGGCACCAGTGTGCACACCCATGAGCGTTGTTCAGGCCACGCCGGCACCTTCGGCGTGAAAAAGGCGACGCACCAGCAGGCCATGAAGATCGGCAAACCGCTGTTCAAGGCCATGGCGAACCACAAAGACGGTGGCTTGCCAGACGTGATTTCCTCAGACTGCCCGCTCGGCGGCCACCACATCGCGCAAGGCTTCGAGGTGAACGCGCTTGGCGCGCCACCGCAGAAACACCCACTCACGTTGATCCGTGAAGCTTATGGATTGAAATAACCGCCATGCAACTCACCGGAAACATCACCATCGACAGCCTCATGTCCCTTGAGGCCTACAGCAAATACCGCAAAGCGCACAAGCCCGACATCATCGCGCACCGAAAGCTGCGCAGCGTTCAGTTGGGCGAACACATCAACCTGCAGTTTGAAAGCGAGATGACAATTCGCTATCAAATACAGGAGATGTTGCGCATCGAAAAAATCTTTGAAGAAGAGGGCATCCAGCAGGAACTCGACGCTTATGTGCCGCTGATGCCAGAAGGCAGCAACTGGAAGGGCACGCTCTTGCTGGAGTACCCCGACGTGAACGAACGCAAGCGTGAACTGGCGCGCCTCATCGGTGTTGAAGACCACATGTTTGTCGAGGTGGAAGGCCACGCGCGCGTTTACGCCATTGCCGACGAAGACCTCGAGCGCGAGAACGACGAGAAAACCTCGGCCGTGCACTTCGTGCGGTTTGAGCTCACACCCCCCATGTGCGCGGCGGTGAAGGCCGGCGCGGGCGTGAAACTCGGCTGCGACCACACCAATTACCCGGCGCACACGCAGATTGCGCCGGAAACCCTGGCGTCGCTGGCGGGCGACCTCAAATAAGCCGCGCCACTCGATAATCCGGGCTTTGCGGGCGGTCTCGCAAAGCCCTTTTTCATTTGCACCATGCTGTTTGTCATTTCGCCTGCCAAGTCCCTCGATTTCGAAACCCCGACGGCACACCGGGCGCACACGCAGCCGCTGTTCGTGGCGCAGGCCACGCCTCTCATCATGGCCTTGCGCAAAAAGTCCTGGCGACAAGTGGCGAAGCTGATGAACCTGAGCCAGAACCTGGCCGAACTGAACGTGGCGCGTTACCGGGCCTGGTCACCGGAGTTCACGGCGCAAAACGCGAAACAGGCCGCGCTCGCGTTTGATGGCGACGTCTACGACGGCCTCGTCGCCAGGACACTGAGCGAGCCCGAACTGGCCTGGGCGCAGGAGCACCTGTGCATTTTGAGCGGCCTGTATGGCGTGCTGCGTCCGCTGGATCTGATGCAGCCGTACCGGCTGGAGATGGGTACGGCGCTCAAGGTTGGCCGCCCGGACAACCTTTACCAGTATTGGCGCAAAACGATAGCGCCCTATTTGAATGAACGCCTGGACGCGGCCCCGCCGGCTGCCGACTCGCGTGTGGTGGTGAACCTTGCCTCGCAGGAGTACTTCAAGTCGGTCAACCCGCAGCTGCTCAAGGCCCGCGTTGTCGACTGTGTGTTTGAAGACTTCAGCAATGGCGGGTTCAAAGTGCTGAGTTTTTTTGCCAAGCGGGCGCGTGGCATGATGGCGCGGTTTGCCATCCAGAACCGGATTGACAGCGTCAGGGGCCTGGAGGCATTTGCGGATGCGGGGTATGCCTTTGACGCGGCGAGTTCGCAGCCGCACCGCCTGGTGTTTCGGCGTGATCCGGCGCAGCTGGCCCGTCAAAACCACCACTTGAACGCGATAAACCCCAATTTGGGTACGATAAGTCGTGTTTAAGGCCATTTTGGCAATTTGTGTAATAAAATGGCAATGAAGTCACGAATAATATAGGTTTATAGCTATGAAAATAATAGCAAACGGCATTCGCGTCGAGGTCGAAGACAGCGGCGCCGGGCTCAACCAGCACGGTGTTGAGCGGCCGGTGGTGATGCTCATCATGGGGCTGGGGATGCAACTGATCGCCTGGCCGCCGGCGCTGGTGGAGGCGCTGGTGCAGGCCGGTTACCGCGTCATCCGCCACGACAACCGCGACATCGGGCTGTCGCAGAATTTTGACGCCATGGGCAACGCCAATCTGGTCTGGGCGGCGCTCAAATACCGCTTTGGTTTGCCGATCAAATCACCCTACAGCCTGCAGGACATGGCCGCCGATGCACTCGGTGTGCTTGACGCGCTGCACGTGCAGCGCGCGCACGTGGTGGGCGTGAGCATGGGCGGCATGATCGCGCAACGGGTCGCGCTGGCCGCACCCGCCCGCGTGCTGAGCCTCACCTCCATCATGAGCAGCAGCGGCGCGCGTGGCTTGCCGCAAGCGCGGCCCGAGGTGGTGCGCGCACTGATGCGCCGGCCGGGCAATGCACCCCACGAAGCGCTGGTCAACTACTACGTGAACTTCTTCAAGCTGATCGCCAGCCCGGCGTTTCCGGTGGCCGAGAGTGAGCTGCGCGAACGCATCCAGTTTGGTATCCGGCGCGGCTCGCAGCCGCAGGGGCCCTCGCGCCAGACCCTGGCCATCATTGCCGACAGCAGCCGCGCCAATGATCTGAAAAACATCACATCTCCCACGCTGGTTCTGCACGGCAAGGCCGATCCGCTGGTGCCGTTTGCCTGTGGCGAAGACACGGCCCGGCGCATTCCTGGCGCAACGCTTGTCGGCATTGACGGCATGGGGCATGACCTGGCGCCCGGTGTGGTCGAGCGTCTGCTGCCGCCGCTGCTCAGCCACCTGGGCAACACGGCGGCGTAAGGCCCAAGTGCATGCCATGAACTCCCCCACAGACTCGCAACTGGGCAAACGCTCGGCCTACGTCGACCATTACGATGCCTCGCTGCTTTACCCGATCGCGCGGGCGCCCAAGCGCCAGGAGATCGGTGTTCACGCGCGTGTGCCTTTTTTTGGTGCCGACACGTGGACGGCGTTTGAGCTGGCCTGGCTCAACCCGCGCGGCAAGCCTCAGGTGGCCCTTGCCACCTTCACCGTGCCTTGTGAGACGCTGAACATCATCGAGAGCAAATCGTTCAAGCTCTACCTCAACAGCTTCAACAACACCGCCTTCGCATCGGTTGACGACGTGAAAGCCCGGCTGCGGGCTGACCTCACCGAAGCGGTGTGGCGCGACACCTCGGGGGCTGTGCTCGCTGCGGGCGACACACCCGGCACCCCGGCGAGCATCGGCGTCGCGATCACAGGCGCTGATGTCTTTGACCGCGAACCAATCCAGGAACTCGACGGCCTGAACCTGGACCGGCTTGATCTCGATTGCACCCGTTACACTCCGGCGCCAGACCTTCTGAGTGCTGCGTTTGACGAACAACCCGTGAGCGAAGTTTTCACCAGCAACCTGCTCAAGAGCAATTGCCTGGTCACCGGCCAGCCCGACTGGGGCAGTGTTCAGATCAGTTACAGCGGCCCGCAGATCGAGCAAGGCGGGCTGTTGCAGTACATCGTGAGTTTCCGCAACCACAACGAGTTCCACGAGCAGTGTGTGGAGCGGATCTTCATGGACATCTGGACCCGATGCAAACCGGTGAAGCTGGCGGTCTACGCGCGGTACACGCGCCGGGGCGGGCTGGACATCAACCCGTTTCGCACCAGCTTTCCGCAGGCGCTGCCCAAAAACATCCGTACCGCGCGGCAGTAAGCCGCAGCGGCCTGCTCGGGCTACAGGCCGATGTCGTTGAAGCGTTTGAGGTCCAGCAGGTCGGCAAAGCTGCCCGCGCGTTTTTCTTTCATTGCCGCAACCGACTCCATCACGTTGGCATTGCTCCAGACCGCACCTTGCACCCAGCCCATCTGCTGCAGCGCTTCGTCGACGGTGTGGTCGCGTGCGTAGTGCACCACCTGCTTGGTGCCCCAGATGGCGACCGGCGGTTTTGCGGCAATTTCCCTTGCGCACCGCGTCGCCGCTTCGAGCATTGCCGCCTGTGATCCAAACACCTCATTGACCAGCCCGCAGGCCAGTGCGCGGTTGGCCGGAAAACGCCTGCCGGTGTAGGCCAACTCTTTCACGATGCCCATCGGAATCAATTTGGGCAGGCGTTGCAGCGTACCCACGTCGGCCACCAGGCCGATGTTGATCTCCTGGATGCAGAAAAACGCATCGGCCGTGGCATACCGGATGCAGCAGGCGGTGACAAAGTCGACCCCGCCGCCAATGCACCCGCCCTGGATCGCCACGATCACCGGGATGCGCAGCTTCTCCAGCTTGGTGAAGGTGGCCTGGATGTCCAGCAGGTTGTCGTGAATCGCCGCGCGGCCCTCGGCGGTTTTTTCGTCCATCAAACCTTCGCCACCAAACGTGTCCAGCGACATGCCGGCGCTGAAGTGTTTGCCAGTGCTGGAGATCAGCAACACGCGCGCCTCGCCGGTTTTGTTGACCCAGCTGAGCGCCGCGTCCAGCTCGCGCCAGAACAGGGGGTGCATGGTGTTGAGCGCCTCGGGCTTGTTGAGCACGAGGTGCGCAACGTGGGCGCTGAGCGACAGCGAAAAACAGGTGAGGGCGGGTTGGGGGGTGTTCATCCCGCCACTGTAAATCAGTCCGCCAGGTGGATCCAGTCGCACCTGAGACGCGCTTCGTGGTGGGCCTTTTTGCGAAAATGAATGTACAGCTCGGGCGCGGCGGTGCCCAGGGCGCACAGGGGGATCGCCCAAACCAGGTCTAGCGGAAACACCACGAGCCAGCCGACACCGCCCATCAGCCATAGCGTCAGCATCGCGTCCCAAGTCTGGTACTCAATCTCGTGGCCGCGCCGGTGCGCCACCTGCCATTTTTTGATGCGTTGCAACTCCCCAATCGGGAAAACCCTCTGGATCAAGCTGCTCACAGAACCTCCTCCGAGTCAACGACAAGCGCAAACGGGTGCGTGAATTGACTGTAAGCCAGGCGTAAGAAAAATGCAAGGCACTGAATTAAAACAACTCGGGTTCCTTGTTGTCTGAAACAGGCGCAGGGTGCAAGGGTGGAGACTTTTGCGCAAGCCGAGCGTCGTCCAGCGCCGCCAGCGAACTCACGCGCACCCCCAGCAGCCGCAGCTTGCGCTCCAGCGGTACCCGTTTCAGACACAACCCTCCGGTGTGGCGGATTTCCTTGGCGTCGGCGGTGAAGTGGTCCAGCGTGATGTCGCGCGTGGCGGCCTTGAAGTTGTCGTACCGCAGCTTGATGCCGATGGTTTTGCCCATGTAGCCCTTGCGTTGCAAATCGCCCGCCAGGCCTTCACACAGGCGCGTGAAAATCTGGCCCAACTCGGCTTTGTCTTTCACGGCATGCAGGTCACGGTCGAAGGTGGTTTCGCGGCTGATGGTGACGGGCTCGCTGTTCATGGACACCGGGCGCTCGTCGCGGCCCCAGGCGGCACGGTGCATCCACGCGCCGGTGGCCTTGCCAAAGGTGCCGATCAGCCATTGCTCGTCGCGCGAGGCGAGTTCGCCGATCAGGCTGATGCCGTGGCTTTTGAGTTTTTCGTCGGCTTTGGGGCCAATGCCATTGATTTTGCGGCAGGGGAGTACCCAGATTTTTTCCTGCAGGTCTTCTTCGTGAATGATGGAGATGCCGTTGGGCTTGTTGAACTCGCTGGCCATTTTGGCCAGGAGCTTGTTGGGCGCCACGCCCACCGAGCAGGTCAGGCCGGATTCGTCAAAAATGCGCTTCTGGATCAACCTGGCCAACACGCGCCCGCCTTCGCGTTGGCCACCGGGCACCTCGGTGAAGTCGATGTAGACCTCGTCCACGCCGCGGTCTTCCATCAGGGGCGCGATGTCGCGGATGATGGTTTTGAACTGGCGCGAGAACTTGCGGTATTCGTTGAAGTCCACCGGCAGCAAAATCGCCTGCGGGCACAATTTGGCGGCCTTCATCATGCCCATGGCCGAGCCCACACCAAACTGGCGCGCGGCGTAGGTGGCGGTGGTGATCACGCCGCGGCCGGTGTAGTCTTTGAGCAGCTCAAAGGATGCAACGGGAATGTGCCGCAAGTCGCCAACATCATTCCATTCGCGTTCGGGGTGGCTCACCCGCAGGCGCGCCAGCATGTCTTCGTAGGATCGGCGACTGCCGCCAATCACCACGGGCAGGCCCTTGAGCTGCGCGTAGCGCAGCAACTCGACAGACGCATAGAAGGCGTCCATGTCGAGGTGGGCAATGCGGCGAATCAACGGCGTGACCATCACCTACAACTGGGCGCAGATGACCACCAGCCCCAGGGTCACCAGAATCAAACCCAGCCGTTCGTGGCGGCTCAGGGATTCATCAAACAACTTGCGCGACACAGCGTAGCTGAACAACACCTCGACCAGCCCCAGCGTCTTGATGTCGGCCACTGGCCGCAGCGCAAAACCGGTGAACCAGCCGATCGACGCCAGCGCGCCCATCGCGCCGGCCACACTGGAGAGCCGCCAGGCACGTGCGACCTGCGCCATGCGAGCCGGCTCACGGATGAAGATCCAGCCACCCAGCAGAACCGATTGCAGAATCTGCGCGAGCAACACGCCGCTGGCGCCTATCAGCCATGGCGACACCCCTGGCTGGGTGAGTGCTGCGCCCCGGTAACCCACACTGGCCAGGGCGAAGCAGGCGCCCGAAGCCAGGCCCGCCAGAGCTGCCTTGCCGAACCAGGAAGCCGGGTCAGTGATGTTCCGTTTCGGCATCGACAACATCACCACGCCCACGCTCGCACACACCATCGCCAGCGCCGACCAGAGGCCCGGAATTTCCAGCAACAACACGCTGCCCAGGAGGCCAGCCTGCAACACCTCGGTTTTGGCCAGTGCCACACCAATGACGAAGTTACGCTCTTTCATCGCCAGCAGCAAAAAAGCCGTGGCCAGGATTTGCGCCACCGCGCCTACCGCCAGCCAGATGAAATAGGCCACGCCGTAAACCGGTGCCACGCCACCGGCCGGCAAAAACTGCAAAACCACCCACAGCCACAAGGCCGCAAACGGCAGCCCATACAGGAAGCGCACCAGCGTGGCCGAGAGTGTGCCGAGTTCGGTGACGAGCGAGCGCTGCGCCGCGTTGCGAACGGTCTGAAAAAATGCCGCCGCGATGACGATGGGAATCCAGGCCCATGGGGCCGGCGACGTCAACTGCATGTCAGGTCGGGTAGGTCCCGGGCAACAACACGCTTTTGTCCACCGTGTCCATCTGCGTGCGCCCGCAAAAGGCCATCGTCAAATCCAGCTCCTTGTGGATGATCTCCAGCGCGCGGGTTACGCCGGCTTCGCCCATGGCGCCCAGGCCATACGTGAAGGCGCGGCCAATGTAAACACCCCTGGCGCCCAGCGCACGCGCCTTGAGCACGTCTTGGCCGCTGCGGATGCCACCGTCCATGTGCACTTCGATCTTCTGGCCCACCGCGTCCACGATGGGTGGCAGGGATTTGATCGACGACAAGGCGCCATCGAGCTGGCGCCCGCCATGGTTGGAGACGATGAGCGCGTCGGCGCCGCTGTTCACGGCGAGTTGGGCGTCTTCCACGTCCTGGATGCCTTTGACGATCAGTTTGCCGCCCCAGCGCTTCTTGATCCATTCCACGTCGCCCCAGTTGAGCGTGGGGTCAAACTGTTTGGCCGTCCACTGCATCAGGTCACTCATGTCGTCAACGCCCTTGACGTGCCCGTGGATGTTGCCGAAGCTGTGGCGTTTGGTGCCGAGCATGCCCAGCGCCCAGCGCGGCTTGGTGGCGATGTTGAGGATGTTGGGAATGGTGAGCCGGGGCGGCGCTGTGAGGGCGTTTTTCAGGTCCTTGTGGCGCTGGCCGATGATTTGCAAATCGAGTGTGAGCACCAGCGCCCCGCATTTCGCCGCTTTGGCGCGGTCGATCAGGCGGCCAATGAAATCGCGGTCGCGCATCACGTAGAGCTGGAACCAGAAGGGCGCCCGGGTGTGTTCGGCGATGTCTTCAATCGAGCAGATGCTCATGGTGGAAAGGGTGAAGGGCACGCCAAACTTCTCGGCGGCACGCGCGGCCTTGATCTCGCCGTCGGCGTGTTGCATGCCGGTCATGCCAACGGGCGCAAGCGCCACCGGCATGGCCACCTCGCGCCCGAGCATGGTGCTGCGCGTGCTGCGGTTTTCCATGTTCACGGCGACGCGCTGGCGCAACTTGATGCCCTGGAAATCCTCGCAGTTGGCGCGGTAAGTGCTCTCGGTCCAGGAGCCGGAATCGGCGTAGTCGTAAAACATGCGCGGCACACGTTTTTGCGCCAGTACGCGCAGGTCTTCGATGTTGGTGATGACGGCCATCTGGCGCTTTCAGAAAAATGGAGTTGTTGCAATGGTAAAGCAGTGCGGGCGCCCCCTACGCGGCTGGCCGGCGAATGGATTCAAAGCGCGATATGGCCCGTCTTGCCGTGGGGGCAAGCGACATCCAGTGGGCGGGCGTGCCGCGTATTCAGGGCGTCGGAGAAATTTCCGGCCTGTTCAACAAGCCTTCAACCGCACATTCAACCACCATTACGCAAGGAACCCACCATGACTTCAAACCTTCACCTTTTGTCCGGCACCGGCGTAGCCAATATGGGCGATTTGACGCATTCGCGCCGCCGTTTCATGTCCCGCACGGGCGGCCTGTCTGCCGTGGCAGTGGCCCTGCTGGCGGGCAAAGACGCACTGGCGCAGGGCATGCAGGCCGACATGTCGAAAGACGTCGGCATCCTGAATGTGGCACTCGGGCTTGAGCACGAAGCCATCAACGCCTACCAGTTGGGCGCCGGCAGCGGCCTGTTGCAAAAACCGGTGCTGGATATTGCCGTGCAGTTCCAGGGGCACCATAAGTCGCACCGCGACGCGCTCATCGCCACCATCCAGAAAATGGGCGGCACACCGGTGATGGAGAAAAAACTCGACGAATACGCCAAAGCCCTCAAGGCCGACACCCTGAAAAACCAGACGGATGTGCTCGACTTGGCCGCCCGCCTGGAGTTGGGCGCCACCAACGCCTACCTTGGCGTGATTCCGGCCTTTGGCAGCAAAGACCTGGCCAAAGTGGCGGCGCGTCTGGCGGCTGACGAAACCATGCACTACACCATCTTGACCAACGCATTGGGCCGCCCGCTGCCTGCCGGTGCCTTGTCTTTCGGAGCCTGAGCGGTGAAACCCGGCCTTGCTTACTTGCTCGGCCTGGCGGCCATCAGCGGCGCTTACTGCGTGCCGGTGATGGCCCAGTCTGCCGAACGCGGCCGGGCCCTGTACGAGTCGCGCTGCGTGGCCTGCCACAGTGTGGATGCCAACCGGGTTGGCCCGGCGCATCAAGGAGTCTTGGGGCGCAAGGCCGGCAGCGCGCCCGGTTATGCGTATTCGAAAGCGCTGGCCGAGAGCCCACTGGTGTGGACGCGCGAGAAGCTGGTGGCCTGGCTGGCCGGGCCGGAAAACGTGATTCCCGGCCAGGCGATGAACTACAGCCTGGGTGATGCGCGCGAGCGCGACGATGTGGTGGCGTACCTCGCCACCCTGACGCTCAAAGCTGCACGCCCGTAGGGTCAGCCGCGGAAATCTGCGCGTTCGAACCGGCCAGCCAGATCTTTGACTGAGCCTGCAGGTCGCTGAGGTAACCCGCCTCGCTGGCGCATTTGCGGTTGAACTCTGCCGGGCTGCACAGCTCGACGGCGAAACGCCGCGCCAGCGTGGTGGCGGCAGGCGAAAGTGCGGCGGTGAGGTCGTCGTCGGTAAGGCTGTCGCTGGCAACCAGCAGGGTGACGTCGCTGTGCGCAGTGTCGCGCAGTTGCTCGTTGCTGCCATGCGCCAGGGCAAATTCGACCTGGCTGGCCAGCGGCGCCATCGCCGCGCCCAACACGCCAGCGAGGCTCAAAGTCTTTTGCACCAGGGCGTAAATTTCAGCGGCCACCACCGAATCGGGGTTGGCCTGGAAGTGCTTCTGGTTGCCGAGTTTGCTCACCAGCAGCAGGCCGGCCTCGGCCAGAGACACCAGCTCGCGCTGGGTGGAGCCTGTGCCCACCTGGGCCATTGCGATGATTTCGTTGGCGTAAAAACTGCGCTGCGGGTTGCCAAACAGCACCGTCAACACGCGCTGGCGGCTTTTGGAAAACAGCGCGTCAATCGGTCGCGCAGCGGCGATGGCTTTGGCGGTCTTGGTGGATTTGGCCGATGCGGCCAGCGGCTTGACGAGTTTTTTGCCCATGGTGGCGGCCCTTTGTGTGAATGGGTTGAACACAGGGCATTTTAGCGCCAATCGTACCCATATTGGGGTTTATTCTGCCCAAAACACCTATTTCGGCCGAAATTATGAAGAAAATCGGGACTCAAGTCACGTGAAATATGCGTTTATAGCTACAAAATATATAGCGTTCTTTTGCTCAGGCAAGCCGTCTACAGATCAACCGCATAGCGCGCCATCATCTGCGCCTGGGTTTCTGCCGGAATATCGCCGCCAATCTGGTCCTTGAGCATTTCGCCCATCGACGGCAGGCTCGCGCGTTCGACATGGCGCGCGGGGTCCCACAGGGCTGAGCGCATCAGCGCCTTGGCGCAGTGCAGGTAGGCCGCCTGCACCGAGACGCGGATCACCAGCTTGGGCGTGCGTTTGGCGTCGGCGCAAAGGTCAAGGTCCGCCGCCAGGGTGGACAAACTGGCTTGGCCGTTGACGCGCAGTGTCTCGTCGACACCTGGCACGAGAAACAGCAGGCCAACCTGACCGTTTTGCACGATGTTTTCCAGCGTGTCCAGCCGGTTGTTGCCGGGCGAGTCCGGGATCAGCAGGGTGCCTGTGCCCTGTACCTTGGCAAAACCGGGCGCACCACCGCGCGGCGAAGCGTCCATCGCACCTTCGGGGCTTGAACTGGCCACCACCACCAGCGGCGACTGGGCAATGAAGCGTGTGCAGTGCGCGTCCAAATGCGCCAGCTCCTTCTTCACCGAGCGTTCGCGCGGTGCGGCATAAAGTGCGCGCAATTGCGCCAGAGACTGGATGTGCATCGTCGATCCTTTGGTTGCGCTGGCCTTTGCCGCCTCAATTTTTCGCGGCTTCGATACCCGTTTTGCAGCCCCTTGTCCTACATCTCTTTGACTCCGCCAGGGCAACAATGAATTTTCCAGCCTTCATTATGAGGAACATTCATGACTTCCAAACTCTTTACCGCCTCCGTGTTTGCATCGGCCCTGTTTGCCGGCCTGGGCCAGGCCCCGGCGCTGGCGCAAAACACGAATACACCGGCGATTGACCGGGCCCAGCAGGCCATCAGCGCCCGTATCCAGCAAGGCATGGCCTCCGGCCACATCACACCCTATGAGGCGCGCGAGTTGCTGCGCCGTGACCGCGACATTGAAATTCGCGAGAACCGCTTCAGGGCCGACGGCAGCGTCACCCCGCAGGAGCGCCAGCAGTTGCGCGGCGAACTGGAAGCACTGGCGGCCGAGGTCGAGCGCATGATGAACAACTCGGAATTCAATGCCCGCCCCGGCATGACGCCCGGCATTGACAACCGCCAGGCCAACCTCAGCCAGCGCATAGACGAAGGCATCCGCTCGGGGCGCATCAGCCAGCGCGAGGCCTACCGCCTGCAACGGCGCGAGCGTGACATTGCGCGGCACGAAGTCAGCTTCAAGAGCGACGGCGTGGTCACCCAGCAGGAGCGCCGCCAGTTGCGCGACGAAATCAACCAGCTGAGCAACGACCTGGACCGCATGCTGCGCAACGACCGTTACGAGCGCCGCGGTTAACAGGCGGCACGCCAGATAGAGAAACGGCACCGAAAGGTGCCGTTTTCACTTGGCCCGCCGCCCAATCGTCAGTTGTTGAGAATGATGCTGGCAATCACACCGGTGGCGATGGCGAACAACACATAGTCATTGCCCACCTGCCCCCAGTAGTGCCCGCGCGGGGGCGCGCTCAAGCGGTGTGAGTGGTAGTCTGTCACCACGTATTGCTGGCTGCGCAGGTACTGCGGCATGTAGCCACCCCGATGGAACTCAGGGCCGCGTGCGTTGTAATAGCTGAAGCGGTCGTTGCGGCGCACATCGCCGTGGCTCAGGCGATTGTCAAAACGGTGATCAAAGCGGTGGTCTGAGCGGTGGTCGACACGGTTGTCGTAGCGATGGTCGCGCCGGTTGTCGGCACGGCGGTCATCACGTCCCTGGTTATGAAACGCCGGGCCACTGGGCCGCTGGTGTTGTTGCTCCATTTGCTGCGGGCCCTGGCGCGCTCCTCTTCCGTCCCGCCCATCCCGCCGGTCATTGTTTTGTGCGAACGAGAGTGAACCAAAACCCAGGCTGGCAATGGCAATGGCGCAAACGATTTTGGACGATTTCAAGGAGTGACTCCGGTTGATTCAAGAGTCCCCATGGTGGGCCGCCCATGTGTCGCGGGTGTGTACCCTGGCGAAAGATGGCGCGATTTGTGTATCAATCCGCGCCGTCTTGTGCCGCCCCATCTTTCACGCGAGACTGGCGCTTGCCCGGTTTGGCCAGAATCTCCACATAGAACTGTGTGCCACCGCCCTGGGTGACGGCGTCAATCAGGCGCATCAGTTCGGCCTCAACCGCAGGCACCGCAGCGTCTTGCGCGGCGCCAAATTGACAGTCAAAGTCCCAAAAATCCGCCCCTTCAGGCAAAGCGCGGCGGCGCTCGCGTTTGAAGTATTTGCGGATCTCGTGTTTGATGGCTTCGAGCAGGCGCTCGGGGTGTTTGCCTTCCACGGCAAGCTGAAATGTTTTCTTCATG